>NZ_CP046121.1:2849278-3165864 GCF_009707485.1 Nostocoides sp. HKS02 | reverse complement strand
CGCAGCCCCCCATCCCACGATCGACACGAGGATCGCCAACCCCTGACGGCGCACGTGGCCGAGGCGCCCCGAGAAGAACATGGCGCCGATGCCCCCGACGGCAGCGGCCGCGCTGAGCGCACCGACCGTCTTCGCACCCCCGCCGAAGATCACGGCACCCGCCGCCGGGAACAGCACCCGTGGCTGGGCGAGCAGCATCGCGCAGATGTCGGCGACGAAGGTCATCCGCACGTTGGGCCGGGTCGCGAGGAACGCGAAGCCGTCGAGCACCGACCGCAGCCCCGGCCGGGTCGGCGCGGACCCGTCGGTCGCCGGCTCAGGGGGCAGCGGCTGGAGCCGGGCCAGCCCCCACAGCGCAGCCGTGGTGATGACCGCATCGGTGGTGTACGCCGCCCGGAAGCCGCCCCAGTCGACGAGCACGCCCGCCATGAGCGGCCCCACCGTCATCGCCGAGTTCATCGCGAACACCGACAGGGCGTTGGCGGCCGGCAGCTGCTCTCGGGTGAGGATCCGCGGGTAGATCGAGGTGCGCGCCGGCGACGAGACGGCATACGCGCCGTTCCACAACGCGACGAGCGCGTAGAGGACCCACACCTGGGTGTTGCCGAGCCACGCCTGGGTGGCGCAGAGCACGCTCGCGACGAAGGCCACGCCCTGCGCCACCAACCCCACGGTGCGGCGGTCGAAGTGGTCGATGAGGGTGCCGCCGTAGAGCCCCATGAGGACCAGCGGCACCAACGCACACAGACCCACGATGCCCACCGCAGCCGTGGACCGCGTGAGGTCGTAGACCTGCAGTCCGACCGCGACCACGGCGAGCTGCGAGCCGACGTTGGACAGCGTGAACCCGGCATACAACCGCCGGTATGCCGGGTTCACCCGCAACGGGGTCAGGTCCAGGAGCAGCGGCACAGGGCGACCCTAGGCCCGACCGCCGACCGTAGGGGTCTCGGGATCCTGCCTAGACGGGCCAGATCTGGTCGACCGGTCGCCCATCGACCGGGCACGCCCACACAACAGCTCCCGCGCCGCTCACCTGCGGCGTCATCGGGTGGGCATGACCCGGGCACGGCGGGATCGCCTCTCCCCAGAAGAGCTCGGAGAGCTCGTCGGCGAGCGCACTCGCGATCGCCAGCGCTGCTGAGGCGGGATCGCCGTCCATCGCGTAGACGTCCACCTGCTGACCCTCAGCGTCGAAGGACGCCAAGTACTGGCCATCTGGGTCGCCTGACGACCTCGCCCCCGAGAAGCGAATGGAGTGGGCAACCACTCGGGCCAGTGAGGCGTCAACCGCGTCAGCAGCCTTGACGACCACCTCAGGAACTGGAGGCGATGACGGTTCCGAAAACATGGACGTGCGCGGTACCTCCCTTTACCGGGAAGTCAACTTCGTCGGTGTACGAGACAACATCGGCGTTGGACACGCCAGCCAGTGTTCCATGAAAGATGTAGTTGCACGGCGCGACGTGAGGCGCGTTCTTGGGTTTCGGACCTCCATTGACGGTGTAATTCATGCCTCTCTCGGTACATGTCCCGATAGAGATCGCAAGCAGTGCTGGGGACATCGTCCACGACCAATTGATGTTGCGATATGGACAGTTGTATCGAAGGTTCATGTTGCCGCTCGGATCGCGGAAGAGGTAGTTGCCATAGCTGCAATACAAGACCGGATGTGTGGGGCCGGGGTCGGTAATCGTCGGTCCCGCGACGTCCGAAGTGCCGACTCGCGCCGTGGCACTCCGTCGGTGTGGCGCATCGTCAGTCCGCGTGATTTCCACCGACGAGCGGACAGCCTCAGCCCGGTCGCCTGGTCCGCCACTCATTGCATCGACGTGCGTTGTCCTGTTCTTCAAACATGCTCCGCGGAAATCCGACACCGGAGTTCTTGAGCCCTTCGAGCACGCATTGTCGGCAGCCCAAGCGGGCTGGGAGAGCGGTGGGACCAGAACGGCTGCCACCACGGCGAAGATGCAAGTCCTTCGAAACATCGGTCCTCCATCAGCACAGCGCCGGCGAACCCGCGAGGAACAGCAGATGAGCGATGGTTCGGGTGGGAGGCGGGCTCGTATGACGAGACGTTCGAGTGGTCGGGAAATGACGCAGCCCCACCCAAGGGGAAAGGGCGACGCCGCTTGGGCCCCTGCCTAGTCGGTGACGATGACGCCGAGCTCGGCGGCGAACGCGGCCGCGAGGTCGATGAGCTGCAGTGAGGAGATCGTGGCGCCCCTGAGCCCGGTGAGCCCACGGGGGCCGACCACCTCGGCCGCACTGAGGTCGACGTCGCGCAGCGTCGCCCGGCCGAACTCCGGCGTCACCAGCCGCGACCCCTCGAACGAGACCTGCGTCAGGCTCGCCTCGGAGAAGTCAGGCTCGAGCAACTGGCAGTCGACAAACTGGCAGTCGAGCAGGGTGGCGCCGCGCAGGTTGAGGAACTCGATCTTGCAGCCCTCGAACCGCACCCGACGCAGCTCGGCGCCGTAGAGCTGGACGGCCCCGAGCCGCGCCCCCTGGACCACGCAGTCCAGCCACGTGGACTCGGCGAGGTCCAGGCCCGCGCCGTGCACGGCATACAGCCCGGTATCGCCGAAGCGCGCCCGCGTGAGCTTCACGTCCGACAGGTCGCACCGTTGGAAGGTGCACTCGAGGAAACGGGCGTGCGGTGCCGACTGACCGGAAAGGTCGCCCGTCAGCACCTCCGCGTCGTAGTCGGTCTCGGCTCTCAGCACCCGGCAATGGTGACTCATCAGCCCGACAAGGCAGAATGAACCCGCCAGTAGGAATCGGGCACCAGCCCTCCTTCACGACCAGGCCGAGAGGACACTGATGTCCGACAGCGACTTCAAGCCCGGACTCGAGGGCGTCATCGCCTTCGAGTCAGAGATCGCCGAACCCGACAAGGAAGGCGGCTCGCTGCGCTATCGCGGCGTGAACATCGAGGACCTCGTCGGCAGGGTGGCGTTCGGTCAGGTCTGGGGCCTGTTGGTCGACAACGAGTTCGACCCAGGACTGCCGCCGGCCGAGCCGTTCCCGCTGCCGGTGCACTCCGGTGACGTCCGCGTCGACGTGCAGTCGGCCCTCGCCCAGCTGGCGCCCCTGTGGGGGTTCAAGCCGCTGCTCGACATCGAGCCCGAGGAGGCCCGCGACAACCTCGCCCGCGCCTCGGTCATGGCTCTGTCCTTCGTGGCGCAGTCGGCCCGTGGGCAGGAGCGCCCCATGGTGCCCCAGCGCGATGTCGACAAGGGCAAGACCATCGTCGAGCGGTTCATGATCCGCTGGCGCGGCGAACCCGACCCCAAGCACGTCGAGGCCGTCGACGCGTACTGGGTGAGCGCCGCCGAGCACGGCATGAACGCGTCGACCTTCACTGCCCGGGTCATCGCCTCCACCGGCGCCGACGTCGCGGCCTGCCTCAGCGGTGCCGTGGGCGCCATGTCGGGTCCGCTGCACGGCGGCGCCCCCTCGCGCGTGCTGCACATGATCGAGGGCGTCGAGGAGACCGGCGACGCCACGGCATACGTCAAGGGAGTCCTCGACCGCGGCGAGCGCCTGATGGGCTTCGGGCACCGGGTCTACCGCGCCGAGGACCCGCGCGCCCGCGTGCTGCGCGCGACCTGCCAGCGCCTCGACGCCCCGCGGTACGAGGTGGCGGCCGCGTTGGAGCAGGCGGCTCTGACCGAGCTGCGCGAACGTCGTCCTGACCGCGTGCTCGAGACCAACGTCGAGTTCTGGGCCGCGGTACTGCTCGACTTCGCCGAGGTCCCGGCCTCGATGTTCACCCCGATGTTCAGCTGTGCCCGCTCGGCTGGCTGGTCGGCGCACATCCTCGAGCAGAAGAAGACGGGGCGGCTGATCCGACCGAGTGCGCGCTACATCGGCGAGGCCCCCCGCGGCCTCGAGGCCGTGGCCGGCTACCGCGCCTGACCGCGGCTCCCTGCCCGTCGTGCAGCAACCTCTGCTTGCAGAGGTTGCTGCACGGCACCCATGGTGCTGCCTACCACTGGGGCAGCAACGTCTGCTGACTGCTAGCCCACTTCGGGTTGTCCACAGGCCCTCAGCGCGCACCCGCTCGAATCGGGCACCCTGCACAGGTGGAACTGCACGACTTGGCCAAGCACGGCGTGGTGTCGACCGCCGACGCCACCGCCCTTGGACTCGGCCCTTCCGACCTGCGGCGGCTGGTCAAGGCCGGCACGGTTCGCCGCCTCATCCGAGGGTGGTATGCCGTATGCCCACCCGGCGCCGAACGGCCGCCTTGGGAGGGCGCGGACTCCTTCGAGTCGGCCCGTCGGCAGCACCGGCTGCTCGTCGCCGCGCTGCTGCGGTCGTTTGCCGGGCGCGCTGTGGCCAGCCACCACTCTGCGCTGGTGCTGCACGACGTGGAGGTCTGGCGATCGGACCTCGGGGTCGCCCAGCTGTGTCGCTCGGAGGACGACCACTCGCGTCACCGCCCCGCCGCGATGCTGCATCCGGCCGTCGGACTCCCTCCCGTCCTCGCGCCAAGCGGACTGAGGACGGTCCCTCTGGCAACCGCCGTGGTCCAGGTCGGACTGCGGCCTCCCGCTCGCGGCGTCGCGCCGCTGCCCTTGGAGAGCCTTGTCGCCGCCGACAACGCCCTGCATCAGGGCCTCGTCACCACCGAGGAGCTCGCGGCGGCCATCCGGGCACATGCGGGCGCACCCGGCATACCTGGGGTTCGGAGCCTTCTCGCCCACGCGGACGGTCGACACGAGTCCGTCGGTGAGTCTCGGTTGGCCCACACCATGCGAGTGCTCGGGTACCGCTTCACCCCGCAGATCCCGGTGACGTTCCTGGGCCGGAAGTGGCGTGTGGACTTCGAGCTCGACGACCACCCCGTCGCCATCGAGTTCGACGGTCTCGCGAAGTATGCCGGCGGCGTGGCGAACCCGACGCCGGAACAGCTGCGACAGGCACTGGCCAGGGAGAAGTGGCGCGAGGACCGGCTCCGGGATAGCGGGCGTGAGGTGGTCCGGTTCATCTGGTCGGAGGCCGACGACGCGCGTCTGGTCCGAGCGCGGATCAACGAGGCGATCCTGCGCGCCAGGAGACGCCGCTCGGCCTGAGCCGATAACACCCCGCTCGAGCTCAGGTTGCTGCCCCTGCGGTATGCAGCAACCTGTCCTTACGGCAGCAATCTCTGCAAGCAGAGGTTGCTGCGAGTCAGGCGGCGACGGGCGGTGGTCCGGGTGGTGGACCTCATGTCCCACGCCTCGGGACGGGGTGAGAGACTGTCGCGCGTGACCGAGACGACCGCTGTGCAGACCATCCCCGCCGACCTGCTGCCCAAGGACGGACGGTTCGGCTCCGGCCCGTCGAAGGTCCGCCCTGAGCAGGTCGACTACCTCGCGGGACTGGCCACCACCCTGCTGGGCACCTCACACCGCCAGGCCCCGGTCAAGAACCTCGTGGGCGCCGTGCGTGAGGGTCTGTCCGAGCTGTTCAGCCTCCCCGACGGCTACGAGATCATCCTCGGCAACGGCGGCTCGACCGCGTTCTGGGACATCGCCGCGTTCGGCCTGGTCCGCGAGCGCGCCCAGCACCTGGCGTTCGGCGAGTTCTCCAGCAAGTTCGCCACGGTCACCAGCAACGCTCCCTTCCTCGGCGAGTCGACGGTCATCAAGGCCGACCCCGGCACCCTCGCCCAGCCGAGGGCCGAGGCTGGCGTCGACGTCTACGCCTGGCCCCACAACGAGACCTCCACTGGCGTCATGGCGCCGGTCACCCGCGTCGCCGGGGCCGACGACGGCGCCCTCGTCCTCATCGACGCGACCAGTGGTGCCGGCGGCCTGCCGGTCGACGTCAGCGAGACCGACGTCTACTACTTCGGCCCCCAGAAGTGCTTCGCCGCCGACGGTGGCCTCTGGCTCGCCGCCTTCTCCCCCGCGGCGCTCGCCCGGGTCGAGGAGATCGCCGCCGGCGGTCGCTGGGTGCCCGACTTCTTCAGCCTCCCCACGGCGATCTCCAACAAGCCGCCTGAACCAGACCTACAACACCCCGGCCCTGGGCACGCTGGCCCTGCTGCGCTCGCAGATCGACTGGATCAACGGCCAGGGCGGCCTCGACTGGGCCGTCAAGCGCACGGCTGACTCCTCCGGCCGCCTCTACGACTGGGCCGAGCGCACGGCATACACGACGCCGTATGTCGCGGATCCCGCCGCCCGCTCGCAGGTCGTGGCGACGATCGACTTCGCCGACGACATCGACGCGTCGGCGATCGCCAAGACCCTGCGGGCCAACGGTGTCGTCGATGTCGAGCCGTACCGCAAGCTCGGCCGCAACCAGCTGCGGGTGGCGACCTTCCCGGCTGTCGACCCCGAGGACGTCTCTGCCCTGATTGCGTGCATTGAGCACGTTGTGGGCTGATCGTCCCCGCTCCTCGCGCCCTTTACGGGCACTCCCTCGCGTAACCTCGGCTTCATCTGCTCGTTAAGCCCAGTGATCCCTGCCGGGTGGGACAACGACGTCGAGGAGCAAGACCATGAAAGCCGTGACGCGACAGCCGTGGCGCACCATTGCCGCCGGCGTGCCCGCCATCGCCCTGATCGGGGCCGGGGTGGCCCTGGCCACCACCGGGGTCACTCCCGGCGGCACCCACGTCGTGGCCGACTCCAAGCCCCTCGTCACCGTGCCGTCGGCGCCGCTCGCCCAGCCCGAGGCGCCCACGCTCCCGCCGCTGCCCGCTCCGCCGGAGCAGTCCGCGACGTCGTTCGCCGCCGGACCAGCCGCCCTGCCGAGCACGATGACCGCCAACGGCATCCCCGCCCTGGCGCTCGCTGCCTACCAGCGCGCAGCCTCCCTCGTCGATGCGGCCGACCCCGGCTGCAAGATCGACTGGGCGCTCATCGCGGCCATCGGCAAGGTCGAGTCCAACCACGGTCGGTACGGCGGCAACGGCATCGACAAGGACAGCACGGTGCGGCCCGGCATCTTCGGCATCCCGCTCAACGGTGCTAACAGCACCGCTGTCATCCACGACACCGACAACGGCGTCTACGACCACGACACCACCTGGGACCGCGCGGTGGGCCCGATGCAGTTCATCCCGAGCACCTGGCAGGTCGTCGGGGTCGACGCCAACGGCGACGGCAAGAAGGACCCCCAGAACATCTCGGATGCCGCAGCCGCGACCGCCGTGTACCTCTGCTCGGGCCCCGGCGACCTCAGCACCGACTCCGGCGCGCGCTCGGCGGTCCTGCGTTACAACCAGAGCGACGCGTATGCCGCCGAAGTGCTCGCCATCGCGGCGGGCTACCGCGGCGGCTACACCGTCGAGCCGGCCTCGGCACTGACCCCGGACCAGCGCAACGGCAGTCCGTTCCTGCCCTCGGGTGACCCGCAGACGATGGCCCAGTACAACCCGGCCGTCGCGAGCCAGCCGGCGTCGAGCACCAAGCCGGCCGCCAAGCCCTCGGCGGGCTCGGGCTCGAAGACCATCGTCGCCGCGCCCGGCACACCCGGCAGTGGGACGGGCAGCGGCGGCACGAGCGCAGCCGGAACGGGATCCGGGAGCACGCCCCCCGCCCCCAGCGTCGGAGGTGTCGTCGGCGGCGTCGTGGGAGGCCTCACCGGCGGCCTGACTGGCGGGGGCTCGACCCCGACACCCACCCCCGCACCCAGCCCGTCGCCGTCCTCCACGCCGACGCCGGCGCCGACCCCGACGCTCGTTGGGCCCCTCAAGATCCCGACCTGCCCCACTCCCTACGTGTACAACGCCCTGACGAAGACCTGCGTCAGACTCTGACCCCACCCCGGTAGCCGTCCCCCCCACGGCTACCACGAAGGCCCACCAGTACTCCTCCTGGTGGGCCTTCGGCATTCGGCCGGCGCGGGCCGGCATACGACCGGCGCGGGACGGCGGGAGGGCCACTCAGTGCAGGATGCTCGCCACGACGGCAACGGCCACGACGATCACCAGCACCGCGATCGTCACCCGACGGCGGAAGACCGGCGTCACCGGACCGCCTCGGGAATCGGCTCTGAGACGGTGGGCTGGGCGACCGTGCGGATGCGGATCCTCGGGCGCCGCTGGGACTCGTAGCTCACCTGCACATTCTCGTGCCTGGCCATCCAGATGGACACGGCAACCAGCATGAGTCCCACGGCGATCGTCCCGATCCCGATGGTCCACCGCGGACCCCAGACCTCGCCGATCCAGCCGATGACCGGGGCGCCGAGCGGTGTGCCACCCATGAAGATCGCCATGTAGAGCGCCATGACCCGACCCCGCATCGCCGGGTCGACGCTGAGCTGGACCATCGCGTTGGCCGTGGTCAGCGCGGTGAGCGCCGACAGGCCGACCGGGATGAGGGCGAGCGCGAACAGGGGGTAGGTCGGCGCGAGGGCAGCGAGGCCGCTCGAGACCGTGAACCCCACGAGGGCGACGAGCAGCACGCGCAGGCGCGGGCGGGCCCGCCGAGCGGACAACAGGGCCGCGGCCAGTGAGCCGATCGCCATGATCGAGCCGAGCAGGCCGTACTCCTGGGGACCCTTGTGGAACAGCTTGGTCGCCATCAGGGCCGTGGTGATCTGGAAGTTCATCCCGAACGTGCCGAGCACGAACACCAGGGCCATGACGAGCTGCAGGTCCGGTCGCGTCCTGACGTAGCTGACGCCCTCACGGATCGCGCCCTTGCCTCGGCGGAGCATCGGGGCCGGTCGCAGGTCGTCTCGGCGGATCGAGGCGAGCGCAAAGAGCACGGCGACGAACGTGCCGGTGTTGAGCAGCAGGGTCCAGCCGGTGCCGAACGCCGCGATGGTGAGGCCGGCGACGCCCGGGCCGACCAGTCGGCCGGCGTTGAACGAGGCGCTGTTGAGCGACACGGCGTTGGCGAGCCGGTCGTGCGGCACCATCTCGGAGACGAAGGTCTGTCGCGCCGGGTTGTCGACGGCGGTGACCAATCCGGTGAACAGGGCGATGGCGTAGACCATCCAGAGGTGGGCGGAGCCGGTGACGACCAGCAGGCCGAGCACGAGGGAGGACAGCGCCAACGAGGTCTGGGTGATCGCGAGGATGGCCCGCTTCGGGTAGCGGTCGGCGATCATGCCCGCCCAGGGCGCCAGCAGCAGGAACGGCAGGAACTGCAGCCCCGTGACGATGCCGAGGGCGGTCGACGAGTGATGAGTCAGCTCGGTGAGCACGAGCCAGTCCTGGGCCACCCGACCCATCCAGGTGCCGATGTTGGACACGAACGCGCCCATGGCATAGACGCGGTAGCTGCGGACGCTGAGCGAGGAGAAGGTCGGGCTCACTCCGCGGCCACCCGGGTGAGGATCGCTGAGGCCTGACGCAGGATGTCCTGCTCCTGGGGCGAGAGGCGGCCGACCCGGACCGACATCCAGGCGTCGCGCTTGCGGCGGATGTCGCGCAGCAGGGTGACGGCCTCCGGCGTGAGCGTGAGGATCACCTGTCGGCGGTCGGCCGGGTCGTCGGTGCGCGCGATGAGTCCTCGCTCGACGAGTCCGGCGACAGTCCGGGTCATGCTGGGCGCGCTCACCTTTTCGATCTCGGCCAGCTCACCAGGGGTACGGGGCGTCTGCTCGAGGCGGGACAGCACCGAGAACTGGTGCGGCGCGACGCCATCGGTGCTCTCGAACCGAACTCGTCGCGAGATCCGCATGCAGGCCAGACGCAGCTCGCCCGCGAGGGCTGAGATCGCTGAGGGGCTGAGCCCAGCATCGATGGCGCGGCGGGTGCGCGTTGGCGATGGGGTCATGGGCGTCTCCTTGTTGATACTTAGCATAACTCATTACCTGTGCTAAGTATTTCGTGACGCAACCATCCCCTCGCCAGACGTATGCCGCGTGGCCCCGGCGGGGGCCACGCGGCATACGGGCGGGGCGGGGGGCGGTCAGCCCCAGCAGCTGGTCAGTGAACCCCGAGCAGGCTCTTGACGGGATCGATCGCGAAGTAGATCACGAACAGTCCGGACACCGCCCAGAGCAGCGGGTGGATGGCGCTGGACTTGCCGCGGACGACCTTGATGAGCGTGTAGACGACGAAGCCCGCACCGATGCCCGCCGTGATCGAGTAGGTGAACGGCATGAGCACGATCGTCAGGAACGCCGGGATCGCGACCTCGAGGTCGTCCCAGTCGATGCCCTTGACCTGCTGCATCATCAGAAAGCCGACGACGACCAGGGCGGGCGTGGCTGCCTCGTACGGGACGATCTTCACGAGTGGTGCGAGGAAGGTCGCGAGCAGGAACAGGACGCCCGTGACGACCGAGGCCAGCCCGGTGCGGGCGCCCTCACCGACGCCCGAGGCCGACTCGATGTACGAGGTGTTGGACGAGACGGAGCCAGCGCCACCAGCGATCGCGGCGACGGAGTCGACGAGCAGGATCTTGTCGGAGTTCGGCGGGTTGCCGGCCTTGTCGAGCAACCCGGCCTCGGCGCCGATGGCGACCATCGTGCCCATGGTGTCGAAGAAGTCGGCCAGCAGCAGGGTGAAGACGAGCAGCACCGCGGACACGACGCCGATCTTCGAGAAGGACCCGAGCACGCTGAAGTGGCCGAGCAACCCGAAGTTGGGGACGTCGACGATCGTGTCGGGCAGCTTGGGAACGTTGAGGCCCCAGCCCGCTGGGTTGACGACCTTGCCGGTGGCGTCGGTCTGCGACCCGATCTTGCCGATGGCCTCGACGACCACCGCGAGGACGGTGGCGCCGACGATGCCATAGAGGATCGCGCCCCGGACCCGCTTGACCATCATCACGATGATCGACAGCAGCCCGACGACGAAGACGAGCAGCGGCCAGCCGTTGAGGAAGCCACCGATTCCCAGCTCGACGGGCACGGGGCCGCCCGCCGGCTTGCGCACGAACCCCGCGTCGACGAGCCCGATGATCGCGATGAACAGGCCGATGCCGACGGAGATCGCCGTCTTGAGCTCGGCGGGGACGGCGCGGAACACCGCCTGTCGGAAACCGGTGAGCACGAGGATCGTGATGATCACGCCCTCGATCACGACCAGCCCCATCGCGTCGGCCCACGTCATGTTGGGCAGCTTCGCGATGCCGAAGGTCACGAACGCGTTGAGGCCCAGGCCCGTGGCGAGCGCGATCGGGAAGTTGGCGACCACGCCCATGAGCAGCGTCATGACGCCGGCAACCAGCGCCGTACCCGCGGCGACCAAGGTGATCGCGTGGACCACGCTGCCGCCACCGAGGAACTTGCCGCTGGCGTCCTGCTGGGTGCCGATGATGAGCGGGTTGAGCACGACGATGTAGGCCATCGTGAAGAACGTGACGAGTCCACCGCGGATCTCGCGGCCGAGCGTCGAGCCGCGCTCGGTGATCTGGAAGAAGCGGTCGATTCCGCCGACCTCGGTCGGCTGGTGAGTCACGCGAAGGGGCGTGGAGAGCTTTGCCATGGGCAGCAGAGTAGGGCCTGCAGGTTTCCGAGGCGTGAAGGCTAGGCTGGCGCCGTGACCGAGTCGGAGCGCAGCCCGGAGCTCGAACCCCTTCCGGTGAGCACGCCTCGGATCATCGTCGGGGGCACCGCCGCGTGGGTCGTGGCGCTCGTGGTCACGCTGGTCGTGCCCAGCCTCCACCGGGGCGACCAGGCGTGGTGGCCGTGGACCTGCGTCACCGGGATCGCCCTGGGGCTGTTCGGCTACGCGTACGTCCGGCGGGGCCGGGGCAACGCCCACGAAGCGAGCTAACGGTCTCAGACGAGGTCGTACGCCATCTCGTCGACGATCGGCTCGGTCGCGACCAACGGCTCGGCAGCCTCGACGTCGATCTCGGAGTGGGCGCCGCAGCCGTGGTCAAGACTGACGACGTGACCGTCGCTGGGTGACCAGGCGTTGGCGCACACGCCGAAAAAAGCGCGAAGTGCACCCGCCATCGGGAGGAAGTACCCGCACGTCGAGCAGGGGGCGGGGGCCTTCTCGGCGACGTCGGAGTGCGGGCCGCCCTCGCCTTCGTACCACCGCTGGGCCGCGGCCTCGCGGCCCTCGGCCGACAGGACGCGCTTGCGACCGAGTCCGAGCTCGAACGTCGCGAGCTGGTCGACCTCCTCGTCACCGGTCGCCTCGAAGCCAGCCTCGAGCAGCGGGTCGTCCTGCTTGTAGGGGAGGACGTCGCCGGCGCCGACGTCGCCCGGCGCGAGCCGGTCGGCATACGGCAGCCACTCGGGTGAGAGCAGCGCACCCTCACCGGGCACGAGGTTGGTCTCACACACCGTCGCGACCTTGCCGCGGGGCACGCGGGCGATCGTGACCGCCCACCGCCAGCCGGGGTAGGCCTTGGCGGTGCAGGCGAAGTAGTGGGTCGCAAGCCGCTCGTCCTCGAGCTCCATGCTGAGGTGGTCGCCGACGGTGCCGGGCTCGGCGATCGTCTCGGCGGCCGCACGGGCGAGGTCGACCGCTGCAGCGAGGACGGCGTCCTTGGCGGGTGCCATCACGGCTCCAGCTGGTCGGCGAGGAAGCGCAGCACCTGGGCGAGCTTGGCCCCGTGGTCCTTGTCTAGGCGTCGGCCGCGCCGAAGCGAGTTCGAGGCGTTGTCGAGCAGCTTGATGGCGTCCTCGACCAGCGGAGCAAGGTCCTCGGGAGACTTGCGGCTGGCTTCACGCTTGCCCGCGGCCACCGACGGGGCCGGCTCGAGCAGCGTCACCTGCAGCGCCTGGGTGCCACGGCGACCTTCGGCCACGCTGAACTCCACGCGGACGCCGCCCTTGAGCGTGCCCACGCCCTCGGGCAGCGCGTTCGCGTGCAGGAACACGTCACCACCGTCGTCGTCGGAGATGAAGCCGAAGCCCTTCTCCGCGTCGTACCACTTGACCTTGCCAGTAGGCACTGTCCACCTCTGCCGTGAATGAGAGACCGCTGTCTCGAAACGTTGGGGTGCGCCGTTGCGCTCCCGCAAGGCTAACGCGTGCCGCCAAATCCTTTCCGCGGGCGCATGGGCGCGAGACCCGGAGCGGAAAACCCGGTGGGGCGATGTCGGTGCCGTACGGCAGGATTGACGGGTGAGTGAGGCAACGGCGTCGGGGCAGAGCATGCGCGGCTTCTGGGCGGAGCTGTCCACCGAGGGTCGCTGGCTGCTCTCGACGGTGGCGGTGCAGACCCTGGGCCGCGGCATGACCCTTCCGTTCACCGTCATCTACCTGCACGAGGTCCGTGGGATCTCGCTCGACCTGGCCGGTCTCCTGATGGCGTTCATCGCCGTGGTGGCCCTGGCCGTCACCGGCCCGGGGGGCTCGCTGACCGACCGGGTCGGCGCCCGCACCATGGTGCTCGCCGCCACGGCTGCCCAGGTGGTCGGGTGCACGATCCTGGCGTTCGCGACCACACCCGCCGTGGTGGCCGTGTCGTTCCTGTTCATCGGGTTCAACTTCGGCGTGAGCTGGCCAGCGTTCAACGCACTGGTGGCGGCGATCGTGACGGGGCCCGCGCGACAGCAGTACTTCGGGGTCAACTTCGCCCTGGTCAACCTCGGCATCGGGCTGGGCGGCGTGATCGGCGGCCTCTACACCGACGTGCGTGAGCCGAGCACCTTCACGGTCATCTTCCTGGTCAACGCCGTGACCATGCTCGTCCCGATCGTCCTTCTCCTCGGTCCCCTGCGCCACGTCCACGGCCGGGTCGAGCGGCCCGCAGACGTCGATGCCGGGCAGGGGTCCTACCGCACGATCCTGCGCGACCCCGCGGTCATCTGGGTGACCCTGCTGACCTTCCTCGGCACCTTCGTCGGCTACGGCCAGATGGAGGCCGGCTTCCCGGCCTTCGCCCGCCAGGTGAGCCACGTGTCGACCGGCGTCGTCGGTTTCGCGTTCGCCGTCAACACCGCCGTCATCGTCGGCTTGCAGTTCTTCGTCCTGCGCCGCATCACGGGCCGACGCCGCACCCGGGCCCTGGTCGTCATGGCGGCCCTGTGGGCCAGCGCGTGGGTGCTGCTGGGACTGACCGGTCTGGCTGCGGGCACCGTCCTCGCGGCAGCCGGGGTGCTGGCCTTCCACGCGCTGTTCGCCCTGGGCGAGACCCTGCTCCAGCCGACCATCCCCGCCATCACCAACGACCTCGCACCCGACCACCTGCGCGGCCGCTACAACGCGGTCAACGCCGGCGCATTCCAGGCGGGCACAATCCTCGGCCCCGTCGTCGCGGGCGTCATGCTCGACCACCAGTGGTCGAGCGCGTTCGTTGTCATGATCGTGGCCGGGTGTGCGGCGATGGCCGCGCTCGCCCGGGTTGTCGAGACGCGCATCACCCCGGCGGTCAACGGTCTTCAGACGGACTCGGGGCGGATCCCCCAGGTGCCCGTCCACGACTGACCCGGCGCGAGCGTCACGAGCCCGGCGCCCGAGTTGAACGCATCGGCGGGGCAGCTCATCGGCTCGACGGCGACGCCACGCGATCCCTTCACCCCGGTGTCGGCGCCCTGGGCGGTGAAGACCTGCACCCATTCGAACGCCTCATCCCCCCAGATCGTCACGTCGGGGCGGTCGCGCAGTCCCGAGATCGCGACCTCCCAGCGCCCGCTGGCTGCGTCGCGGTCAACCATCGTGTATGCCGTGTCGAGCCTGGTCGAGCCGAGCGCACGGGGGTGACGGAAGTCGACCTCTGGCCGCACCGGGGTGGTCTCCGTCGGCAGCAACCGGTCGTCGACCAGGATCTCCATGCCTGCAGGCACCCGCAGCACCACCTCCGCCAGCGGGGTGTCGCCGATGGCGACGTACGGATGGGCGCCGTACCCGAACGGCACCGGCCCGGGACCAGCGTTGGTCGCCGTGCTGGTCACGGCAAGCCCCGCCTCGCCCAGCGCGTAGACGACCTCGAGCTCGAGCAGGCCGTCCCACCCCGGCTGGGGAAAGAGCGTCGTCGTGACCGACAGCGCGTTCTCGTCGCGCCACGCCGCCTGCCACGGCATCCAGCGGACGAGGCCATGACTGGCGTTCAGGTGGGCAGGTTCGCTCAGCGGCAGCTGGTACTCCGTGCCACCCCAGGTGTAGCGGCCGTCGCGAATCCGGTTCGGCCACGGCATGAGCAGCTGACCGCGGCCGAATCGGGCGACCTCATCGGCCCGGTAGCCGGCCACGAGGTCGACCCCGTCGACCGTGTACGTCCGCAGCCCACCACCCACCTGCACGACGGTCACCTCGTGGCTGCCGTGCCGGATCGTCCACTGTTCACCGCTGAGAGGAGAGGTCACCCGGTCAACCTAGCTCCGGTCCGGTGCCTCAGGGGGTGCGGGCGGCTCGAACCAGGACGGCCTTGGCGCCAGCCTTGTTCGCGACCACCAGCACGACATCGCCCTTGGCCAGCCCGGTGCGCAGCCCGCGGGTGGTCGCATCGACGGCATACGTCGCGGTGAAGCCGTCGTCGCTGCGCACCGTGAGGGAGGTCGCGCTGGCGGCCGTGACGGTACCTCGCTGCACGGTCATCACGGTGGCGGTGCCGTTCGCGCCCTGCGTGGTGAACTCACCGTGCTGGATAGCGCCGAGGCCGGCAACGCCGCCCATGAGCGGGCCGAGCCGCGAGCCGTTGCCCTGACCCTTGCCGAAGCCGGGCATTCCCGGGGCCATCGGGCCCTTGCCCTCCAGCTTCTTGCGTTGACCGGGAGACAGCTGACCCGGCCCCGCGTGCTGGACGCGGGCCACGTCGGCGTGGTGGCCGAGCAGCCGCGCGCCGACGAACAGGCCAGCGCCGGCCAGGGCGATCACCATCAGGGCGACGAGGCAGGCCGCGACGATCACCGCGATGAGCCCGCCCGTGGTCGACGTGGCCTGACGGAACAGGCCCGGACCCCTGACCGGGCGGGGAGGGGGGGCTCACCGGCATCGGCGCGGTGGGGTGCACGGCTGGGGTGGGCGCGGTCGGGTCGGGCCCTCGCCCGCCTGCGTTGGGGTCACTCTGCGGCTGGCTCGTGGGCTCCTGCGGTCCTCGCGGGGTGGTCGGCTCCGTCATGGCGCCTCCTCTCGTCAGCACCACTATGAATGAGCAGGCTGTGAGTCGGGTGCGAAACGACTGAGAGTCCGCCCCGCGCCGGGGCACTACCGTGGTGCGGTGACCCTCACCTCTCGTCCACCGCGCCCGAGCGCCGCACGCTCGATGGCCGACGACATCCGTGGGCGGTCCGATGAGCAGCTGCGCGACCTCCTGCACGGACGCCAGGACCTCGCCCGGCCAGCCCCGGCAGACCTGTCCTCGCTGGCCGCGCGCGCCAGCACGCGCGCCAGCGTGCACCGGGCTGTCGACGGACTCGACCTGGCCCACCTGCAGGCCCTCGAAGCCGCCACCGCCAGCCCCTCACCCATCGACCCCGGCGCTGTGGCCGGGCTGCTCGACACCGACATCCCGACTGCCACCGGGCTGCTCGACGACCTCTGGGAACTCGCCCTGCTGTGGCACAGTCCCGAGGGGCTGCGGCTGGTCCGCACCGTCGGCGAGGTGCTCGTCCACCCGGCGGGCCTGGGTCCCGCGGCAGCCGACCTCCAGCTCCCGGCCCGCGACTCCGCCGACCTCACCGCCCTGGTCGCCTCGGCCCCCGCGGCAGCTCGGGCGATCCTCGACCGCCTCGCATGGGGGCCGCCGGTGGCGCTGCTGCCAGCGGGAACGCCCGACCGGGTGGCAGAGGGCGCGCGCTGGCTGCTCGAACACCACCTCGTCGCCTCCTCGGGTGAGCAGCTCGTGCTGCCTCGCGAGGTCGCCCTGGTCCTCCGCGGCGGCCGCACGCACGCCGAGCCCGCACTCACGCCCCAGCCGGTGGTGGGCATCGAACGCGACCCGGCCGCAGTGGATGGCGCGGCTGGCCAGGAGGTCACCGACCTGCTCGCCCTCGTCGACGAGGTCGCGGCCACGTGGGGGCTGCGACCGCCCCGGGTGCTGCGCGCGGGTGGGCTGGCGGTGCGGGACCTCAAGCGGATCTGCACCACCCTCGACGTCGACGAGGTCCGCGGCGCATTCGTGGTCGAGGTCGCGTATGCCGCGGGGCTGCTCGCCGACGACGGCTCCCTCGAGCCGTCGTGGGCACCCACGCCTGCGTACGACGAGTGGCAACAGCAGCCGGGTGCCGACCGATGGGCCACCCTCGCCCAGGGCTGGCTCGGGAGCACCCGCGCCGCCCACCTGGTGGGGACGACGCCCCCAGGGATCTCGGGGACGGTCAACGCCCTGGGCCCCGACGCGCACTGGCCACCGGCCCGCGCCCTGCGGCGCGACGTCCTCGAGCACCTCCAGGCCGCGGCACCCGGCGTCGCCGTCTCGGCGACGGACATCGAGGCGGCGCTGCGGTGGCGGCGCCCGCGGCGGGTGCCGTCGAGCCTCCGCGCAGTCATCGAGGGGGTCCTGCGCGAAGCCGAGTGGCTGGGCGTGACGGGGCGCGGCGCGCTCTCCTCGGCCGGCCGGGCGCTGCTGGCGGCTGACGGCCCGCGCGAGCTCGCGGCCGCCATGCAGCCGCACCTGCCCGAGCCGATCGCCCACATCCTGCTCCAGGCGGACCTCACGGCCATCGCGCCCGGCCCGCTCGAGGGCGGGCTGGCCACCTTCCTGCGACTGGTGGCCGACATCGAGTCGCGCGGCGGTGCGACCGTCTACCGGTTCACGCCCGACTCGGTGCGTCGCGCGCTCGACGCCGGATGGTCCGTCGACCAGGTCCTCGGCGGCCTGGGTGACGCCAGCCAGACGCCGATTCCCCAGCCGCTCGAGTATCTCGTCCGTGACGTGGCACGACGGCACGGTCAGGCGCGGGTCGGCGCCGCGCGCGCCTACATCCGGTGCGACGACGAGACGACGCTGGGCGCCATGCTGGCCGAGCGCGCCCTGTCACCGCTGCAGCTGCGCAGCATCGCTCCGACGGTGCTGGTGTCCCAAGCGGCCGCCGACACCGTCCTGGAGTTCTTGCGCGAGAACGGATTTGCCCCCGTCGCCGAGACTCCTGACGGCGGAGTCGTCGTGCCGTCGGCCGGACGCCACCGCACTCCGCAGCAGCGCCGCTCGGCACCGGTGACCTCGCGGGCCGTCGACGAGGAGCTGGTCACCACCCTGGTGAGCGCGCTGCGCGCGGGCGAGGAGTCGGCGGCATACCAGCGCGAGCAGCTGGCGATGCGCCCCGGTCCCTCACTGGGGAGCACCGACCCGACCACCACCCTCGCCGTGTTGCGTGAAGCCGCGGCAGACCGGCAAGCCGTGTGGCTGGGGTACTCCGACGCCGACGGCCGGGTGCAACGGATGCTGTTCTACCCGCAGCGGGTCGAGGGCGGGCGGGTCCAGGGGATCACCGATGGCGCGACCCGGACGCTGTCGATCCACCGCGTGACCGGCGCCGCACCGGGGTGACCGGCAGGGCTGTCAGCCGCCTCCGGCGAGGGCCTTGACGACCCGTGAGGGTGAGGGGCGGCCGAGGTGGCCGGCCATCCACGTGCTGGTCTCGACCAGGGCAGCGAGGTCGACACCCGTCCGGACGCCCGCGCCGTCGAGCGCCCAGACGAGGTCCTCGGTCGCGAGGTTGCCCGTGGCGCTCTTGGCGTAGGGGCAGCCGCCGAGCCCGCCCGTCGAGGCGTCGACCACCGTGACACCGTGGCGCAGGGCCGTCATCGTGTTCGCGAGCGCCTGGCCGTAGGTGTCGTGGAAGTGCACCCCGATGCGGTCAGCGCCGACCCCCCGCGTGTCGAGGGCATCGAGCAGCCGGCTCACGTGGCCCGTGGTCCCGACGCCGATCGTGTCGCCGAGCGAGAGCTGGTCGGCCCCGAGGTCCATGAGCCGGACTGAGACGTCGACGACCTGGTCGATGGGCACCGGGCCCTCCCAAGGGTCGCCGAAACACATCGACACGTAGGCGCGCACCCAGAGCCCCGACTCGCGCGCGCGCTGGACCACGGGGGCGAACATCTCGATGGACTCGGCCACGGAGCGGTTCAGGTTCTTGCGCGCAAAGGTCTCGGTGGCGCTGCCGAAGATGGCGATCGCACCGACCCCCGCCGCGAGGGCGTTGTCGAGCCCGCGCTGGTTCGGGACCAGGACGGGACGCCGCAGGCCGAGGCCCTCCTCGCCGAGGGCGGAAAGCACCTCGGTGGCGTCGGCGAGCTGGGGCACCCACGCCGGTGGCACGAAGGAGGTCGTCTCGATGGTCTCGAGCCCGGCAGCCGCCAGGCGGCGGATGAACTCCACCTTGACCATCGCCGGAACCACGGTCTTCTCGTTCTGCAGGCCGTCCCGGGGGCCGACCTCGTAGATGGTCACCCGCTCGGGCAGCTCAGGGTTGGCCTCGCGCTGCGGCAGTCCGGTACTCACCCCCTGATAGTGCCATTCCCGGACCTGGCGACCCCAGCCGCGCGGCAGGAGTTAGATTTGGCCCCTGCACCGGACCGAGCGAAGGACTGGCGATGAGCGAGACGCCGCACGACGAGAGCCCAGAGTTCCGCGACCCCACCGCTCCCAGCGAGCCCACGCCGCCGACCGACGACACGTCGGCCATCGAGACCTCCCACACCCAGCAGGTCCCTTCCGACGTCCCCGCGTCGCCCGCCCCGCCGGCGCCGCCCGCCCCGCCGGTGCCGCCCGGTCCCGGCGCGCCGGCATACGGCCCGCCCCCCACGGCCCAGAACCCCTACGCCAACCCGTATGGCAACCCCGTCGGCCAGGTCCCTCCCCCGCCGCAGAACCCCTACGGCGCACCCGCGTACGGCGCCCCGACCTCGGGCGCCGGCCTGGCCTACGGATCCCCCGCCTACAGCCCGCCCCAGACCATCAGCGGCAACACGATCGCCCTGCTCGTCGTGTCGGGCCTGCTGACACTGGGCTGCGGGTTCGGCCTCGTGGGCCTGATCCTCGGCATCATCGCCGCTGTCCGCAAGGACGAGCCCGCCACCTCGGCCAAGCTCACCAAGTGGGGCTGGATTGCGCTCGTCGTGTGCTTCGTGATCGCGGTGGTCGTCGCGATCGTGATCGCGCTCGTCGTTGCGACGAACAGCACCTCCTCGACCTACAGCCCGGGGGCCTAGCCCGTGCCCGACGGCCCCCTGATCGTCCAGAGCGACAAGACGTTGCTCCTGGAGGTCGACCATCCGCGCGCGGAGGAGGCCCGCCGGGCAATCGCCCCGTTCGCCGAGCTCGAGCGCGCCCCCGAGCACATCCACACCTATCGGGTCACCCCCCTCCGGACTCTGGAACGCCCGGGCCGCCGGCCACGACGCGGAACAGGTCGTCAACGCCCTCATCACCCACAGCCGGTACGCCGTCCCGCACGCGCTGCTCGTCGATATCGCCGACACGATGGACCGCTACGGTCGGCTCACCCTCCTCAAGGACCCCGAGCACGGTCTGGTCCTGCGCACCACGGACCGCCCGGTGCTCGAGGAAGTGTTGCGGCACAAGAAGATCAAGCCGCTCATCGGCTCCCGCATCGACGCGGACCGCGTGCTCGTGCACCCGTCCGAACGCGGCCACCTCAAGCAGGAGCTGCTCAAGGTGGGCTGGCCGGCCGAGGACGAAGCCGGGTACGTCGACGGCGAGGCACACCCCATCGACCTCGACACGTCGACCTGGTCGCTGCGGCCCTACCAGCAGCAGGCGATTGACGGCTTCTGGCACGGCGGCTCCGGCGTGATCGTGCTGCCCTGCGGCGCCGGCAAGACGCTCGTCGGCGCCGGGGCGATGGCCCAGGCGAAGGCGACCACCCTGATCCTGGTCACCAACACGGTCTCGGCTCGCCAGTGGCGCGACGAGCTGCTCAAGCGCACCTCGCTCACCGACGAAGAGATCGGCGAGTACTCCGGCGCGCGCAAGGAGATCCGGCCGGTCACCATCGCGACGTACCAGGTGCTGACGACCCGTCGCAAGGGCGTCTACACCCACCTCGACCTGCTCGACGCCCGCGACTGGGGCCTGGTCGTCTACGACGAGGTCCACCTGCTCCCCGCACCCATCTTCCGCATGACCGCAGACCTGCAGGCCCGGCGACGGCTCGGCCTCACGGCGACGCTGGTCCGCGAGGACGGTCGCGAGGCCGACGTCTTCTCCCTCATCGGGCCGAAGCGCTTCGACGCCCCGTGGAAGGACATCGAGGCGCAGGGCTACATCGCGCCGGCCGACTGCGTCGAGGTCCGGGTCACCCTCCCCGACAGCGAGCGCCTTGCGTATGCCGTCGCCGAGCCGGAGGACCGCTACCGCCTGTCCTCGTGCAGCCCGGTCAAGATCCCCGTCGTGGAACGCATCGTCGAGCGGCACCGCGGCGAGCCGACGCTCGTGATCGGCCAGTACCTCGACCAGCTCGACGAGCTCGCCCAACGCCTCCGGGCCGACGTCATCACCGGCGAGACGCCCGTGTCGCAGCGGCAGAAGCTCTTCCAGGCCTTCCGGGTCGGCGAGATCGACCTGCTCGTCGTGTCCAAGGTGGCGAACTTCTCCATCGACCTCCCCGAAGCAAGCGTCGCGATCCAGGTGTCCGGCACCTTCGGGTCCCGCCAGGAGGAGGCGCAACGACTGGGTCGGGTGCTGCGTCCCAAGGGCGACGGTCGCACCGCGCACTTCTACACCGTCGTCGCCCGTGACACGGTCGACGCCGAGTTTGCCGCGCACCGCCAGCGGTTCCTCGCCGAGCAGGGCTACGCCTACCGCATCGTCGACGCCGACGAGTTCGTCGCTCCCGCCGAATGACAGGCTGATTCCCAGAGCGCATACAGCGAACTCTCAGCATCAGGCCCGAGACTGGCGGCGTGACCACTGCCCAACCAGAGGCCCGCCTCCTCGTCGTCGAGGACGAGCCCAACATCCGTGAGCTGCTCGCCACCTCGTTGCGCTTCGCCGGTTTCGAGGTGCACATCGCGGGTGACGGCGCCACCGCGCTGCACCTGGCCAACAGCCACGAGCTCGACCTCGTGGTGCTCGACGTCATGCTCCCCGACATGGACGGGTTCACGGTCACCCGCAAGCTGCGCGACACCGGTCGCCGACTGCCCATCGTCTTCGTCACGGCGCGCGACTCCATCGACGACAAGATCAAGGGGCTCACGGTCGGTGGCGACGACTACGTCACCAAGCCGTTCAGCCTCGAAGAGGTGGTCGCCCGGATCCGCGCGGTGCTGCGCCGAACCCGTGGCGAGATCGACGACAGCGCCGCCTTGCGGTTCGAGGACCTCGAGCTCGACGAGGACTCCCACGAGGTGATGCGGGCGGGGCGCACGATCGACGTCTCGCCGACGGAGTTCAAGCTGCTGCGCTACCTCATGCTCAACCCCAACCGCGTCCTGTCGAAGGCGCAGATCCTCGACCACGTGTGGGACTACGACTTCCGGGGCGAGAGCGGCATCGTGGAGTCGTACATCTCCTACCTGCGCCGCAAGATCGACGTCGACGGCGTGCCGCCCCTGATCCACACCAAGCGTGGGGTGGGGTACGTCCTGCGTCGACCACCGGAGGCCTGAGCCGTGACGACCGCGGTCACGCGACGCCTCGAAGCGCTCCCCCTGCGCCTGCGGCTCATTGCGATCATGGTCGTCCTGCTGCTGGCCGCACTGACGCTGACCGCGTCGGCGACCGCGGTCCTCATGCGCCGCGACCTGACCACTCGCGTCGACCAGGACCTGCAGCGGGCCTGGCCGAGCGTCGCCCAACAAGCTCTCGACACCCTGGTGCGCCAGCAGGGCGCCGCCCGCCTGCCCAGTGGGTACGCGGTCGTCTTCTACCCAGCTGACGGGGCGAACCCGCTCGAGCTCGACCCCACCAGCGAGCAGCTTCGTCCCGACCTACCCGCCAAGCTCCCGCTCACGAGCGCGCACGTCCGCTCGGGTGCACCGTTCACCATCGGCTCCGGCGGCGGCAACTCGTGGCGGGCGATCGCCGGCCGGACCAGGGACTTCTCGGCCACCTTCATCGTGGCCGTCCCGCTGTCCAGCGTCGACCGCACGGTCGGCCGGCTGGTGCTGGTCGAGCTGCTCATCGGCGTGAGCGTCCTCCTGGTCTGCGCAGGCGTCGGGTGGTATGCCGTGCACCGCGCCTTCCGACCCCTCCGACAGATCGAGGACACCGCCGCCGCCATCGCCGACGGCGACCTGACCAGGCGCATCCCGACCCGGACCGCCAAGGACGAGGTCACCTCCCTGTCCCGGTCGCTCAACGTCATGCTGGCCCAGATCGAGCAGTCCTTCGCCGCCCGAGAGGCCTCCGAGGACCGGATGCGCCAGTTCGTCGCCGATGCCTCGCACGAGCTCCGGACTCCGCTCGCCGCAGTGCGCGGGTATGCCGAGCTGTACCGCCAGGGCGCGGTGCGTGAGCCCTCCGACGTGGCCAGCGCGATGTCCCGCATCGAGGGTGAGGCCACCCGCATGGGTGGCCTGGTCGAAGACCTGCTCGTGCTGGCGCGCATTGACGACCAGCGCCCGCTGCAGTTCGGTCAGGTCGACCTGACCGTTCTCGCGGCCGACGCAGCGCAGGATGCGCGCGCCATCGCACCGGACCGTTCCATCTCGGTGGTCGGGCTCGACGGCCCGCTCGGCCCGACGGTTGCCGCCGGCGACGAGGCCAAGCTGCGCCAGGTGGTGGCGAACCTCATGTCCAACGCCCTCAACCACACTCCGCCGCGGTCCCCGATCGAGGTCGCCGTGGGCACGAGGGACTCCGGCGCGACGGCCGCACTGGAGCTGCGCGACCACGGGCCGGGGGTCGACCCCGACAAGGCGCGCAAGGTGTTCGAGCGGTTCTACCGGGCCGACCCGTCCCGCGTCCGCGGCCAGGGCGGAGGCAACGGCCTCGGCCTGGCCATCGCCGCAGCCATCGTCTCCGCGCACCACGGTCGCATCGGGGTCGCCCCGACTCCTGGCGGCGGCGCCACGTTCCTCCTGCAGCTGCCCACAGGTAACTCTCAGGTGGACCCCAGAACTTCTTGACGTTGGGTGGCTTGACTGTGGTCACCAAGCCAGACCGAGGAGCATCCCCATGACTCAGACACACCAGGACACCCAGTCCCCGCAGGGCGAGCCCACCACACCAGTCTGGTTCGGCCACACCCAGGAACTTTCCCAGGAGCACGCGGCCTTCGGCGGCGCGCCCTCGGGTGAGCCGCCGGCATACCCGCCGGTCTTCCAGCCACCGGCTGGGCCGCCCCCCTCCTTTCCCACTCGGGACGGGGCAGAGCCTGCCCAGCCGGCCAATCGGCGTCGATGGACGGAACTCACCGCCGTCGCGGCGCTTGCCGCCCTGCTGGCCAGTGGCGGCACCTATGCCGTGACCCAGCTGGACACCTCGCAGACCTCCTCCGCTGCGAGCTCGTCCACGCTGGGTCGCGGCACGGACGCCGGGCCGGTGGTCCAGGCCAACGCGAACACCCCGAACTGGACCGCGACCGCGGCTGCCGTGGCGCCCAGCGTCGTGTCGATCACGGTCGACTCGGGTCAGGCGTCCGCCCAGGGCTCGGGCGTCGTCATCGACCGCAAGGGCCATGTGCTCACCAACAACCACGTGGTCAGCGGCGTCGGCCAGGGCGCGACCATCACGGTCACGCTCAAGGACGGGCGCACCTACAAGGCCACCGTGGCTGGCACCGACCCGAGCACCGACCTGGCCGTCATCACGCTGACCAACCCGCCGTCCGACGTCAGGCCGGTCGCCCTCGGCAACTCCGAGGACCTCAAGGTGGGCGACCCGGTCATGGCCATCGGCAACCCGCTCGGACTCGCCGGCACGGTGACCACGGGCATCGTCAGCGCCCTGAACCGCCCGGTCACGACGCAGGCGGACACCCCGCAGGGCCAGAACCCGTTCGCCCCCGGCAGCGGCACGAGCAGTGACTCGGGGCAGGTGGTGACCAACGCCATCCAGACGTCTGCGGCGATCAACCCGGGCAACTCCGGTGGCGCCCTGGTCAATGCCAGCGGCCAGCTCGTGGGCATCAACTCCTCGATCGCGTCGCTGGGCTCGTCCGGCTCGGGGCAGAGCGGCAGCATCGGCATCGGCTTCGCGATCCCGGTCAACGAGGCCAAGAGCATCGCGGCCCAGCTCATCGCCAAGGGCAGTGCCGAGCACGCCTTCCTCGGCGTCACGCTGCAGGACGGCACGGCCTCCGACGGCTCCAGCCAGCGCGCCGGTGCCGAGGTCACGAGCGTCTCCGCCGGCACCCCCGCGGCCAACGCCGGACTGCGCAAGGGCGACGTCGTCATCGGAGTCAACAGCAACTCGGTCGACTCCTCGCTCGCCCTCGTCGCGAACGTCCGCGAGCTCTCCGTCGGCGACAAGGTCACCCTCACCGTGCTGCGCGCGGGCAAGCAACTCACTCTGACCACCACGCTGGTCGCCAAGTCCGCCACCACCCAGTGACGGACTGACGCACCACACGACGTCCGTCGGACGAGCAGACCCCTCGCCCGCCCGACGGCCACCGCCGACGTGCGGACGGCGGTGCAGACGGTGGGTCCCCGGGATGCCCCTTCTCCGGTGGACCCACCGTCGCTTTATGCGTTCGACGGCGGGCCCCGGGACTGGCAAGGTGGACCCTTGTGTCTGCTGCCCCCGAGCTCGAGCGAGAGCAGGACTACCTCCGTCAGGCTCGGGCGGAGCTGGCGCGGATGCGGGAGCAGACCCTCTCCCTGAAGATCCAGGCCCACGACCCGATCTCGGCCGAGCACCTCGCCCGGACCCTGCACCTTCGGGCCGCCTCCCTGCAGGACGACCCGTCCACGACGTTGTTCTTCGGTCGGATCGACACCGACTCGGCCGAGCGCTGGTACATCGGCCGCCGGCACGTGGCCGACGCGAGCGGGGACCCGCTGGTCATCGACTGGCGGGCCCAGATGTCCACCGCCTTCTACCGCGCGTCGCGCACCGAGCCGATGGGGGTGGTGCTGCGGCGCCGGTTCGGCCTCGACCGGGGAGCACTCACCGCCTACGAGGACGAGCACCTCCAGGACCGTGCCGAGCACGAGGTCCACAGCCAGATCCTGGCGGAGGAGATCGAGCGGCCCCGCGTCGGTCCCATGCGCGACATCGTCGCCACCATCCAGCCGGAACAGGACCAGATCGTCCGGGCCGGCGCCGAGCAGACCATCTGCGTCCAAGGCGCACCCGGCACCGGCAAGACCGCCGTCGGCCTGCACCGGGCGGCGTGGCTGCTCTATGCGTTCCGCGACCGGCTGGCGCGTTCCGGGGTGCTGGTGATCGGCCCCAACCGTGCCTTCCTCGAGCACATCGGGGCCGTGCTGCCAGCTCTCGGCGAGGTCGCCGTCGGCCACACGACGATCGAGGAGCTCGTCGCGTCGGTGGCCGTCCGCGGCGAGGACTCGACCGAGACCGCGGTGCTCAAGGGTGACGCCCGGCTCGCCGACGTCCTGCGGTATGCCGTGTGGTCGGCGGTGCGCCCCGCCACCGAACCGCTCGTGGTGCCGCGCGGCGTGCGGAAGTGGCGCGTGCCGGCCTACGAGGTGAACGAGGTGCTCGACGAGCTCAAGACGCGAGGGGTTCGCTACGACGCCGCACGCCAGATGCTGCCGCAACGGCTCGCGCACTCCGTCCTGCTGCAGATGGAACGCGCCGGGGACTCACCGGACGATCGCGTGCAGGACCAGATTGCCCGCTCTGCCGTCGTGAAGCGGTACGCCCAGTCGCTGTGGCCCGCACTGGACGCGAAGGCGGTCCTGTTCTCCCTGCTGTCCGAGCCGGAGGAGCTCGGTCGCCACGCGAAGGACGTCCTCACCGACGCCGAGCAGAAGGCCCTGTTGTGGAGTACGGCGCCGCGCAGCAAGGGTGCGGCGCGATGGTCGCGCGCCGATGCCGTGCTCCTCGATGAGCTGGGTGACCACATCACGCGTACGCCGTCGCTGGGTCATGTGGTGCTCGACGAGGCGCAGGACCTGTCCCCCATGCAGCTGCGGGCCGTCGGGCGCAGGTGTTCTACGGGCGCAGCCACGGTGCTGGGCGACATCGCCCAGGGGACCACCCCGTGGGCCACTGACTCGTGGGAGGCCTCGCTCGCCCACCTGGGCAAGCCGGGCAGCCACGTCGAGGTGCTGGACCGTGGCTTCCGGGTGCCGGCGAGCGTCATCGAGTACGCCGCGCAGCTGCTGCCTCGCATCGCGCCCGGGCTGGGTGCGCCGGTCTCGGTGCGTGACAACCCCGGTCGCCTCGAGGTGGTCGCCGTCGACGCTGCCGAGCTCCTGACGGCCACAGCCCGGCACGTCCGCGACGAGCTGGCCGAGCCCGGTTCCATCGGCGTCATCGCGCCCGACGCCCTGGTCGGCGCGGTGTCGGACGCCCTGGCGTCCACGGGCATCGAACACGGTGTCCTCGGGCAGGACCACGGCGACATCGACCACCAGGTCGACGTGGTCCCGGCCACGGTCGCCAAGGGACTCGAGTTCGACCGTGTCGTCGTGGTGGAGCCTGCGGCCATCGCCAGGGCCGAACCCGACGAGCGCACCGGTCTGCGGCGGCTCTACGTCGTGCTGACCCGTGCCGTGTCCGCCCTGACCGTGGTCCACGCCGAGCCGCTGCCCGCCGACCTGGCCAGGACTGTCACACTCTGAGCGTGGCCGCCCTCGTGACATGGTGGACCCTCGACATCGCCGAGCTGGCTCCCGGCGCGCGTCCGGATGCCGCCAGGGCCATCGGCGCCGACCTCCTGCGCCGGCTCGAAGAACCACACCGCCGGTACCACACGACCCGGCACCTGGTTGAGGTGTTCTGGGCGCTGGAGGACCTCGAACAGGCTGGCGAGATCACCGCGGCTCAGGGCGCCATCACCCGGCTGGCCGGCTGGTTCCACGATGCGGTCTACGACCCGCGCGCGACGGGCGGCGAGAACGAGCTGCTCAGCGCCGAGCTCGCCAGCCGCGACCTGGCCGGGCTGGGCGTGCGGCCCGGGGACGTGGCGGCCGTGCGCGCCCTGGTCCTGGCGACCCAGTCCCATGCCCTGACGCGCGGCGGCCCCGCCGCGGCGTTCCACGACGCCGACCTCTGGATCCTGTCGGCGCCCCCTGACCGGTACGCCGAGTACACCGCACAGGTGCGCGAGGAGTATGCCGCCGTGCCCGACGAGGCCTTTCGGGCCGGCCGTGCGGCGATCCTGCGACCGTTCCTGGAGCGCACCTCGATCTATGCAACGGGCACAGCGCGCGAACGGTGGGAAGAGCGGGCTCGAGCCAACGTCACCGACGAGCTGGACGTGCTCACCGCCCGATAAGGCGTGATTGACGCGTGATTGTCTCGATTACGCAGTCGCTATCCACAGCATTTCGCTAACCACACATCAGTGTCGGTAGTCAAGCAGATATTCAAGGTTCGCATAGCTCGTTGCATCTCGTCGGGTCGGCTGTTTTGTTGGGGCGGGACAAAACCACACAGTCCGGGGGACGCATTGGATCTGCACTTGTTGAAGGCCTTCCTGGCGGTCGCCGAGGCAGGCTCGGTCTCCTCCGCGGCCGAGCAGCTCGGGTACTCCCAGCCCGGGCTGAGTCACCGGATCCAGACCCTCGAGCGCGAGCTCGGCTGCGTCCTGTTCCGTCGTCGCGGCAACGGCATGACGCTCACGCGCGAGGGGCAGATGCTGCTGCCTTATGCGCGGATGACCGTGGCCATGATGCGCGACGTCAACCAGGCCATCGCCGAGTTCCGCGACCTGCGACTGGCAGCACGCAACGCCCAGGAACGCAACGCCCAGGATCGCAACTCCCCGGACCGCAACTCCCCGGACCGCAACGAGCCCCGCGACTGATCGACACCAACGCGCCCGGCCACCCTGGACCCCTCACCCGGACTGCATGGCATGGGCGACCAGCGGCCACCAGAACCGTGAACCGGACAAGGCGGCGAACTGCTCGGGACTGACCCAGGCGGGAGCCACCGCGTCAGGTTCCGAGGCGTGCAGGTCCGTTCCCTCCTGGGCGATCGTCGCCCGAAAGAGCTGCATGCTGCCGCCCCGCTCGGGCCATCGACCACTCGAGACCGGCTCGAACCTCTCGAACCCCACCGCCCTCAGGTCGCTCGGCCGCAGCTGCACCCCGGTCTCCTCTGCCAGCTCGCGCAGGGCGCACCCGACCACCGACTCCCCGGGCTCGCGCCATCCCCCCGGCGAGCCCCACTCCGCGCGCCGCGGGCTGTAGACCGCGATGAACTTCCCCACCGCGTCGCTGACGACGACCATCGCTGCGAAAACCGACTCGTCGTCGAGGGGCCGCTCAGAGAGCCACAGCTCGACGTGAGCCACCGACCCGTCGGCGAACTCGACCGCCTCGACCCGGGCGAGCAGTTCGGTCACCGATGGTCCCCGTCGAGCAACAGCGGCCACCAGTGCCGACCCGACAGCGCCGCTCGCGCACCATCGGCGTCCAGCCACCTGCCGTCCACCGCCTCCTCGAGGACATCTCGTTCGACGAACACCGCAAAGCAGGCCTGCGGAGTCGGCCATGGATACTCCGGACCGGCCTTGGGCACGGTGTTGCGGACATACCCGAGCAGCTGCGGTGCGGCGTCACGGGACGCACCGAGGATCGAGTGGCGCAGCTCCTCCACCGCGTCGGCCGCGCCGGTGTCTCCAACCGGCCTCGAGGGCAGGTCCAGGCCGCCGTCAGGTCCCGCCACGGCCAGCAGGTTCTCGCCGCGGACCAACGCGAGCCGCACCACGACCGTGTTGGCGGGCACGGCCTCGTGGCGCGATGCGATCACGTCGACCCTCGAGCCCGGCGGCAGCCAGGGCGCGTCCGGCACCGAGCGGATCACCCGCTCTCGCGTGCGCTTCTGGATCCGTAGCCCGCTGTCGCGAAGGATGCGGGCGAGCTCGCGTCCCCCGACCGACCGGGCGCCCGCCGCCACCAGCGCGGCATGGCGCTCCTCGGGCACGTCGTAGTGGTCGCCCTCAAAGCCTCGAGGCGGAATCCCTTGTGCCGCAGCGAAGTCGTGCAGCTCGGCATACGACTCGTCGCTGATGAGGTGCGACCACAACCGGCCGTGCGCCGGCCACGCAGGGGGGTCGATCCAGATCGTCACCCGTCCGACGCTACTGCCTCGGCCCGGGCCTGTGGATAACCTCCACGTCCCGGGCCGGGGGTCGCCTACCGTCGAGGCACACGCGCGCCAGCACGGCCGCCACCCGAGAGGAGCCATCCATGTCAGCGCAGTTCCAGGTCGACACCGGCCGCATCAGCGCCGCTTCCGCAGACATCGCCCGCATCTCCGGCGAGATCGACAGTCAGGTCTCGGCCATGCTCGGCCGGCTGCAGGGTCTTCAGGACGCGTGGACCGGCACCGCGTCGGCCCGTTTCCAGACCCTGGTGGGCGAGTGGCAGGGCACTCAACGCCAGGTGCGTGCCTCGCTCGACTCGATCGGCTCGGTCCTCGCGGCGGCCGGGGCGCACTACGCCGAGACCGAGGCCCAGACGCTGCGCATGTTCAGCTGACCACGGCGGCCGCTACTCCGTGGTGATCGCCTTGAGCACGTCGAGACGCGCTGCGCGCCGACCTGGCCACAAGGCGGCGAGCACCCCGACGAGACCGGCGAGCACCACGAAGACCGCGAGCTGCGCGCCCGGGATCGCGAGGACGTCGATCCCGTCGTCGGCCAGGCTGCGTTGCAGCGCCCAGCCGGCGCCGAGGCCGAGGGCCACCCCGAGCACCGCTCCGAGCAGCGCGATCGCCACGGACTCCAGCCGGAGCATGGTGCGCAACTGTCGCCGGCTCAGGCCGACCGCGCGCAGCAGTCCGATCTCGCGGGTGCGCTCGATGACCGACAGGGCCAGGGTGTTCACGATGCCCAGCACCGCGATCACGACGGCCAGGCCGAGCAGCGCGTAGATCATGTACAGCAACTGGTCGATCGGCTTGCGTTGTTCGGCGGCGAAGGCGTTCTGGTCCTTCAGGGTGACGGTCGGCAGGTCGGCGATGACCTTCTCGATGCCGGCCTGCACGGCCTTGGTGTCGGCGCCGGGCTCACGCAGGACGAAGGCCATGCTGTCCTGCTCCGGCACACCGGCCGCGTCAGCCGCGGCCAGCGAGATGAGCACGGGCACCTGCATCGCTTCCATCGAGCGGTACACCGCCGCGACGCGGTAGGTCGACTTCTGGCCGGCCACGGTGGCCTGGACGGTCGAGCCGACGCTCAGATGGGTCTTGCGGGCCTCCTTGTCGTCGAGCAGCAGGCCGTTCCTGCCCAGGTCGGCGAGTGATCCGGACAGGATCTCGATCGGCACTGCCGTCGCGAAGGTCGCGGGGTCGATCGCCGCGCCGAAGGAGCGGTCCTGGCCGATGGTGATGCTCAACGACCGCAGCGGCGTGGCGGTGCGCACTCCCGGCACCGCCGCGACCTCGCTGGTGACCTTCGTCGAGAACGGCTGACCGATGGCGTTCGAGACGACGTAGTCAGCGACGAAGTTGTCCCTGATCGACTTGTCGACGCTGGCCTTGGCCGATGCGCCGAAGACGGACATCATCGACACCAGGGTCAGCCCGATCATCAGCGCTGAGGCGGTGGCGGCAGTCCGTCGTGGGTTGCGCACGGCGTTCTGCTCGGCCATGACACCGACCGCGGCGAACACCCTGCGGTAGACCACCCCGCACAGCGCGATCACCGGCCGACCGATCACGGGGCTGGTCAGGGCGACGCCGAGCAGGAGACCGAACACCCCGGCACCGACGTAGTAGGCCGAGTTGTCGATCGTCGTGAACGAGCCCAGGTAGGCGCTCACCACCCCGCCAGCCATCAGCACCCCACCCACCAGCAGCCGCCACCGCAGCGCCGACTCCGGTAGGGCGACGTCGTCCCGCATGGCCGCCACCGGTGGCATCTTGCCGGCCCGGCGCGCAGGCAGGTATGCCGCCACCATCGTCACGACCAGCCCCACGGCATACGACCAGAAGGCCGTCGGCCACTGGAAGACCAGCGGTGACCCGCTCAGGTCCAGCCCGAACGTCGCGAACAGCGCCTTGATCCCCAGCGCGAGCAGGAACCCCAGACCCAGGCCCAGCGTCGAGCCCACCAGGCCGACGACGAACGCCTCGAAGAGCACCGACCGGGTGACCTGCCGCCGGGTGGCCCCGAGGGCGCGGAACAGCGCCAGCTCGCGGCTGCGCTGGGCCACCAGGATCGAGAACGTGTTGATGATCAGGAAAGACCCGACGAACAGGGCGATCCCGGCGAAGATCAGCAGGAAGGTGCTGATGAACGACAACGCCTTGTTGATGCTGTTCTGCGACTCCTTGGCTGCCGCCTCACCGGTAATCGCCTCGAAGCCCCGGGGCAGCCGCGCCTGGACGGCCTTCGCGAGGTCGGTCTGGCTGGTGCCCGGTGCGGCCGTCACCCACGCGTCGCTGTAGGCGTCCTTGCCGCCCAGGAACAACTGCTGCGCGGTGCGGGTGTCGAAGAAGGCGAGCGTGGCGCCGACCAGTCCCCCGGACTTGAACTGGGCCGTGCCGACCAGGGTGGCCCGCACGATCGGGTCGGCTCCGCTGGTCGCGAGCGTGACCGTGTCCCCGACCCGGTATGCCGCCCGCTCGGCGGTGAGCACGTCGAGCACCACCTCACCGGCGCGCACCGGCCAGCGGCCCTGGGCGATCGTGGCGGGCGGGTCACCCGCGGCGGTCGGCGCGTCGTTGTACGAGATCCCCAGTCCGGGCGCGCCCTGGCCGCCGATCAGCTTGCCCGACTTGGACACGACGAAGGTGGTGGGGTCGGAGACGTTGCCGTCGGCGCGCGCTGCGCCCGGGACCGTCGCGAGCGACCGCACCAGGGAGCCGGGCACGGTGGCGGCGGTGCGGGACGTGTCGAAGTCGCTGCGTGCGGTCTGGGGGCGTACGACGACGTCACCCACGGTGTCGACGATGCCGCTGAACGCCTTGCCGAGGGTGTCGGTGAAGATCAGCGAGCCGGAGACGAAGGACACGCCGAGGATGATCGCGAACGCGCTCATGAGCAGCCGCAGCTTGCGACCGAGAAGGCTCTGCCAGCTCGCCCGGAGCATGGCTCAGCCCCGCGCCTGGCGCGGGCGGGCGGAGACCTCGGCCATTCGCTCGAGGATCCGCTCGGCGGTCGGCTCGCGCATCTCGTCGACGACTCGGCCGTCGGCGAGGAAGACCACCCGGTCGGTGTGGGAGGCCGCCACCGGGTCGTGCGTGACCATCACGACGGTCTGCCCGAACTCGTCGACGCTGCGGCGCAGGAAGCCCAGCACCTCCGCGCCCGAGGTCGAGTCGAGGTTGCCGGTCGGCTCGTCGGCGAAGACGATCTCGGGCCGGGTCACGAGGGCCCGCGCACATGCCACGCGCTGCTGCTGGCCACCGGACAGCTCGCTCGGCCGGTGGGTCAGGCGGTCGCGCAGGCCGACCGTGTCGATGACGAGGTCGAACCACTCCGGGTCAGGCTCGCGCCCGGCGATGGCGAGGGGAAGCACGATGTTCTCGCGGGCGTTGAGGGTCGGGATGAGGTTGAACGACTGGAAGACGAACCCGAGCCGGTCGCGGCGCAACGTCGTCAAGGCCTTGTCCTTCAACGCGGTGAGGTCGACGTCCCCGATCAGCACCTGGCCGCTTGTCGCCGCGTCGAGACCGGCCGCGCAGTGCATCATCGTCGACTTGCCCGAGCCCGACGGTCCCATGACCGCGGTGAACTCACCGCGGGCGATGTCGAGGCTCACGCCGTCGAGGGCCCGCACCTGCGTCTCGCCCTTGCCGTAGACCTTGGTCAGGCCGATGACCCGAGCTGCGATGGCTGGCTGACCGGGTCGTGGGTCGGACGGATCGACTCGGGTCACAGGGGTTGCGGTCATCTCGGGCTCCCGGCTCATGGTGGAACTTCCTTCTGCTCAACCTAGGGATCCGCCCCCCTCTGACGCCTTCAGGATCGACCCTGAACTGACCCTGAGTGAACCCCCCAATGTGCCCAGGAAACGGCGACCCGGATCGCACGATCGGGGCTCAGCTGACGACGACGCGGGCAACCTGCTCGAGGGTTGGAGCGTCGTACTGCTCCCCGCGGACCTGCCCGGCGTCCCAGCGAATCACCAGCCCGCGACCGCGGATCTCGACCGTCGCGAGCGTGTTCTCGAACCACGGGCCCTCGACCACCGACCAGGGGTATGCCGGGACGGGCACCTTGGTCGAGCGGCGCGCCAGGCTCCGCAGCGGCCGCGCGAGCCAGCGAGCCGACACGGCCTGGGCTACCCGTGCCGTCCGCGGCAGTGGGTTGCGGATCGGCGAGCACACCGCCTGCAGGACTCGGCTGCTGCCGCCGGGCAGGCTGCCCGGGTCGAGGCTGGTCACGTAGGAGTTGTGGACGTCGCCTGACAGGAAGGTGATGGTTCCGGGCGCGGGACCGCGCGTCCCGGTGGCCACCTCGACGACCAGGTCGAGCACCTGCAGGAAACCGTCCTGGAACGCCGCCCAGTGCTCGAGGTCGAGGGCCCTGCGCATCCGTTCCCCGAGGCTCCCCACCGCACGCCCCCACGCGCCCTCGGCCATCGCCTCGTCGATCGCTTCGAGGTCGTGGATGCCGGGGGCGATGAGGAACGGCAGCGAAGTGGCTACGAGCAGGTGGTCGAAGCCGCCCCGCAGGTGGTCGTCGAGCCACGCCAGCTCGGCGTCGTCGAGCATCGAGCGGCGGTCGGGGGTCAGCACCCGCGAGGCCCGCGAGTCGATGACGACCAGCCGCGACTCACCCAGGTCACGCGCGTAGCTCCAGCGGTAGCTGTCCGGGTGGGCGTCCGCCCGTGCAGCGAAGGTGTCGAGGTACTCGGTGAGGTCCGGCTCGCGCTCGGGCTCTGCGGCGAGCCGGGACTGGAGGTGCTGCCAGACCTCGTCCTCCGCGAGGTCCTGTGGCGAGAGGTTGCCCGCGTGCTGGTAGACCCAGTAGGACGCGAGACCCCCCACGATGCGCTCGTGCCACCACGGGGTGGCTCGGATCTCGTGGAGCCAGTCGATCGAGGTGTTCCAGTCGTCGCGGATGTCGTGGTCGTCGAAGATCATGACGCTCGGCAGCGTCGAGAGCAGCCACCGGTTCAGCGGGTCGGACCACGCCAGCCGGTAGAGGTGCGCGTACTCGCGAAAGTCCTTGAGCTCGGCATACGGCGGCTCGTCGAGGCTGCGCCGCGACGCGATGTAGGCGCGCATCTCCTCGGACGTCTCGTCGGCGTACACCTGGTCCCCCAGGAACGCGACGAGGTGCGGCCACTCCGGCGCCCCGGTCTCCGGTCGGCTCAGGTGGTAGGCGTAGGCGCGCAGGGCGTCGACCCCGTGGCTCTCGATCCCCGCGGCGTCGTGGGACACACTCGTGCGGCACGACCCGAACGCCATCCGGGTCGGCTCCTCGGAGCGCAGCGTGCGGATCCGGCTCGGCGGCAGGCCGTCGAACTGCGGCTCAGGCTCGGGCCAGACCGTGGCGTCGTCGATCTCGACCGCGTAGTCGCTCGTGGTCCCGGGCTCGAGGCCGTCGAGGACGACCAGGGCGTAGTGGTGGCCGTGCACGGTGAAGGTCCGCGACTCCCAGGACCGGCCGAACGCGCGCACGCGCACGGTGGCGGCATGGGCCGCCTGAACCCAGATGGTCGCCGACGTCTCGTCGACATAGCGGAGCAACGGTCCGAGGACCAGGGAGCCGTGCGCGTCGTGACCTGCCACTGCTCAGTTCTACACGGCGGACGACCGAGCCCGACGCCGAACGACCGAGGGCGGCCCACCTTTCGGTGAGCCGCCCTCAGCTGTGGCGTATGCCGGTTGCGCGGGTTTCGTCAGAAACCCATGCCACCCATCTCGTCGCCACCGGGAGCCATCGGAGCAGCCTTCTCGGGCTTGTCGGCGATGACGGCCTCGGTGGTGAGGAACAGCGCGGCGATCGACGCGGCGTTCTGCAGCGCGGAACGCGTCACCTTCGCCGGGTCGATGATGCCCGCAGCGATGAGGTCGACGTACTCGCCGGTCGCGGCGTTGAGGCCCCAACCTGCATCGAGCGTGCTGACCTTCTCCGCCACGACGCCACCCTCGAGGCCGGCGTTGATCGCGATCTGCTTGAGCGGAGCCGAGGCGGCGACGCGAACGATGTTCGCACCGGTGGCCTCGTCACCATCGAGCTCGAGCTTCTCGAACGCGGCCTTGGTGGCCTGCAGCAGGGCGACGCCACCACCGGCGACGATGCCCTCCTCGATGGCAGCCTTGGCGTTGCGCACGGCATCCTCGATGCGGTGCTTGCGCTCCTTGAGCTCGACCTCGGTCGCGGCACCGGCCTTGATGACTGCAACGCCGCCGGCCAGCTTGGCCAGGCGCTCCTGCAGCTTCTCGCGGTCGTAGTCACTGTCCGACTTGTCGATCTCGGCGCGGATCTGGTTGACGCGACCCTGGATCTGGTCGGCGTCGCCGGCACCCTCGACGATGGTCGTCTCGTCCTTGGTGACGACGACCTTGCGGGCGCGGCCGAGCAGGTCGAGCTCCGCGGTGTCGAGCTTGAGGCCGACCTCCTCGGAGATGACCTGGCCACCGGTGAGGATGGCGATGTCGGCCAGCATGGCCTTGCGACGGTCACCGAAGCCGGGAGCCTTGACGGCGACCGACTTGAAGGTGCCACGGATCTTGTTGACCACCAGGGTCGACAGGGCCTCGCCGTCGACATCCTCAGCGATGATCAGCAACGGCTTGCCGGACTGCATGACCTTCTCCAGGAGCGGCAGCAGGTCCTTGATTCCGGAGATCTTGGAGTTCACGACGAGGACGTAGGGGTCCTCGAGCACGGCCTCCATGCGCTCGGTGTCAGTCACGAAGTAGTGGCTGATGTAGCCCTTGTCGAAGCGCATGCCCTCGGTGAGCTCGAGCTCGAGGCCGAAGGTGTTGCTCTCCTCGACGGTGATGACGCCTTCCTTGCCGACCTTGTCCATGGCCTCGGCGATCATCTCGCCGATCTGGGGGTCAGCAGCGGAGATCGAGGCGGTCGAAGCGATCTGCTCCTTGGTCTCGACATCCTTGGCCATCTCGAGCAGCTGCGCCGAGACGGCCTCGACGGCCTTCTCGATGCCCCGCTTGAGGGCCATCGGGTTGGCGCCTGCGGCGACGTTGCGCAGACCCTCCTTGACGAGGGCCTGGGCGAGAACGGTGGCCGTGGTCGTGCCGTCGCCAGCGACGTCGTCCGTCTTCTTGGCAACTTCCTTGACCAGCTCGGCGCCGATCTTCTCGTACGGGTCGTCGAGCTCGATCTCCTTGGCGATGGACACACCATCGTTGGTGATCGTGGGTGCACCCCACTTCTTCTCGAGCACGACGTTGCGGCCCTTCGGACCGAGGGTGACGCGGACGGCGTCGGCGAGGATGTTCATACCCCGCTCGAGGCCGCGGCGCGCCTCTTCATCGAATGCGATGATCTTGGCCATTCGGGTGGTTCCTCCCACGCGAATCGTGTGCGGCGGCCAGCGGGCGCCCGCGACGGACGGACCGGCTCGCACGGCTCACGTCGCCGTGGTCCCCGGACCTCGCCTTGACTGGCCAGGATTGTCACTCTCAGGCTGAGAGTGCTAACGCCATTATTGGCACTCTCGGGGGGAGAGTGCAAACGGCTCCCACCCCTGACTGCGGCGCCCTCGATGGCGCCGGCGCACGTGCCGGCGCAGGCTGGCGGAACGGCATACCGATCCGTGGGCAGGATCGTCCGGGTCAGGACACGGACGAAGCTGCCCACGGCGCCGCTTCGGTCAGGTCGGCGGAGCCGCCGGGTCGAATGCCGACGGAAAGGCGTCGCGGTACGACCGCAGCTGCACTTCCCCGATGTCCACCGACTCGGCGGACAGCATGGCGTGCCCGACGGCGCGGGTGACGCACTCACTCGCCGCCACCATCACCGCATGCAGGGCCGGCAGGTCGAGGGGCGAGCCATCGCCCACCGCGAGGGTGAAGAGCGTGTCGCCGTCCAGCAGGGTGTGCACGGGTGCGATGGCTCGCGCCAGACCGTCATGGCCCAGCCCACTCACCTTCTGGCACTGCGCCTTGGTGAGGGGGGCGTCGGTGGCGATGACCCCGATGACCGTCGCCATTCCGGGTCGCACGGGGTCCTCGGCGTATGCCGCGAGCGCGCGTTCGCGTGCCGCCTCGGCCTCGGGCGGGCTCGGGACCCCCACCTGGTCGAACTCACCGGCGAGGCCGTGGCGCCGGGCGAGCAGCTCACCGGTCCGCACGTCGCAGGCATCGCCGAAGGCGTTCACCACCACGAGTGCCGCGACCGTGGTGCCGTCCTCGAGGACGACGCTGGCCGAGCCGATCCCGCCTTTGAAACCCCCGGCTCTCGCGCCGGTGCCCGCGCCGACACAGCCCTGCTCCACGGGACCGTCGCCGGCTGCATCGAAGGCTGCACGGCCGTCGGCAGCGGTCGGCACGTGGCCGAAGTCGCCACCGCGGCCAAGGTCGAACACCACGGCGGCGGGCACGATTGGGACCACCTGCCCGGGTTCGCCGACCGGCCACCCCAGCCCGGCGGCATACAGGGCCTGCATCACCCCGTCCGCTGCGGCCAGCCCGAACGCGCTGCCGCCCGTGAGCACCACGGCGTTGACCCGGTCGACGAGGTTACGCGGGTCGAGCAGGTCGGTCTCACGCGTGCCGGGAGCGCCTCCGCGGACGTCCACCCCGCCCACCGCACCCTCAGGTGGGGCCACGACCACAGTCGTCCCCGTCAGCCAGCCGGGCTCGCGCCGAGTGGCGTGCCCGACGAGCAGACCGGGTACGTCGGTGAGCGAGTTGTGCGGCCCGGGCCGCATCTCAGGCACCACTGGCATCGATGACGCAGAACCGGTTGCCGTCCGGGTCCTCCAGGACGACGAAGTCGTGCGCCTCCGCGGGGTAGGGCCAGTCGTCGACGCGGCGGGCACCCAGACCAACGAGCCGGTCGACCTCGCGCGCCTGGTCACGGGCATAGAGATCCAGGTGGAGGTGCGGCGCGGGCGCCGGGCGCGTCTCGCCGAGGTTGAGGGACAGGTTGGGCCCGACCTCGCCACGGGGCTGCAGGATCGCCCAGTCCGGCTCCGGCTCGTAGCGCGGCTCGTAGTCCAACGCGGGCATCCAGAACGCCATCGCCCGGGCCACGTCGCTGACGTTCAGCACGATCGATCCGATCCGCAGGTCGCTGCTCATGACCAGCGCAGCTCCATGGCAGCGTCCGCAGGCGTGAAGCCGACGCGCTCGAGCATCGGCCGAGTCCGCAGGCCCGCGGACATGGAGACACCACTGAGGCCCGAGCTGCGCGCCCACTCGATCGCCGCGCTCACGAGCTGTTCACCGATGCCGTGGCCCCGGTGCTCGGGTCGCAGGTAGAACGTCTCGACCACGAGCGTGCCGGCGCCCGCGGGGCGCCCCGGCCAGGGCAGTGTGTCGATGACGGCCGCCTGGAGGTGTCCGGCGTGCTGGTCTCCAGCCTCGGCGATCCAGACCGGGTGGGCGTGGTGCTGCGCGGCCCACGCCCCGGCGAACCGGTCGAGGAAACCCGGCTCCCCGCTGCCGCCCCGGTCGCGGGCGCACTGCAGGGTGAGGGCAGCGACGATCAGGGCATCGTCGGGCCCCGCCATCCTGATCCGTGCGTCAGCCACGCCCGAAGTCAAGCACGTGGGCGCCTCGCCCGTGCAGAACTGTCGACCCCGGACGTGCCGACGCCCGCGCCGTCAGCTCGACGCAGGCGTCGGATGACCCGTGGGCCTCAGAGCTGGATGCCCAGGCGCCGGGCGCTGCGGGCGCGCTGGCGGGACGCGCGCAGGCGGCGCAGTCGCTTGATCAGCATGGGGTCGGCCTCGAGGGCGACGGGCGAGTCGATGAGGCCGTTGAGGACCTGGTAGTACCGGGTCGCACTCATGTCGAACAGCTCGCGGATCGCCTGCTCCTTGGCGCCGGCGTACTTCCACCACTGGCGCTCGAAGGCGATGATCTCGCGGTCGCGCTCGCTGAGCGACCCCGTGGCGGCGCCGACGTGCTCCTGCTCGTGTGCGACGTTCACTCTCGACTCTTCCCTCGGCTGGCTGTTCCCCCTGTGCTGCGCCTCCACTATAGGGACCGAATCACATGCTTGTCATTCCCTTGCCCGAAGGCCAGGGAGGTGTTCAGAGTCGTCGTGTCCCAGCAGTCCCAACGGCCACAACAGGGGTCTTACGCCTCACGCCATCGTGTCCAGGATCGCGCTGATGTCGTCCTCCGAGGTGCGGGGGTTGACGATGGCGAACCGGGTCAACGTCTCTCCCGCGTGGGAGGTCGGCACGACGAACGCGAACTGGTCGGCGAGCAGCCGGTCCGACCACTCCTGGTACTGCCCGGCGCTCCAGCCGAGCCGCCGGAACACCACGACCGACAGGTCAGGCTCACGGACGACCTCGAGGTAGTCGCGTCGAGCGATCTCGGCGGCGGCGAACCGGGTCACCTCGAGGGTCCGCTCGACGGCCTCGGTGTAGGCCTTCGTGCCGTGCGTGGCCAGGGAGAACCAGAACGGCAACCCGCGCGCCCGGCGGGTCAGGCCCACCGAGTAGTCCGTGGGGTTCCAGTCGGGGGCGTCGTTGAGCACGTCGAGGTAGGACGCGTGCTGGGTGTGGGCGGCCCGAGCGAGGGCCGGCTCGCGGTAGAGCAGCGCGCAGCAGTCGAACGGCGCGAAGAGCCACTTGTGGGGGTCGACGATGAACGAGTCGCAGTGCTCGATGCCGGCATACCGGTCGCGCACCGAGGGCGCAGCCAGACCCGCCCCGCCATAGGCGCCGTCGACGTGGAACCAGATCCCGAACTCGCGACACACCTCCGCCACGGAGGCCAGGTCGTCGATGATGCCGAAGTTGGTCGTGCCGCTCGTCGCGACCACGGCGAAGAACGTCTCCGGGCCGTGCGCGACGAGGACCTCGCGGAGGTTCTCGCCCGTCAACCGCGACTTCGAGTCGACCTCGACGCCGACGAGCTCGGCGTCCATGACGTCGCACGCAGACTGGATCGAGGAGTGCGCGCCGTGCGTGGCCGCGACGCGGAAGGGACGCGCGCCCGGGCCTGTTCGGTCCTCCCGGGCTGCCCGCATCCGAGCCGTATGCCGCGCGGCGACGAGCGCGGACAGGTTGCCGATCGTGCCGCCCGGCACGAACACGCCCCCGGCCTCGGGCGGCATACCGGCGAGGTCGGCGATCCAGCGCAGGGCCTGGTTCTCGGCATACACCGCTCCCGCGCCCTCGAGCCAGGAACCGCCGTAGATGGAGGACGCGCCCACGACCAGGTCGAACATGGCGGCGGCCTCGGTGGGGGCGCACGGGATGAACGAGAGGTACCGCGGGTGGTCGGTGGAGATGCACGCCGGTGCGAGGTCCTCCTCGAACAGCTTGAGGGCGGCAAGGCCACCGATGCCGTCGGTGGTGATGGTCGCGCCGGCCGCGGCATCGAGCTCGCCGAGGGTGCGAGGTCCGTCGAGCGGGACCGGATCGAGCTTCAGCCGGTCGGCGGAGTAGGCGAGGATCGCGTCCCCGAGGGCTTCGAGGGTCTGGTCGCTGTAGCCGTGCACGCGGCGAGTCTAGGGCCGCTCGCCGGGGAGCAGGATGGCGCGCAGCTCGGCGACGTCGCCGACCAGCGCATCCGGCTCGGCAGCCTCCAGCGACGCGGTCTCGCCAGCGCCCCAGGTCACGGCGACCGCTCCCATGCCCGCGGCGCGAGCGGCCTGGACGTCGACCACCGCGTCGCCGATGTAGACGCAGTCGCGGGGCGCGACGCCGAGCTGCTGCGCGGCGTAGAGCAATGGGGCAGGGTCGGGCTTGTGGCGGTCGGTGTGCTCCTGCCCGGCGATGACGTCGATGCGGGTGTCGAGCTGGACGGCGCGCAGCCCGAGGCGGACGGTCTCGGCCTTCTTGGACGACACGACGCCGGTGCGCGCCCCACCGGCATGCACCGCGTCGAGCAGGGCGGGCATGCCCTCGACCTCGAGGATGAGGTCGTCGTGGTTGGCGAGGTTCCAGGCGCGGTAGACGTCCGTCAGATGGGCTCCGCGCCCCGGGTAACGCTCCTCGAGCACGGGCTGCAGCGGGCGGCCGATCCACGACCGCACCTCACGCTCCTCGGCCCGCTCACCGAGGGTGCCGATCGCGTGGTGGTACGAGGCGACGATGAGGGGGGATCGTGTCGGCGAGCGTGCCGTCGAAGTCGAACAGGACGACGGGCCACCGAGGAGTCACGGGCACCGAGGCTAGCGGTCGGCGCGGTCGGCCGGCTCGACGCCGCCCTCGATCGGCCCCACGCCGAGCTCGCGCAGGAGCGTCTCGACCCGCCTGCGGATCTCGTCGCGGATCGGGCGGACCGCCGCGAGACCCTGGCCTGCCGGGTCGTCCAGCACCCAGTCCTCGTAGCGCTTGCCCGGGAAGTACGGGCAGGTGTCGCCGCACCCCATCGTCACGACGACATGGGACTCCTGGACGGCCTCGGCGGTGAGGACCTTGGGCACCTCGGCGGCGATGTCGATGCCCTCCTCGGCCATCGCTTGGACTGCCGACGGGTTGACCTGGTCTGCGGGCGCACTGCCCGCCGACCTCACCTCGACCGCGCCGCCGGAGAGCTGCGAGAGGTAGGCCGCGGCCATCTGGGAGCGCCCCGCGTTGTGGACGCAGACGAACAGGACACTCGGGCGATCGGTCATGACGCAATCCTGTCTGGGTGGGGGTCCGGTTGGGGGGCTGGTCGTGGGACGAGGGCCGCGGCGACGAGGACAGCCGCGCCTGCGCCGACGAGCTGGGCGAGCACGAACGCGGGCGCGGAGGCGGGCGCGATGCCCGCAAAGGTGTCGCTGAGCGTGCGGGCCACGGTCACGGCCGGGTTGGCGAAGGACGTCGACGAGGTGAAGAAGTAGGCCCCGAGGATCCAGGCGGGAATGACTAGCGAGGCACGGTCGCCACCCTCGCGCACGAGCGCGATCGCAAGGACCAGGCCGGCGGTGGCCACCGCCTCGCCCAGCCAGAGCCCCACTCCGCTGCGGTCATGGCGTGACCAGTACAGAGCCGGCAGACCGAACATGAGGTTGGCCAGGGCGGTGCCCGCCACACCCCCGGCGAGCTGGGCGGCGAGGTAGGGCGCGACGTCGCTCCAGGGGTGCTCACGGCGCACGGCCTGGGCCAGGGTCACCGCCGGGTTGAAGTGGGCTCCACTCACCGGGCCCAGCGAGGAGATGAGCACACCCAGCACGGCTACGGTGGCCACCGCGTTGACGAGCAGCTGCACGGCCACGTCACCGGTGAGGCGCTGGGCCATCACGCCGGAGCCGACGACGGCAGCGACCAGCCCGGCGGTGCCGAGGAACTCCGCACCGATCCGGGCTGAGGGGGTGGCCTTCAGCAACACGCGGCCCCCTCGCGCTCGACCACAGGGTTGTCGTCCGTGACGGTGTAGACCTCCCACGGCGCCCCGGCAGGGTCGTGCACCCACACCTTGTCCTGCAGCGCGTAGCAGCAGGTGGTGTCGCGCTCGTCGAAGGTCGCCAGGCCAGCGTCACGCAGCCGCGCCGCGCCGGCCTCGACCTCGGCCGTGCTGTCGACCTCGATGCCGAGGTGGTTGAGGGCTTGGGCGGTCCCCTCGCCGCGGGCATCCGCAGGCACCTCGATGAGGACCAGTTTGAGCGGGGGCTCGGCCACGGCGAAGTTGGCGTACCCCGGGCGGCGCTTGTGGGGCTGGGTGCCGAACAACGTCGAGTAGAACGCCACCGACGTGTCGAGGTCGGCCACGTTGAGCGCCAGCTGGATGCGTGACATGGGACCACTCTTCCTTTCATCGACTATTGTCTATGCAGGAAGTGAAACCGTAGCATCGACGTTTGTCAATATCGAACCTTATCGATGTTGAGGAAGGACCGCACCATGTCCCCGCCCACGCTGCTGGCGACCCTCACCACCGACTCCGCAGGCGTCGTCTGCTGCGGGTCGCTGGCCGCGGACGCCGCCATGAGCCGCGAGCAGGCGGAGGCTACTGCGCAGCTGCTCAAGGCCGTGGCCGACCCGGTGCGGCTCCAGCTGCTCTCGCTCATCCGCACCTCCAAGGACCACGAAGCCTGCGTCTGCGACCTCACTCCAGCGGTCGGCCTGTCCCAGCCCACGGTCAGCCATCACCTCAAGGTGCTCACCGAGGCAGGTCTGCTCACCCGCGAGCGCCGGGGCACCTGGGCGTGGTTCCGGCTGGTGCCGGGGCGGCTCGACGACCTCGCCGCCATCTTCCGCTGAAGGCACGTTAGTTTTCGGGTATGCCGGCCGCTGCCCTCACCGCGCTCGTCCACCCCTCGTGGGCGGCTGCCCTCGAACCGGTGACCGAGACGGTCGCCAGCCTGGGCGAGTTCCTGCGCGGCGAGGTCGCGGCCGGGCGGGGATACCTGCCGGCCGGCGGCCACGTGCTCCGGGCGTTCGAACAGCCCCCTCGACGCGGTGCGCGTCCTCATCGTGGGCCAGGACCCCTACCCCACGCCTGGCCACGCCGTGGGGCTCTCCTTCTCGGTTGGTGCTGAGGTCCAGCCCATCCCCCGGAGCCTGGCGAACATCTACCAGGAGCTGCACGCCGACCTCGGCCTGCCGAAGCCGTCCACCGGCGACCTGTCACCATGGGCGGACCAGGGGGTGCTGTTGCTCAACCGCGTCCTGACCGTCGCCCCGGGCAAGCCCGCAAGCCATCGCGGCAAGGGCTGGGAAACCGTGACGGCACAAGCGATTTCGGCTCTGGTCCAGCGTGGCGGTCCGCTGGTGGCCATCCTGTGGGGCAGGGACGCGCGCAACCTCGTGCCGCACCTGCACGGCATACCGGCGGTGGAGAGCGCGCACCCCTCTCCGCTCTCGGCACACGCCGGGTTCTTCGGCAGCAGGCCGTTCAGCCGGGCCAACGAGCTCCTCGCCCAGCAGGGCGCCACCCCGATCGATTGGAGACTGCCGTGAGCGAGGCGATGACCGCCAACAACCTCACCCACCTGCCCGAGCGAGGCAAGGTCTGGCACCGCTACGTCGCGATCGGCGACTCGTTCAGCGAAGGGATGTCCGACGAGGACCCCGCAATGCCTGGCGTGTACGTCGGGTGGGCCGACCGGCTCGCCACCCACCTCGCGGGAATCGCCCACGCGGCGGGCGGAGAGTTCGCCTACGCCAACCTCGCGGTGCGGGGCCGGCTGCTGGCAGATGTCGTCGGGCCGCAGCTCGACGCGGCCCTCGGCCTGGGTCCAGACCTCGTCTCCATGGTCGGCGGCGGCAACGACATCCTGCGCCCTAAGGCTGACCTCGACGCCATCGCCGCCCGGCTCGAGCAGGCCGTGGTGCGGTTGCGCGAGGGCGGTGCCGACGTGCTGCTGGCGACGCCGACCGACCCGGCCGGGGCGCCGCTGCTGCGTCACCTGCGCGGGCGACACGCGATCCACTCGGCCAACCTGTTCAGCATCGCCCAGCAGCACGGCTGCTACGTCATCAACCAGTGGGGTATGCGCGCCCTGCGCGACTTCCGGCTCTGGTCCGAGGACCGCATCCACATGACGAGCGAGGGACATCGCCGGGTGGCGCTCAACGCCCTCTCGGCGCTGGGCCACGACACCGACCGGGCCGACTGGAGCACCCCGTTGCCGCCGGCTCCCCCGCTCGCCCGCCGCGAGGCGGCCGCTGCGAACGCCGCGTGGGCGCGCACGCACCTCGCGCCCTGGGTGCAACGCCGGCTCCGGGGTGAGTCCTCGGGAGACACCGTAATGGCCAAGCGGCCCGAGCTCACCCCGATCGACCCCGCCTGACCTCTCCCCGGCTCCCCGCCTCCGCGCTGCCTGGGTGACCTGCGCGATTCAAGTAGTAGGACGTCCTACTACTACCATCGAGACCATGCCCGCGACCCGACTCATGCCGACCGAGGAGGGCCACGACCTCATCGACCTCACGCGCGAGATCTGTGACAAGGAGCTCCGCCCCCGGGTCGACGACGCCGAGCGCGCCGCCGCCACCACCCCCCCAGCTGCCCCGCGATGCCTTCCGCACGCTCGGTCGGGCTGGCCTGCTGTCGCTGCCCTACCCCGAGGAGTTCGGCGGCGGCGGCCAGCCCTACGAGGTCTACCTCCAGGTCGTCGAGGAGATCGCCTCGGCCTGGATGAGCGTGGCCGTCGGCGTCTCGGTGCACTCGCTGACCTGCTACCCAGTCGCCCAGTTCGGCTCCCGGGCCCAGCAGGAGGCGCTGCTGCCCGGCATGCTCTCCGGCGACCAGCTCGGCGCCTACTGCCTGTCCGAGCGGGGCGCCGGATCCGACGTCGCCTCGATGAGCGCGCGGGCGACGCCAGACGACGACGCCGCACCCACGGCATACCGGCTCAAGGGCACCAAGGCCTGGATCTCGCACGCCGGGCACGCCGACTTCTACACCTCCTTCGTGCGGACGTCCGACGACGGCCCCCGCGGCTTGTCGTGCTTCGTGGTGCCGGGTGACGCGCCCGGCCTCGCGTTCGGCGCGCCCGAGAAGAAGATGGGGCTGCACTGCGACACGGTGAGCGAGGTGCACTTCGAGGGGGTCGAGGTCGACGCGGACCGCCTTGTCGGCGAGCGCGGCCAGGGCATGACCATCGCGCTGTCGGCCCTGGACTCCGGCCGCCTCGGCATCGCCGCGGCCGCCACCGGCCTCGCCCAGGCAGCGCTCGACCAGGCGGTCGCCTACGCCCAGGAGCGTCAGCAGTTCGGCCGCCCGATCGCCGAGAACCAGGGGCTCGCGTTCCTGCTCGCCGACATGGAGGCCGCAGTGACCTCCGGCCGCGCGGCCTACCTGCACGCAGCACGCCTGCACGACGCCGGGCGCCCGTTCACCAAGGAGGCCGCGGTCGCCAAGCTGGTGTGCACCGACAACGCCATGCGGGTCACGACCGACGCGGTCCAGGTGCTGGGCGGCGCTGGCTACACCCAGGACTTCCCCCTCGAGCGCTACCTTCGCGAGGCGAAGGTGACCCAGATCTTCGAAGGCACCAACCAGATCCAGCGGCTCGTCATCAGCCGCCAGTTGCTCCGCTGACCGAAAGGCCCACCCCAGTGCAGATCACCGACACGACCGTCGCCCTCGTCACCGGCGGCGCATCCGGGCTCGGCGGCGCCACCGTCCGCCGACTCCACGCCGACGGGGCTGCCGTGGTCATCGTCGACCTGCCGTCCTCCCCCGGTGCGGCCCTCGCAGACGAGCTCGGCGACCGGGTCAGGTTCGCCCCGGCCGACGTCCGCGACGAGGCGCAGGTGCAGGCTGCCATCGACACCGCCCGCGAACTGGGCACCTTGCGAATCGTCGTCAACTGCGCGGGAATCGGCACACCTGGCCGCGTCGTGGGCAAGCGCGGGCCGCTGCCGCTCGAGGACTTCGCCACCGTCGTCACCATCAACCTGATCGGCACCTTCAACGTGCTCCGGCTCGCCGCCGCGGCGATGCTCGAGAACGAGCCGCTCGACGGTGACCGGGGTGTCGTGGTCATGACCGCGTCGATCGCCGCCTATGACGGTCAGATCGGCCAGGCCGCGTATGCCGCGAGCAAGGGCGGCGTCGTCGGCCTCACCCTGAGTGCGGCGCGCGACCTCGCCGACAAGGCCATCCGGGTGATGACCATCGCCCCCGGGACGTTCATGACGCCGATGCTCGCGGGACTGCCGCCCGAGGCGACCGCAGTGCTCGAGGCGCAGGTCCCGCACCCCTCGCGCCTCGGCAACCCGGTCGAGTACGCCAGCCTCGTGGCCCACGTCGTGGACAACCCGATGCTCAACGGCGAGGTCATCCGCCTCGACGGCGCGCTGCGCATGCCCCCGCGCTGAGGGACCTGCCGCAAGGAGCTACCGGACCAGCCGCTCCTCAGCGATGCTGTTGCCGCCGTCGACGACGATGAGCTGACCGGTCACGTACGCCGCACCCGGGCTCGCCAGCCAACCGATCGCCGACGCCACCTCATCTGGAGCGCCGGATCGGCCCAGCGGCGTGACCTGCGCCTCGACCCGCTCGCTCTCGGTCTGGCTGCCCGTGGCGATCCACCCGGGCGCCACGGTGTTGACGGTGACCCCGTGCCGCGCCTCGTCGACGGCCATGGCCCTCGCCAGCCCCAGCATCCCCGCCTTGGCCGCCGCGTAGGCCACCTCGCCGCGCATCGCCATCACCGGGCCGGTGACGCTGGCCACCATGACGACCCTGCCCGCGCCACTGCTGCGTAGCTGCGGCAGCGCCGCCCGGCTCACGAGGTATGCCGTGTCGAGGTTGCGCCGCAAGGACGCGTTCCACCGCTCGGGGGTCGTGCCAAGCAGGTCGCCCTCGAGGTAGTCGGGGTCGCTGGTCGACACCATCCCGGCCGCGTTGACGAGGATGTCGAGCCGACCGAACTCGCCGTACGCCTGCGCGACCAGGGCGTCTGCGTCAGCCTCGAGGGTCAGGTCGCCGACCCACCCGCGCGCGTCGGTCCCTGCGTCCTCGAGCTCTCGCGCCCGGTCGTGCACCCGGCCAGTCGTGGCCGCCACCACCACCTTGGCGCCGAGCGCACCGAGGTGGCACGCCGCGGCATACCCGATGCCCGTGGGGCTGCCCGCGCCGGTCACCACGGCCACGCGCCCGCTGAGATCGAGGATCCTTGGCAGTGTCATGACGGGCAGTCTGTCAGCGCCGAACCCGGTCGGAGCTCCCATTGCTGGCCCTCAGGGGCGGGTGTAGCGTCCAAAAGTCAGGACAATCCGGGCCGACGACGTCCCCCGCTGGCGAGATTTGCCATCGACCTGGTTCGCACGAACAGCTGCCCCCTCAGCGTCGAGTGCGGCAGCAGTGAGGTCGAAGACATGTCTCGCAGACTCATCACCGCGATCTCGGCTGTGGCCCTCGGCACCTCCATGGCTGCTTGGCAAGTGCCCGCCAGTGCAGGTGTCCAGGCAAGAGCGGGCACCGCGACCCAAGCCACAGCGACCCCCTCCGAGCTCTCCGAGACAACGCGCCTCGCCGACCGCCGCGAGGTGGCCGCGGGCACGAGGGCGTACTCCATCGGTTTCGAGGACGGGGGCTTCTACGCCAACGGCTGGCACATCACCGGCGAGATGGGCGGCGTGTGGACCCCTCCGATGAAGATGCTCGACGGCGTCTGGTTCGGGGTCGACGGCCAGTGGCTCGGCGCGGCCACGAAGTTCACCAGCGGCTGGGGTTACACCCACTACGACTTGCCCAGCACGACGTCCGGGCTGCAGGTCCAGCGCACGGACTTCGTCCCCGACGGCACCCGGGCGGCGCTGTTCGGCATCACGGTCACCAACCCGGGTGCGGCGCGGACCACGTCCCTGTCGGTCGACGCGCACTCCGAGCTCATGGGCCAGTACCCCTGGGGCTTCTCCACGACGCCCAACGCCAAGGACAACCTGCCCGACTCGGGCTCCTTCGACGGCAAGAACCTCGTGTTCACCGACGACGGCCACCTGCCCGGCACTCCTGACCACCACTACGCAGCGCTCGTGGGCACGGCGGCCACTCCTGACTCCCACGCGCTCGGGCAGGGGTTCTGGGGTCCGCGCTCGGGCCACGTCTGCACCGGCACCGAGCCCGGCGCGCCGGCGGAGCCCAAGCCGTCACAGTGCGACGACGGACCGTTCGGTCGCGGCACCGGCGGCGAGCTGACCTACTCCCTGTCACTGCCTGCCCACGGCTCCACCACGGTGTGGCTGGCAGCCGCCGGCTCCGACGCCGGCACGGCCCAGGCCCAAACCGAGCTCACGAGGGCCCTCGCCGACCCGGCCGGCCAGCTCGCTGCGAAGAAGGCGGCGCGCGCCCAGCTGGCCTCCATGACGCAGCTCTCACTGCCCGGTAACCCGTTGGTGCAGAACGCCATCGACTGGGGAAAGCAGAACATCGCCGACCTCACCCAGACCGCCGACAACCTGCAGATCCGGTGGACCAACCAGGGCAAGCAGTTCCCCGCCGCGCTGGGCACCGTCGCCAAGGCGAGCTGGATCGGCGCCGGCTACCCCGACTACCCGTGGATCTTCGGCACGGACGCCGAGTACACCGCATTCGCCGCTGTCTCGGTCGGTCAGTTCGCGGCCATCGAGGACCATCTACGGGCCTTGCGCGACGTCTCCGACATCCTCAACAACCGCTCGGGCGTGGTCACCCACGAGGTGGTCTCGGATGGGTCGATCTGGTACGGCCATGACTCGCGACAGACCGACGCCAAGGGCGTGACGACCTACGACTTCAACACCGATGAGACGGTGAAGTTCCCCAGTGCCGTGGCCCTGTTGTGGCGGTGGACCGGCGACAACGCCTTCCGCGACGAGATGTACGACTTCACGGTGCGCAACCTGCACTACGTCGTGAACCAGCTCGACGCCGACCACGACGGTTGGCCCGAGGGGCTGGGCAACGTCGAGCGCACCGGGATGGGCCAGGAGAAGCTCGACAACACCGTGTACTTCATCCGCGGGCTCTACGACCTCGCCGACATGGCCCGGTCCAAGCGCGACGGCGCAACCTACGCGTGGGCGACCAACCTCGCCCGCATGCTGAACCAGCGCTTCGACGGCACGTGGTGGTACCAGGCAGCCCAGCAGTATGCCGACTCGCTGAACGACCCGGGCAACGTCCAGTCCTTCCAGAAGCACTGGATCGGGCAGACGCCGATGGAGGCCGAGCTGCGGATCGCGGGTCAGAGCGTGCCCGGTCTCGCACCGTTCGACCACGGCACTGCGGCGCTCGCCGGTCGTGAGGACCCGTGCTACAGCGGCACCCCGCCATTCAACCCCGGGCTGTTCCACACCGCCTGTGGTGGTGGGCCCGAAGGCAAGGGTGAGAGGGTCATCTTCGGCCTGACCACCTCGATCCAGTCGATCGGCGAAGGCAACTACGGACGGCTCGGGGCGACCCAGCAGGGTCGGTACCTCCAGGCGCTGGCCGAGCCGATGTTCAGTGAGCCCGCCACTAACGGCACTCCCGACGAGCAGCCGGGCGCGATGCCGGAGATCTTCCCCTCGCCCGACCAAGGCGCCAACATCGACCGGTGCTGGACCTGTCGCTCGATGTTCATGCAGGCCTGGGGCAACTACGGCACTGCCTGGGCGGTCGTGCACCAGTGGCTCGGTGTGCAGCCTGACCTCGGGAACCAGCTCGTCGCGTTCGTCCCCCAGGTGCCCGACGGGCAGAGCACCGTGCAGGGCACGTCGATCCGCCTCGGGGCGGGCACGGGCGACGTCACCGCGACCCACACCGGCAACGTCTACCAGACGGTGATCGACACCCAGCGTGTCGGCGCCCGGACCGTCGTCATCGGCCACACGTTGCCCCGCGGGACCAGCCCGGTGACCGTCGTCCTCGACGGGCGCCAGGTGCACAACTACACGGTGCGCCAGACCAACCGCGGGACGGAGGTCACCATCGCGACGACCGCGGGCGCACACACCCTCACCATCACGACCTAGACAGGAAGCATTTGACCCGGCCAACTCATACTTGGCCGGGTCAACTCTGTTCTAACAGGGCTGACCCACGCCGCGGATGAGCGACACGCAACCACCTGATGAACAGTGAGGTCACGAACAGTGAGGTCACACAGACTGGGCGAACGCGTCCTCGAGGATGTCCAGGCCCTCTGACAGCAGCTCATCGCCGGAGGACAGCGGCGGCAGGAACCGGAACACGTTGCCGAAGGTGCCACAGGTCAGGGTCACCAGGCCCTGCGCATGGCAGGCCTTGTTGATGCGCCCCGTGAGGTCGGCATCGGGAGTCTTGCGCTCGAGGTCCGACACGAGCTCGACGGCCAGCATCGCGCCACGGCCCCGGATGTCGCCGATGACGCCGTACTTGTCGGCGAGAGCCTCGAGGCGCGGACGGAACAGCGCCTCCACGGCGCGCGCCCGCCCGGCGAGGTCGTCGGCCTTCATCGTCTCGATCGCGGCCAGGGCGCTGGCGCAGGCGACCGGGTTCCCGCCATACGTGCCCCCGAGGCCACCGACGTGGATGGCGTCCATGACGTCCGCGCGCCCGGTGAGGGCTGCGAGCGGCATACCACCGGCAATGCCCTTGGCCGTCGTGATGAGGTCGGGCACGACGCCCTCGTGCTCGGACGCGAACCAGTCACCGGTGCGACAGAAGCCGGTCTGCACCTCGTCGGCGATGAACAGGATGCCGTGCTCGCGGCACCAGTCGGCAACGCGCTTCGTGAAGCCGGGCGCTGGCACGATGAACCCGCCCTCGCCCTGGATGGGCTCGAGGATCACGGCCGCCGTGTTGTCCTCGCCGATCTGGGCGTGGACGTCGGACACGAAGGCCTCGAACGCCTCGTCGGCGCAGCGGTCGGGACCGGTGGGCCAGCGGTACGGGTAGGCCATCTGCGCGCGGTAGATCTCGCTGGCGAAGGGGCCGAAGCGGTGCTTGTAGGGCATGTTCTTCGCGGTCAGGGCCATCGTCAGGTTGGTGCGCCCGTGGTAGGCGTGGTCGAAGGCGACGACGGCCTGGCGCCCGGTGAAGTGGCGGGCGACCTTGACGGCGTTCTCCACCGCCTCCGAGCCGGAGTTGAACAGTGCCGAGCGCTTCTCGTGCTCGCCGGGGGTGACCTCGGCGAGAGCCTCCGCGACCTCGAGGTACTCCTCGTAGGGCGTCACCATGAAGCAGGTGTGGGTGAAGTCGTTGATCTGGGCAGTGACGGCGTCGATGACCCGCTGGTTGCCGTTGCCGACCGTGGTGACGGCGATGCCCGAGCCGAAGTCGATCAGCTGGTTGCCGTCGACGTCGCGCAGGATGCCCCCGGCGGCCTGCTCGATGTAGACCGGGAGCCCGGTGCCCACGCCCGCAGAGACCGAGGCCAGCTTGCGCCGCTGGAGGGCCTCGGACTTCGGGCCGGGGATGCTGGTGGCCAGGACGCGCTTCTGCTCGAGCATAGGGCGAGCATAGTTGCGGCCCGACCTGACCGCGATGGGGTAGGTCGTCCCGGCTCAGCCGAGCCCGGCCATGAGGTACGGGGCCAAGGACACGGCGAACTGGTTCGTCATGTGGTCGAAGTCGTAGTACACCGGGACGCCGCCCACGACGGCGTAGCAGGTCGACCGGTCGCAGAAGTACCGGGTGAGGTCGATGAGCTCGACGGGTCGGCCCGAGTCCGCAGCCAGTCGCACGGCCTTGTGCAGGTCGTCGTCGACCACCGCCACCCTGCGCGGGGTCGAGCAGGCGATCGGGTTGTCGGGGTGGATCGACAGGCACTGCGGCCCGTGCTTGCCCCCCGTGGTGGGGATGTCGCTCACTGCGACGACCTTGGTGAACCGCTGCCACTGCCGCCACACGTCGACGAAGCCCTGAGGGCCAGACCCGACGGGCGCGAACACGCTCGCCCGGACGAAGGCCGTCGTGAGAACCATGGCGGGCCGTAGCTGCGCCAGACGGGTGGTCACGCCTTGGGTCCAGACGCGGCAGCCGCCAGGCTCCTCTCGCGGGTGCCCCTCGAACTTCACGATGTCGGCGTTGATCGCCGGGCAGCCGCCGGCATACATCTCGACGAATGCCCAGTTGCGCTGCTTCGCCACCACCTCGAGGGCGTGCCGCCAGTGCTCGGCATGGGAGTCGCCGACCAGGGCGACGGTCTTGGCTGGCGTGCCCTTGCCCCAGTAGCAGCGCAGGGCCGCCGGGAGCCCAGGCAGAGGTCGGCAACCGGCCATGGGCGCCCACGGGGCATCGGTCTTCACCACCGGGGTGAGCGCGGGTGCGGTGAGCGCGGCGGGGCACTGTGCGCCGTCGGCGCGGGCCGCAGCGCCGACGCAGGGCGCCACCCTGCCCTGCGTCAGCGCGGCCAGCTGGTTCTCCTGGTGCTGGACCAGGGCGATGGCACCGCCAGAGCCGGCCGCCAGCACGAGCATGCCCACAACGGCGGCTGACAGCGCCAGCCGCGGGCTGCGGACCAGGGCCGGCGCGAACCGGGTCGCGTCCTCGACGTACCGCTTGCTGAGGTGCGCGAGGACGAGGGTGATTGCGACGATGGCCAGCTTGCTGCGCCACGTCGTGGTGTGTCCGAGCAGGTAGGGGGCGAACACGATGAGCGGCCAGTGCCACAGGTAGACCGAGTAGGACACGTCGCCCAGCCACTGGATCGGACGCCAGCGGAACAGCCCCGTCAGGGGGTCTCGGCGCCCGGTGTCACCGGCGAGGATCACCGCGGCGGTTCCGAGGCACGGCAGCGCCGCGGCATACCCGGGGAAGGGGGTCGCCTCGGTGAAGGTGACGCCGGCGTAGACCACGGCGGCCAGCCCGGCCCACCGGAGCACGAGCGGCAGCGGGCCGGTGGGGACCCATCGGCGCATGCCCAGGACGACGAGCGCCCCCATGCCGAACTCCCAAGCCCGGGTAGGGGTGATGAAGTATGCCGCGGCGGGGTGGGTGGCCGTCGCCCACACGGAGCAGCCAAACGAGGCCACGGTGAGCACGACCAGGGTCACGCCGATGGTCGTCGTCGTTCGGCGCCGCAGCCAGCGTCGGGCGGCCACCACGGACCCGATGATCAGACCGGGCCAGACGAGGTAGAACTGCTCCTCCGCCGACAGCGACCAGAAGTGCTGCACCGTCGATGCGACGTCGTTGGATGCGGAGTAGGTCACGGCCTTGGTGGCCAGGTAGAGGTTCTGGACGTAGAAGGCCGAGGCCAGGATCTCCTTGGCGTTCGCGTCGGCCAGCTCGACGGGGAGCAGCACGGCAGCCGCCACGAGGGACACCGCCAACACCGTGAAGCTGGCGGGGAGCAGTCGGCGGGCGCGGCGTGCGTAGAACGCCGCGAGCCCGAGCCGGCCGGTGGCGTCGACCTCGCGCAGCAGGTGGCTGGTGATGAGGTAGCCAGAGATGACGAAGAACGCGTCGACCCCGACGTAGCCGCCGCCGACGCGGTGCGGCCACAGGTGGAAGAGCACGACGAGCCCGACCGCGAGGGCGCGCAGCGCCTGGATCTCGGGGAGGAAGCCTCGATCGCCGCCACTGACTGAACGGGTGCGAGACACCACGCGGTTGATCCTCCTCACGACGACGCCTGGGACTGGCCTGCTGACCAGGCGGCGGGGAAATGGTAAGGCAGGCGGGCTATGTTGGGCACATGCCGGGGCCCAAGGCGAGTTCTCCAGCGGTGGAAGTCGAGGTCGGCGACCGGGACGTGCGGATCAGCAACCCCGACCGCGTCTACTTCCCGGCCCGGGGTGAGACCAAGCTCGACCTGGTCAACTACTACCTCTCCGTGGGGGACGGGATCGTCAACGCGCTGCGGGAGCGGCCGTGCATGCTGCACCGGTTCCCCGAGGGCGTGGCCGGCGAGAAGGTCCACCAGAAGCGCGTCCCTCAGGGCGCGCCGCCGTGGCTGGAGACCGTGCGGGTGCACTTCCCGCGGTACAACCGCAACGCCGACGAGCTGTGCGTGACCGAGCTCGCGCACGTGATCTGGGCCGTGCAGATGTCGACCGTCGACTGTTCTAAACCGCTCCCGGTGGCCGTCCTACCGCACTCGCTCGACCGGGCGACCGTGCCCTACCAATGGAGGGCCTGCGCGCGGACCTCAACCGACCTCATCTGACTTTCGAGTAGCGCTGCGTTTGGAAGCAGGTTCTGACTACGGTACGCAAATGGGACGAACCGAGAGATGGCCAGAAGCGACCCAGATCAGGCCCGTGTTGAGCAATCCGAAGGCCAACCCAGCCCTGACAGCCGCGCTGCACGAGGCAATGGCGAAGGCTGACCTGCCAGATTCGGGGGTCCAGAATGAGATCATTCAAGCTGCTCGTGAGTTGATCTTCTGGGAGGAAGACGACGGGATTCACTTCGAAGTCATCGGCTTCAGTCTTGATATGGCGACCGGGTGCCTCATGTTAGGGAGGTCGTTTGAGGTTTACGGGTTCGCTAACGATGAAGACGCAAAGCGAACTCTTGCAATCGCGGTTGCCGCTGATGTTCCTATTTACCCCCAGGATGAGTCCAACGTCCAGCGCCTTGTCGAACTTTACGAATCGCTTTTCACAGACGGCATCAAAGTCCCGGACGGGGAAGGAAACGAGGTGACGCTGCTCCCGAGATTCAAAGCCGCACATAGCGTCGAGGCAACTGGCATGGCCAACGCGAACGCCAGGTTCCAACCCGCCGATCTCTACATGAGGGAGCATTCCTATCAGGAGCGACTTCGCCAACTCGTCGAGGCCGAGCGAGTCGTCACAAACCTCCGGCACGCGATCCGTGCGTTAGAGGTCGAGTTAAATAGGGGCGTCCGGGATGAGAATGCCCTTCAACGCATACTTACGGAGCGGCCCAGTCTTCTAGGCATTGAGTACCGCCAGATACTTCCGAAGCACTCCCTTGGCGGAGAGTATGAACTTGACTACGCGGCCGTAACCAACAATGGCTTCGTGCACTGCATTGAAATCGAGCCAAGTAGTCTTTCGCTGTATTCCAAGGCCGGGAACCCGCGCGCAGAACTGGTGCACGCTGAGCAACAAGTCCTTGACTGGCTGGACTGGCTCGATCGTCACTCCGAGTACGCCGCCTCGAAACTCCCGACGTTGCTGCGGCCAACGGGTACCGTCGTAATTGGAAGGCGTCCCGACCTAAGTGATGCAGACGTCAAGCGCCTCGAGCGCCGGAACGCGGCATGGGGCGGCACACTGCGGGTTCTCACATACGACGACCTCCTGGAGCAAGCGCGAGCGATCCTGCTCTGGCTGACTGGAGGTTTCGGTCATGAGAATGATCTCCGGGAAGGGACCCCCGAGACCCGTTCGCAAGTTTGAGTCGACTTAACAGGAGCGGGGGCGGAGACATCGATTCGCATAGCGTTAATAGCGCCGGTTGGCGAGTCGTTCAGAGTGTGCGGAATCCTTGGGGCCAAGTTCCGATGACCGGCGGCGGCCGAGCACTATCCCCAGCCGCCGAGGAATACTTTGATCGGCTGCTGACGGAGGCGGGGAGGGCCGACTCGCCGAGCCGCCGCCATCATTACGTGCCACGCACATATCTGCGGCAATGGGCCTATGACGAACGGCGCATTTGGGCGCTGAACACGTCCACTGGCATCGCGAAGCCATTGGGTATTTCGGATGTCTGCGTGAAGGAGAATTTCCACCGCGTCGTTGGGCCCGACGGCCCTCACAACCGAGTTGAATTAATGTTCGGCGTCGTCGATTCCGAATTGCGCCGAGTTCAAAGCGTGCTGCTCAGACTTAGCGATCCAGACGACCTGTCATTTGACGATTACATGGCACTCGGCGTAACCATGGCCGTCCAGCGAATGCGGACGCTCCAGCAGCGACGCTTGCACCAACAGCAGGCGGCCTGGCTCGAAGCCCAAAACCCCAACGACTTCCAAAGGCTGCAAGATACCCCGAACAACCCCCATCTTGTCGCGGGATTTCATACTGAGACCCTCTTCCGAGCCATGTGGGAGGCCGCCGATGTCCTAACGGGCCGCCAACTCGAGATATGGGACGACTCGCAGGGACGGATCGTCACCTCGGACGTACCAGTGGTTGTTCCGTTCCGCGCTGGCGCGCGCCCCAACCTCCTGGCCGCCCCCCAAATCTTCTGGCCGATCAGCCCGGACCGGGTAGTTGTCCTCTCCAACGAGGATCGTGGCGAGAAGGCGGTCTTCCGAAGGGTCACGGCGGCGATGGCAGCGGCCCTCAGGGGCCATGTCATTCAGGGGCGGGAACAGATGATCTTCGCAGGCGAGAGCCAACTCCGCTACCTGCCGGTCGGCAAGACGCTCCCTCGCCGTGCCCAGGCACGTCTGCGCTGTTCCCAATGGTCGCCGCAAGGTGAGTACGTGCCGCCACCTGGATGCGTAGTCGAATGGACGGACGGTTACGGAGCGACGCCAGACGTGCAGCTTTGCGACCAAGGGTGGCATCGCAACGCGCCCGGAATGCTGGATTACATATGAACCGATGACATGCCCCAGTGCGTCGACTGGCGATCTATGCCGGAAAGAGGTCCCTCGCACGCACGGCGAGCGCCTCAGCCAGCGCATAGATGTTCTTCAGGCTCACGTTGCGTTCGCCGCGCTCGACAGACCCGACGTAAGTCCGATGGACACCTGCGCGCTCGGCTAAGACTTCCTGTGACCAGCCACGTTCCTCACGGAGTTCCCGCACTCGCGCCCCGAAGTCGACCAAGCGAGGCTCGCGGGTAGAGGGAGGCACGCCCAGAGGTTGCCAACGTGCATCTCTTGAGTCGACAGACTATAAGTAGCATCCTGCTTGCATGACCAAATGGGTTCAACGGAGACGAGGTTGCGGGCCGCCGCCCCTGGAGACCGGACCTGACTTGCCAACCAAGGAGGAAGCATGGGCCGAGTTCTGGGACATCCTGGTCCCAGCGCTCGTCCAAGCACATCGTCGCGGAGAACTCCCGCAGGACCCTGTCGAGTACGCCGCCCTCAGGGCCCAGAGGGAGGAGTCGAGCCGCTCGCGCCTTCAAAAACTTGGATACTGCAGCGCGGACATCAGGGCCTGGTTGGCGGCCCAAGGCCGCCCGGTTCATCGCGTGGGTCGGTTGTCCAACGACTTGCTCGCTGAATACGAGGAGGCGATGGGTCACTCGGTCTCGAAGTCCGCGCCCACCGATGCCCAGCCACCGTAAGGGGAACCCGGCTATGTTGGCCCCGTGGCCGGATCCAAGGGCTCTCCCGCTGTAGACATCGAGGTCGGGGAGCGTGACGTGCGAATCACCAACCCCGACCGCGTCTACTTCCCCGCTCGGGGTGAGACGAAACTCGACCTCGTTAACTACTACCGATCGGTGAGCGACGGGATCGTCAACGCGCTGCGTGATCGGCCGTGCATGCTGCATCGCTTCCCTGAGGGGGTCACGGGCGAGAAGGTGCACCAAAAGCGCGTGCCGCAGGGCGCGCCGCCATGGATTGAGACGGTGCGGGTCAAATTCCCCCGATACAACCGCACAGCCGACGAACTATGTGTCACCGAAATTGCACAAATTGCGTGGGCTGTGCAGATGAGCACCGTGGAGTTCCACCCCTGGAACTCACGCCGTGCCGACGTCGAGAAGCCCGACGAGTGGCGCATCGACCTCGACCCCGGGCCGGCCTGCCCGTGGTCGAGGGTGCAACGCGTGGCGCACGTGGCCCACGAGGTGCTCGACGAGCTCGGCGCCGTGGGGTGGCCGAAGACCAGTGGCGGCTCCGGAATGCACATCTACGTGCGCATCGCGCCGGAGTGGGGTTTCAAGGACGTTCGCCGCGCGGCCCTGGCATTCGCTCGAGAGGTGGAGCGGCGGATGCCCGACGACGTCACGACGACGTGGTGGCGCAAGGACCGCGACCCTGCCGACCTGTTCGTCGACTACAACCAGAACGCCCGGGACCACACCATCGCCAGCGCGTACTCGGTGCGCGGCAACCCCGAGGGCACGGTGTCGACCCCCATCCAGTGGTCGGAGGTCGACGACGTGACGCCGGGCGACTTCACGATCGCCACCGTTCCCGCTCGGTATGCCGAGCTGGGCGACCTCCACGCCGGCATCGACGATGCGGTCTTCTCCATCGATCCCCTGCTGGAGTGGGCGCAGGGGGACGAGAAGGCCGGGGCCGAGGAACCGCCCGACCCCGCAGAGGCGGGCTGAAACTCACGCCACGACCGCATCTGCGGATCTATGCTTCACTCTGTGACGCAACTACGGATTAGGGATGCCGCTTCCTTCCTGGGGGTCAGCGACGACACCGTGCGCCGGTGGGTGGACAGCGGGGCGCTCCCCGCCGAGGCCGACGACGCCGGTCGCAAGGTCGTCGACGGCTATCAGGTCGCCCTGCTGGCGCGCGACCAGGCGCGCACCGCCACCGACCCGACAGGCGTGGGCCGGTCGGCGCGCAACCGGTTCGTCGGACTGGTCACCGACATCGTCCAGGACAAGGTCATGGCGCAGGTCGAGATGCAGTGCGGGCCGTTTCGGGTGGTGTCGTTGATGAGCAGCGAGGCAGTCCGCGACCTCGGGCTAGAGCTGGGCTCGGTGGCCATCGCGGTGGTCAAGTCCACCACGGTCATCGTCGAGACGGCCGAGGGCGTGTCATGACCCGCCGTCTCGCGGCGATGACCGCCGTCGCGTCCCTGAGCTTGGTGTTCGGCACGTCCGCGTGTGCGGGATCGAGCGGGTCGAGCGCCTCTAGCGGGTCGGGGTCGAGCACGTCAGGGTCCGCCGCGGTGACCGGTGAGCTCACGGTGTTCGCGGCGGCCTCGCTCAAGAAGACCTTCACCAGCATCGGCGCCGCGTTCGCCAAGGCCCACCCGGGCGCCAGGGTCATGTTCAGCTTCGCCGGGTCATCCGACCTGGTGGCCCAGCTCCAGCAGGGTGCTACCGCCGACGTGTTCGCCTCAGCCGACACGGCAAACATGGCCAAGGCAGTCCGCGACTCCCTCACCGCCGCTCCCCCAGTGGCGTTCGCGACGAACACGCTCGAGATCGCCGTGCCGCCCGACAACCCTGCCAAGGTCACCGCACTGGCAGACCTCGCGAAGCCTGGGGTCAAGGTCGTCCTGTGCGCGCCCGTCGTGCCGTGCGGCTCGGCGGCGGCCAAGGTGGAGGCGGCGGCCGGCATACGGATCAGGCCGGTGAGCGAGGAGCAGTCCGTCACCGATGTCCTCGGCAAGGTGAGCTCGGGCGAGGCCGATGCGGGACTCGTCTACGTCACCGACGTCAAGGCGGCTGGGTCGACGGTCCACGGTGTGCCGTTCGCCGACTCGTCGAGAGTCGTGAACACCTACCCCATCGCGCCGCTCAAGAGCAGCCGGAACGCCGCCCTCGCCCAGGCCTTCGTCGATGCGGTGACCGGCGAGCTGGGTCAGCGGGTGCTGGCCACCGCGGGGTTCGGCAAGGCCCCGTGACGCTGACCCGCACGACGACTGGGGAGCTGACCCGGGCCCCACGGCTCGGCTTGCCTTCGTGGGTCTTCCTGCCGGCCGCGCTCGGCGGCCTGTTCGTCGCCCTGCCGCTGGTCGCGATGCTGACGCGGGTCGACTGGGCACGGTTCGGCGCCCTGATCTCGAGCGACTCCTCGCGGGCTGCCCTCGCGCTGAGCCTGCGCACCTCGGTCGCCAGCACCCTCCTGTGCGTGCTGTTCGGCGTCCCCATGGCCTTGGTGCTGGCGCGGACGAGCTTTCGTGGGCAGTCCGTCGTCCGTTCGCTGGTGCTGTTGCCCCTCGTGCTGCCTCCCGTCGTCGGCGGCATCGCCCTGCTGTACACGTTCGGGCGACGTGGGCTGCTGGGGCACACCATCGAGGTACTCGGCCTGCAGATCGCCTTCTCCACGACTGCCGTGGTCATGGCGCAGACCTTCGTCGCACTCCCGTTCCTCGTGGTGAGTCTCGAGGGCGCACTGCGCACCGGCGGGCAGCGCTTCGAGGAGATCGCTGCAACCTTGGGGGCGAGCCCGACCAGGGTGTTCCTCCGGGTCACACTGCCGTTGGTCGCGCCGGGGTTGGCCTCGGGTGCAGTCCTCGCTTTCGCCCGCGCCCTCGGTGAGTTCGGCGCCACGATCACGTTCGCCGGCAGCCTGCAAGGAGTCACCCGGACCCTGCCGCTCGAGATCTACCTCCAACGCGAAACCGACCCGCAGGCAGCGGTGGCGCTCTCGCTGCTCCTGGTCGCCATCTCCGTCCTGGTCATCGGGCTGACGAAGCGTGCCAGGTGGGCGTTGTGAGCCTCAACGCCCACCTGCGACTCGCCACGAGAGATCTTGAGGTCACGCTGGCGGTCCAGCAGGGGCGGACCGTCGCGGTGCTCGGCCCCAATGGCGCGGGGAAGTCCTCCTTGCTCGGCTGCATCGCGGGACTGCTCCGGCCGGACGCGGGACGGATCGACCTCGACGGCCGAGCGTTGTACTCCGACGAGGGCGTCTGGGTGCCGGCCCACCGGCGCGGAGTCGCCCTCCTGGCCCAGGAGCCGCGGCTGTTTCCTCACCTGTCCGCAGCAGACAACGTGGCCTTCGGCCTGCGCAGCGCTGGTATGCCGCGTGCCCAGGCTCGCGATCGGGCGGCGCACTGGCTCGGCGAGGTGGGCGCCAGCGAGCTGGCGGACCGCCGGCCGCATCAGCTCTCCGGCGGCCAGGCGCAACGGGTGGCTGTTGCACGGGCGTTGGCGACCGACCCACGACTCCTGCTTCTCGACGAGCCGTTGTCGTCGCTCGACGTCGAGGCCACGCCCGCCGTGCGCCAGCTCCTGCGGCGGGTCCTGGCTGGCCGCACCACCGTGCTGGTCACCCACGACATCCTCGACGCCGTCCTCCTGGCTGACGAGGTGGCGGTGGTCGACCAGGGCCGGGTCGTCGAACATGGGCCGACGACCCAGGTGCTGACCCGGCCGACCAGCGCCTTTGCGGCACGCAGCGCCGGACTGAACCTCGTGCGCGGCACCGCAGACCGGTCGGCCGTCGTCACCTCGGCCGGTCTGCGGGTCGAAGGCCTGCACGACGATCCGCTGGTCGACGGCCAGGCCGCGGTGGCGGTGTTCAGCCCGAGCGCGGTGAGCGTCTTCCGCCAGGCCCCGTCAGGCAGCCCCCGCAACACGATCAGAGCCGTGGTCACCGAACTGGAGCCGCACGGACACCAGATCCGCGTGCGCACGGCATACATCGCCGCCGAGGTGACGCCGGCCGCAGTCGCGGAGCTCGATCTGGTGCCCGGAACACCGGTCGTGCTGTCGGTCAAGGCCAGCGAGGTTGCCGTCTACGCCGCGTGAGATCGCCGCCTCGAGGCGAGCACCGCCCGTGTCACCAGCGCGAGGCCGCCCACGCCGAGCAGGGCCAGCGCGGTGACGACAACCGGCCACGGGGCCGCACCGGTGAATGCGAGGGCCGAACCCGTCACCTCAGCCGCCGCGGAGGTGGTGCTCTGGACGGTCGGCGTCGAGGTCTGCGCGCTGGGAGTGACCGGCGGATGGGTCACCGTCGGCGCAGCCCCCGAGGGCGTCGTCGTCGCGGTGGTACTCGGCGTTGGGCTGGTGCTGGGCGTTGGCCTGGTGCTCGGCGTTGGGCTGGTGCTCGGCGTTGGGCTCGGGGACGGAGTCTCACCCGAGGCCGTCCCGCCACCGTCGGTCCTGGCCAGCTCACTCTGCACCGGCACCGTGACCCCGTTCAGCGTGACGACGCCCGTGTTGGTGTAGCGCGCCAGGGTCGGTTCGGTGATGGCGCTCTGGACGTTGACCTCGGTGTACTCGCCTGCCGGGACGCCCGTCCAAGTGACGCTCAGGCTCGTCGGGCTGCACACCACCTGCGGCGGATAGAGCCCTGCGTCGCCCGGTTGGATCACAAGTCCGTCCGCGCCCAGCGATCGCCCGATGCGTGGGACGACCGTCGCGCAGTCCAGGGCCAGCCCCGCTTGCGGCGTGTCCGTCAGGGTCACCGTGGTGACGTCGCCCGTCGTGGGCGGCGCCACGATCCGCGATTCCGCCCGCTGCTGGGTCCCGTCACTCCACCAGGTCGTCTTGAACGCCTGGGTGTGGCTGGGGACGCAGTTCTGGGTACACGGGGCACCGGTCTTGATCACCAGCGGGATGACCGTGGACCCGACCGCGAACTGCACGGTGACGTCGTGACCCGTGCCCGCGAGGACGTACTGCGTCGAGAAGGCGCAGTCGCCGTGCACGTTCAGCGGATGGGTGCGCACGAAGTCCGTGAGCGTGAAGGTGACCAGACCGCTCGGGCTGGCCTGGGCAGTGGCGACGACCTCACCGGACGGCGCTTTGAGGGCAAAACTGGACGACCCGAACCAGCGGAGCTCAGGCGGCAGCTGCATCGTAAACGTGTCGCCTGGTGACGAGCCGTCGGGCACCGCCCACGTGCAGGCGATGTCCACCCGGTCGTACTGCTGGGTGTTGGTGGACGTGGTCGTCAGCGAGGTGATTGCGCCGGCGATCACGGACGCGCGGGCCGGCACGGCGAAGACGCAGACGGAAAGGACGGCCAGAGCCACCCCGAGCGCCGCCAACACCCCACCGCGCGGACGCTCGCCGGATGGTCGACGCGAGGCCCGTCCCGCACCCGCGGCAGGCAGAGATGAATGATGCATGGTCTTTCCCCCGTTTGCTGTGGTTTGAATGTGTTCCCCTAGTGGAGGGAGCCCACAGCCACGGAATCGTGACGCGGAGAGTCCAGCTCGTTACGGCAGGAGGCCCCGGCCTCTCACGCGCATCTGCCAGCGTCCGTCATACACGCCGGTGCGAGTCGTCTCCAGAGTGTGAGGTGGTCAGGCGTGTCGTGACCCCTGGCCACCTCACCCGAGAGGGCGACATGCCGGAGCAGCACGGGTTCGGACGCTGGGCACGCCTCACCGGATCTCGGCATCCTCACGGTGACGCGTCGCGTCAGCGAGGGCAGCGCCTTCCGATTCGGCAGCCGCGCCCTTCCATCCGCAGTCGGCGCATGGACCAGCCGCCCACCAGTGGTCGCCGTAGGGTCCGCGCCACCTGCGCACGGTGGTCTCGTGAACGATCCCACCCGGGGTCGCGTCGGCCGCGCTCATCCGTGCCAGCCAGTGCCCGCGGCTACTTGGTGCCTGTCACGACGGACGGGATGCACAGCAGACCATCACCGGATCCGGTGTAGAGGTGGTCGAACTTCACGTCGACCGACTTCCCGGCCTCGAGCACGAAGTCAGCCTGCTTGGTACCGACGACCGTGAAGGACTTGGCCTTCACCACCGCCACCCGGACCTGGTAGGTCAGGGTCGACTTGCCGGTGTTGGAGAGCTTGCCAGTGGCGTTCCACGACTTGTCCGTGGCCTTGCACCTGAAGTCCGAGAGCGATGTCGCCGCGCCCTTGACATTCTTCAGGCTTGTCGAGCTCGCCGATGCCGAGGTGGACGGCGACGAGGTCGAGCTAGGCGAGGATGACGAGCTACTCGAGGGCGAGGACGTGGTGCTCGGTGCAGGCGCGCCCCCTCCCCCTGAGCATGCGCCAAGCGCGAGGGATGCGGCGACGAGGGCGCACCCCATCATGGAGGTACCCGAGCGAAATGAATGAGAATTCACAACCAACCTTCAATCTGTGCTGCGTGATGATCACTGCGTGAGTGTCAGGAACGGTGCTTTCCGGCCCCCTGCGGTCGACGCCCGATCCAGACGAGGAGCAGGCCCATCAGGAGGGCCACTAGCCCGACCAGGCCCGCCATGAAGAGTCCCGGGGAGACCCCGGTGAAGGCCAGGACCGTGCCGATCGCACTGTTCGCCGGTGGATCCGAAACCACAGGCGTCAGCGTGCTGTCGGGGGGCGAGACCACCGGTGTCCCATGAGGAGTCGTGCCGCGGCTCACTGCAGTGTTGGCCACGTGGCCTGCGTCCGCGTCGGCCTGGGTGATGGTGTATGCCGCGCTCGCGCAGGTCATCGCCTCTGCCGGCGCCAAGGTGCTCTTGGGGCACGACACGACGATTCCTGCATCCGTCAGCAGTCCGTCGTTGATCGCGACACCCCGCAAGGTCACATTGCCGGTGTTGCGGACAGCAAACGTCCACTGGATCGTGTCGCCGACGTCGGTCAGGTGATTGTGGTTCGCGTCGCTGATTGCCGAGACCTTCTTGTCCAGGGACAGACCTGGGTCAATCAAGGCCGGGGTGGTCGTGGTCGACGGCGGGGTCGTCACCGGCGGACCGGTCGGCGGGGTACCCGACGCGGTGGCCGAGTTGGCCACGGACCCGGCGTTCACGTCGGCCTGGGTCACCGTGTAACCCGAGCTGGTGCACGTCATCGAGGCGCCCGGCGCCAGGGTGGTGCCCGGGCAGGACACGGACACGGCCGGACCGGCGGGAGCCACCAGCTGGTCGGCCACGGACACGTTGTGCATCGTCACACTGCCCGTGTTCGTCACCAGGAACGAGAACGTGATCGCATCCCCGACCCCGGCCTTGCCGTCGTTGTTCGCGTCCGTGGTCAGGGCAGCGGACTTGGTCAGCGACAAGCCGGTCGTCGTGGGCGTGGGCGTCGTCGTGGTCGACGGCGGGGTCGTGACCGGCGGACCGGTCGGCGGGGTACCCGACGCGGTGGCCGAGTTGGCGACCGACCCGGCATCCACATCCGCCTGGGTCACCGTGTACGGCGAGGACGTGCAGGTCATGCTCGCGGCCGGCGCGAGGGTGGTGCCCGGGCAGGTGACACTCACGGCCGGACCCGCGGGGGCGACCAGCTGGTCCGCCACCGCGATCCCACTGATGGTGACGTCACCGGCGTTCTGGACCACGAACGAGAACGTGATGACATCGCCAACGCCGGCCTTGCCGTCGTTGTTCGCGTCCGTGGTCAGGACAGCAGACTTGGTCAGCGACAAGCCGGTCGTCGTGGGCGTGGGCGTCGTCGTGGTCGACGGCGGGGTCGTCACCGGCGGACCGGTCGGCGGGGTCCCGGACGCGGTGGCCGTGTTGGCGACGGACCCGGCGTCCACGTCAGCCTGGGTCACCACATACGGCGAGGACGTGCACGTCATGCTCGCGGCCGGCGCCAACGTGGTCCCCGGGCAGGTGACACTCACGGCCGGACCCGCGGGGGCCACCAGCAGGTCCGCGACGGACACGTTGTGCATCGTCACGCTGCCCGTGTTCGTCACGAGGAACGAGAACGTGATGACGTCCCCAACGCCGGCCTTGCCGTCGTTGTTTGCGTCCGTGGTCAGGGCAGCGGACTTGGTCAGCGACAAGCCGGTCGTCGTGGGGGTGGGAGTCGTCGTGGTCGACGGCGGGGTGGTCACCGGCGGACCGGTCGGCGGGGTCCCCGAAGCGGTCGCGCTGTTCGCGACCGACCCGGCGTCCACATCCGCCTGGGTCACCACATAGGGCGAGGACGTGCAGGTCATGCTCTCGCCGGGCGCCAACACCGTTGCCGGGCAGGTGACGCTCACGGCCGGACCCGCAGGCGCGACCAGCTGGTCCGCCACGGACACGTTGTGCATCGTCACGCTGCCCGTGTTCGTCACGAGGAACGAGAACGTGATGACATCGCCGATGCCGGCCTTGCCGTCGTTGTTGGCGTCCGTGGTGATCGCCGCGGACTTGGTCAGCGACAGGGTCGCCCCGTTCGGGGTGGGGGTGGTCGTGGTCGACGGCGGGGTCGTCACCGGCGGGCCGGTCGGCGGGGTCCCGGACGCAGTGGCCGTGTTGGCGACCGACCCGGCATCCACATCCGCCTGGGCCACCACATAGGGCGAGGACGTGCACGTCATCGACGCACCCGGCGCCAACACCGCAGCCGGGCAGGTGACACTCACGGCCGGACCCGCGGGGGCGACGAGCTGGTCCGCCACGGCGATCCCACTGATGGTGACGTCGCCGGTGTTCGTGACCGCGAACGAGAACGTGATGACATCGCCAACGCCGGCCTTGCCATCGTTGTTCGCGTCCGTGGTCAGGGCAGCGGACTTGGTCAGCGACAGGGTCGCCCCGTTCGGGGTGGGGGTGGTCGTGGTCGACGGCGGGGTGGTCACCGGCGGACCAGTCGGCGGGGTCCCGGACGCGGTGGCCGTGTTGGCGACCGACCCGGCGTCCACATCCGCCTGGGTCACCACATAGGGCGAGGACGTGCAGGTCATGCTCGCGGCCGGCGCGAGGGTGGTGCCCGGGCAGGTGACGCTCACGGCCGGACCCGCGGGCGCGACCAGCTGGTCGGCGATGGCGATCCCGGTCATGGTGACGTCGCCGGTGTTCGTGACCGCGAACGAGAACGTGATGACATCGCCGATGCCGGCCTTGCCGTCGTTGTTGGCGTCCGTGGTGATCGCCGCGGACTTGGTCAGCGACAGGGTCGCCCCGTTCGGGGTGGGGGTGGTCGTGGTCGACGGCGGGGTCGTCACCGGCGGGCCGGTCGGCGGGGTCCCGGACGCAGTGGCCGTGTTGGCGACCGACCCGGCATCCACATCCGCCTGGGCCACCACATAGGGCGAGGACGTGCACGTCATCGACGCACCCGGCGCCAACACCGCAGCCGGGCAGGTGACACTCACGGCCGGACCCGCGGGGGCGACGAGCTGGTCCGCCACCGCGATCCCACTGATGGTGACGTCACCGGTGTTCGTGACCGCGAACGAGAACGTGATGACATCGCCAACGCCGGCCTTGCCATCGTTGTTCGCGTCCGTGGTCAGGGCAGCGGACTTGGTCAGCGACAGGGTCGCCCCGTTCGGGGTGGGGGTGGTCGTGGTCGACGGCGGGGTGGTCACCGGCGGACCAGTCGGCGGGGTCCCGGACGCGGTGGCCGTGTTGGCGACCGACCCGGCGTCCACATCCGCCTGGGTCACCACATAGGGCGAGGACGTGCAGGTCATGCTCTCGCCAGGTGTCAACACCGTTGCCGGGCAGGTGACGCTCACGGCCGGACCCGCGGGCGCGACCAGCTGGTCAGCCACGGCGATCCCGGTCATGGTGACGTCACCGGTGTTCTTGACCACGAACGAGAACGTGATCACATCGCCGATGCCGGCCTTGCCATCGTTGTTCGCGTCCGTGGTGATCGCCGCGGACTTGACCAGGGACAGGCCGGTCGTTGTGGGCGTCGGGGTGGTGGTCGTCGAGGGCGGGGTGGTCACCGGCGGCCCGGTCGGCGGGGTGCCCGACGCGGTCGCGCTGTTCGCGACCGACCCGGCGTTCACGTCGGCCTGGGTCACCGTGTACGGCGAGGACGTGCAGACCACGGTCGCGCCGGGAGCCAGACTCCCCGGCGGGCAGGTCACCGACACCGCCGGCCCGGAGGGGGCCACCAGCTGGTCCGCTACGGACACGTTGTGCATCGTCACACTGCCCATGTTCGTCACGAGGAACGAGAACGTGATCACGTCCCCGACGCCGGCCTTGCCATCGTTGTTCGCGTCCGTGGTCAGGGCAGCGGACTTGGTCAGCGACAGGGTCGCCCCGCTCGGGGTGGGGGTGGTCGTGGTCGACGGCGGCGTGGTCACCGGCGGACCCGTCGGCGGGGTCCCCGACGCGGTGGCCGTGTTCGTGACCGACCCGGCATCCACGTCAGCCTGGGTCACCGTGTACGGCGAGGACGTGCACGTCATGGACGCACCGGGCGCCAACACCGTTGCCGGGCAGGTGACACTCACGGCCGGACCGGCGGGGGCGACGAGCTGGTCGGCGATGGCGATGGCCGACATGGTGACGTCACCGGTGTTCTTGACCGCGAACGAGAACGTGATCACGTCCCCGACGCCGGCCTTGCCGTCGTTGTTCGCGTCCGTCGTGATCGCCGCGGACTTGACCAGGGACAGGCCGGTCGTTGAGGGCGTCGGGGTGGTGGTCGTCGAGGGCGGGGTCGTCACCGGCGGACCCGTCGGCGGGGTCCCCGACGCGGTCGCGCTGTTCGCGACCGACCCGGCGTTCACGTCGGCCTGGGTCACCGTGTACGGCGAGGACGTGCAGACCACGGTCGCGCCGGGAGCCAGACTCCCCGGCGGGCAGGTCACCGACACGGCCGGACCGGCCGGGGCGACGAGCTGGTCGGCGATGGTGATGGCCGACATGGTGACGTCACCGGTGTTCTTGACCGCGAACGAGAAGGTGATCACGTCCCCGACGCCGGCCTTGCCATCGTTGTTCGCGTCCGTCGTGATCGCCGCGGACTTGGTCAGGGTCAACGCAGGGTTGCTCGCTACGCAGGTGGTGTGTGCCGACGTGTCATTGCTAGCCGTGGGGTCGCTCTCGTTGCCCAGCACGGAGGCCGTGTTCGTGAGGCAGCCATTGGTTGGCGGCGCGTTGGCGGTGAGGGTGATGGTCGCGCTGGCACCGACACCCAGCACTCCGCCGAGGCACTGGACGGAGTTACCGGTCACGGTGCACCCTGGGGTGCTGCTGCTGACGTTGGTGTAGCCCGCCGGGACCTGGTCGTTGACGACGTAGCCTGAGCTGATGTTGGGCCCGTTGTTCGTCACGGTGAGCGTCCAGGTGACCTGTCCGCTCGGCAGAACGGTCGCGGGGCCAGTCTTGGCGATGGACAGGTCGACCGGGCCAGGGACGCATGAGGTGCCATCGTTGGCGGTCGAAGCGGGTCCTGAGCCGGACGCGACGAGGCTGAAGGTCGGAGCGGCCGCGCTGGGATTGGTGACGGCGATCTGGAACACGCCACCGGAGTTTCGATCGAAACCCAGGTTGCCATTGCCGTAGGTCCACGCGGCGCCATACCGGTCGAAGGGGAGCCCGAGGCTGGCCATGCTGAAGCTGCTCACGACCTTGTTGACGGGGTCGATCCGCACCATGACCATCGCGCCGGAGGCGGGCTGGTTCAGACCCCACAGGTAGCCGTTGGCGAAGGTGAAGTCGAACATGTTGAGGAATGGGTTGTTCATCACCAGCGTCGCGACCCGGGTCGCCACATTGACCTGGTAGATGTTGCCCGAGTTCACATCCTCGATGTAGTAGTTGCCGGAGGCGTCGATCGCACCCACGACGACGTTCGGGGTCGCCGGGAGACCGCTGATGACGCCGGTGTTCGTGACGGCACCGGTGGAGTCGATGATGAGCAGCTGCGCGCCGCTGACCGCATACATCAGTCGACTCGCGCTGTCGAAGCCGATCGCGTTGTAGACGCCACCCGCCCAGGGCGGTCCGACCGCGGTGAAGGTGGACCCGGTCGGGGTCTGGGTTTGTGCGAACAGTTGGGTGTTGGGCGTGCCTGCAGCGTCGAAGACGGTCGGGGTCGTGCAGGCGAAGGGTGCTGGACCTGCGACTGCCAGGAGGTAGTCCTCGACCTCGCCGGCATCCGATGCCCCGATCGGGCTCTGCGTCTGGGCGGCGTTGTACCCGACCCGGAACCGCGCGTAGGTGTTGCCTGCGGTCAGCCCGCTCAGCCCGGACCAGGTGAGGGTCGCGCTGGTGGCGCCGGCCGCGAATGCGGCGCAGGCGCGTTCGCCGGTGTCGAACACCCCGTTCTTGGTGAAGTCGATCCACCCGCACGCGGTGCCGGGCTTGCTTGCTCCGCTGATGGCCACGGTGGTGCTGTAGCTGGTCATCGAGGTGCTGAGCGGGCCCAGGGTGACTCCGTTGTCAGCGCCGTCGAGGGCAGCGGTCGCGCTGGCGTTCGGGGACACCGTCCCGTTGGCCACCGTCGCGTTGTCCTCGGTGACGCTGGGGCCGAGCTGCACGTCGGACAGCACCGCGCGGGCAGCGTTGCCCTGGTCGTAGGACGAGGGGGAGTCGCCGAAGTCCTCAGGCGCGGTGACCGCAATCGCGAAGCCGTCCGCGTTGTGCGTGGGGTCGGAGCTGGTGTTGTTGGTGTATGGCGGCACGCTCGCCGTCGTCTGGGTGAAGATCGCGCTCACGCTGAACGTCACCGAGGTGACCGTGCCGTTGATGCGCACTGACCCGCACGCCGCAGTGGCTCCCGCGGACGGCAGGGTCGTCCCGGTAGGACCGTCGGTCTGAGCTGTCGTTTCACACCGGTAGCCGGTGCTGGCGTTGTTGGCTGTGATCTGGGTGCCGGAGACGGCGAGGTTGCCACCGCTCAGATCGGTCAGGGTGACGCCCGGCGTGGTCAGGGTGAGGATGTCGTGGAGCTGAGATATCGCCGTCACGACGTTGCTCGAGTCGAGGTGGTGGACCTCTCCCCCGATGCCGGCGAGACTCAGCACAGGATTGGTCACCGGCTGGCTGAACGTGATCGTGACAGTGCCCAGCCCGGAGCAAGTCCCCACCGAGGGGCAGTTGTTGGTCGCGTCCGTGAGCACGTTGACGGCGGGCGTGGTCGTCGCCAAGCCGGGGGTGTAGTCGCTGGCGACGTAGCCGCGGCCACCGAGGGTGGTGCCACCGGTCACCGAGGTGAGCCCCGATGCCGATACCGATGCGGCCAACCCGGAACCGGGCATGGTGAGCGTGCCCACGCCGCCCGCGACGGTCGGGGCCGAGGTTGCCACCTGGTATGCCGATGCCGGTGCGGCGATCGCCACCACGAAGGTCGCGAGGTAGACGAGGACGGCGAAGATCGACAGCCCCTTGTGCCCGCGTGAGCCCACGTCGAAAGCTCGGGCCGTCGTCGACTGCTCCGTGTACAAGCTCCACACCCTCTATCGCCACAGCTGGGCGCGACCCATCGATGCGAAGGTCGCCTTCCTAGATGGGGAGAGCGGTGACTCTTCAAATCGTGACGCTGGGGGAAGGACAAACTTGAGGGACCTCGACGGCTCGCGGCATTCGTCCTGGTTAGTGCTCCCGTCCGCGGCGATGGGCCCAGGCGATCAGGGTTCACGCGTCATCATCTCGGGCCGTCGGTCTCTCATCACCAGGCGCCGGACCGCGGTCCTCGAGCGCCCCTTCGACCCACACCTGCGAAAGAGAGCCCAAACGGTGTCGCCTCGGCCTGCCGCGCCTGACCTGGACCCGCGCATCTGGCGCAGCCGCCGCAATCGCAAGCTCGCGGCATTCCTCTGCCTGCCCGGTCTGACGTTGGGCACGGTCACCTTGGTGGGTGCGAATGCCGCCGGACTCCTTGACAGCAGGGTCGACCGGATCTGCACCGCCTCAGCGCACGTCCTCCCGAAGGCCGGCTCCGTGAGGGTGGGGGTCTACAACGCCTCGGGTGTTGCCGGAATGGCCTCGCGCACGGCTGCGCAACTGGCAACGAAGGGATTTCGGGTCGTGTCCATCGGCAACGCACCGGAGACGCGGTGGTTCACGGGCGCCCCCCGGGTCATCCACGGCACAGGTGGAACGGACCAGGCTGCCCTGGTTGCCTCGAGCCTGCCGGGCGCGGTGCAGGTGTCAGACGGCCGAGGCGACAGCAGCGTGGACGTGCTCCTGGGTGCCGGCCCGGCGGTCAGCGCGATGCGCCCTGCCGCCACACACTCAACTGCCCCCGCCTGCGGCTGACCCGCTCCGCGCCATTGCGGGGCCCCCACCCCTGTGAGGACCCCGCAACCACCCTGCATATGGGAGACGCCGTGACGGGGCGTTTGTGACGCGATCGGCCGACATCAGCCCACGGTTCCGCCCACGGTGCTCGACTCGCGCTTCACCAATCGTTGGGATGCCGCGTAGACGTCGCACAAGGCGTCGAGGAGGCACATCGGATCACCGCCCTCCGCCCGGGCCTCGCTCTCCGTGCCCAGCCACTGCAGCCGCTCGACGGCGACAGCAAGGTCGTCGAGGTAGTCGGCTGGCACAACAACCATCCCGTGAAGCATCGAACCTCCTCAAAGTGGAAGGAGACGTCGGCCGAAGCCCAGCCGCGGACCCCCGCGCACCCAGTCCGTCACGGGGGTGGCCACCGAGTCGCGGCCCTCGCGGAGGCCGCAGACCCGGATCGATACGTGCCAGTGACGACGGCGCTCACGGCCCCACTGGCTCCGGCGGCCCACCGCGTCGAGATCGTTCCGGACCACGACTGACCGGTCGCTGCCGGAGCCGCCGATGCAGTACACGTGATGGTCGTGCCGCTCTGGGCACACCCGTGCCACGATCCGGAGGAGCTGACCAGGACGACGCCTGTAGGCACCGACAGACTCAGGCTCAGGCCCCCGGCCACTTCCTGCCCAGAGGCAGAGACCTGGATGAAGGGGGACGTCGTCGGGCCGCCCATCGCCAATCCGGCGGCGAGCTGCCCCAGGGGCTGCGTAGTCGTCGAGGTCGTGATGGAGGTCGAGGTAGCCGACGGCACCGACGGAGGAGGCGCAACCACCGGCCGCGGAGTAGTGCTCCGTGGAGACGGTGGGCTGGACGGGCGCCGTGACGGTGTGGGAGCCGGGGGCCGCGTGCTGGTGGGCGGCTGCGTGGCCGTGGTGGGAGGGCTGCTGGTCGGCGTCGAGGTCAGCGTCCGCGTCTGTGCCGCCTTGACCTGATCGACGACGGGCCGCTCTGGCCACAGGGCCCAGGTGAGCAGGCTCCCGCCGACGACCGCGGCCGTGGCCAGCGCAACCCAGTTGGCGGAGCCCGACGCGGCAGGGCCGCTCGTGGCAGGCCCGCTCGTGGCAACTCCGCTCGTGGCAGCTCCGCTCGTGGCAGCGCCCGCGCCAGCGGGAGCGGCTGCCATCAAGGTGCCCAGGCCACCCGGCAGCAGCGCGAGCAGTGCCGGGCTGAGCACGCCGGCGAGGTTCTGGTCCACTCTCCTCAGTTCGGCGAGCCGCTCGGTGCAGCGCGCGCAGCCGCGGACGTGCTCGGCAGTGGCCGTCGTCCCCTCGGACGTCGTCAGCATCGCCGCCAAGCCCCCGATGTAGGGCGCGCACCCGGGCTCGACCGCCCCCCGTGAGACGTGCACCTGCACGTATGCCGCTCGCAGCCCTTGTCGGGCACGCCGCGCCAGCGCGGCCACCGCGTTGGCACTGACCCCCAGTTCGGTGGCGACCGCGATGTTGGACTCGTGGTCGACCGCGGTCCGCCACAAGACGTGCTGCCAGCGCGTCGGCAGGGTGGCGAACGCTTCACGCATCAGGCCTAGCTCGCCAGCGGCCGCGACCGGATCCGGGGGCACCCTGGCGGCGTTCTCGAGGACGGAGTCCTCGTCGGTGAGGATGTCGGAGGCGTTGGCCCTCCGGGCGCGCGTCGTCACACCGTTGCGAACCGAGGTCAGCAGGTATGCGCGGACGGACCCGGTGGGACCTCCGCCCGAGCTCAGCGCCGCCAACATGCCGGAGAACGCGTCGGATGCGAGCTCCTCGGCGTCGCGCGGCTGTCGAGCGACGCGACGAGCCGTCGTCAGGGCCGCGGGATAGTGCCGCGTCCACAGCTCAACGACGGCGCGCTCGTCGCCCTCGCGGGCGCGAGAGGTGAGCTCGACGTCGTCGACCTCGGAGAGATCAAGGGGCACGGTCATGCTGGTCGCTCGCCCGACGCCGGGCGCAGAGCTGGGTAGAGGGCCGCGACGTGGAAGGTCAAGGCGTCAGAGCCGTCAGCCTCCGCCTCGATGCGCTGCTCGAGGTCGGCTGCGACGAGGGCCTCGATCGCTGAGGGGTAAGGCCCCGAGAAGGATGCCGTGGTTCCCCGGCGGTCCTTGCACAGCACGATGTGCGGCAGGTCCATCTCGGCGACACCCATGTCGACCACGAAACTGCCCAGGGCAGCGGGCACCCAGCCGTTGTCGGAGTCATCTCTCCAGGCCTCGACGCTCATGCCCATCCCTTCACCATTTGCCGGCCCACTACAGCCGGCTCACTACAAGGGGACGTCTAAGCAGGCCGGCCGTGACGCGGGTCCAACCAACCGCGCGAGCCGTTCGTCGCAGGACGCCACATCGGCGTCCGAAATGTTCGGGTCGACCCGATCTGAGTGGACGGCGCGCTGGGGAACGTCACCAACCAGGCAGCCACGCCTCACATAGAAGGACGCCCAGGGTGACAGAGCCTCCTGGGCCAGAAACCGACTTGGAGACCCGTGGCGAGCCTCACCCGACTTTTCACGACCATCGACGAGGCGATGCGAAGGCCGGGGGCCAAGGCGCCGTGCGCCGACCAGGACCCCGGGCTGTGGTTCTCCGAGAACTGGCAAGACATCGAGCGCGCCAAGCGCTTCTGTCGGGCTTGTCCGGTCCGCGAGGCCTGCCTCGACGGGGCTGTCGAGCGCCGCGAGACGGGGGTCTGGGGTGGCCAGCTGCTCGACCGCGGCCACCTCTCGAAACGATTCGCGCTGCGCCGGTCAACCGGCTAGCTTCGCGCCGGTCACCCCCCGTCCAGCTCACCGCTCAGCGCCGGGTACAGCGCTGCGATGTGGAACGAGAGGGCGTGGCCGCTGTCGACCTCGCGCTCGATCTGTTGCTCGATGTCCGCCGCCACGAGGGCCTCGAGCGCGGTGGGGTACGGCCCTGAGAACGAGTCCATGCAGCCGCGCGCATCGCGGGAGAACACGATGTGAGGAAGGTCCATCTCGGCACGAGCCATCTCGACCATGAAGCCAGCGAGCCTGGCGTGCAAGGGATCTGGCTCTGCGTCATCTGCAGGGATCTGCACGATCGGCCCCTCCTGTCCGCCACCGTTGACCCACACCGTGAATGACTGCATAGGGCTGGAATTGTGACGATGAGGGGCACGCTCGCGGGCGCCTCGCGTCCTGATTTCGAGTGCGCGTCACGAATCGCATCACGTTCTGGGCGTGTCGGAGTCCCTACAGAGAGGAGCCCACAGCAGTGGACACGCTCCGTGGCGATCACGACAAGGCAAACCATGGAACTGGCCGACTACCTCAGGGTCGCGCGGGCGTACTGGCGCGGGGTTCTCGCGTGCGTCCTTCTCGGCGCAGCCCTGGCCGTCGCAGTCAGTCTCGTCCAGCCCAAGGTCTACCAGGCTGACGCGAGCGGCTTCGTCAGCACCGGGACGAGCACCAGTGCCTCCGACGCGTCGATCAGCGACCTGCTGGCCAAGTCGCGGGCTGCGTCCTACGTCGACCTTGCCACCTCGCGGCCGACAGCACAGACCGTGATCGACGCGCTCCACCTCAAGGTCGACCCCGCCGCCCTCATCACGATGGTGACGGTGACTCAGCCACTCGACACCGTGCTCATCAAGGTCAGCGCGAGAGCCGACACGCCGCGCGCCGCCCAGGCCCTGGCCGACGCCTGGGTGGAGGCAGTGAAGACCCAGGTCGACGCCGTCGAGAACCCCTCGGGCGCGGCGTCGCAGGCGCTGCACATTGTTCCGATCGAGTCCGCAGAGCTGCCCACCTTCCCGATCTCGCCGAATCCCACCCGGAACGTCGCCGTGGGGAGCACGGTCGGCCTGCTGCTGGGTCTGGGGTATGCCGTGGTGCGCAGTCAGCTGGATCGAAGGCTGCGGCGCGCGGAGGATGTCGAAGGAGCCTTCGGCGTGACCGTCGCGGCCACCATCCCCACCAGCCCGGCGATGGTCCGACGGGTCGGATCGCGGGTCTCCCTCGTCGTGTCCCGGGGGTTACGGCACGCCGACGACCCTGCCCACTCCGCCGAGGCCTTTTTCAAGTTGCGCACCAATCTGCAGTTCATGGATGTGGACAACCCGCCGCGGGTGATCGTGGTGACCAGTCCACTTCCCGGGGACGGCAAGTCCACCATCGCCGCCAACCTCGCCGCGGCCCTGTCCCTTGCCGACCGCGACGTCGTCCTCATCGACGGCGACCTGCGGCGTCCCGTCGTCGCCGAGTCCTTCGGCCTGGTCGAGGGCATCGGCCTGACCGACGTGCTCATCGGGCGGGTCGAGTTCGACGAGGTCGCGCAGCAGGTGGTCGGGCTACCCCACCTGCGGGTACTCGGCGCCGGAGGCACGCCTCCCAACCCGAGCGAGCTGTTGGGCTCGCGCGCGATGCAACGTCTCCTCAAGAAGCTGGCCGAGCGCGGCCTCACCGTCATCATCGACGCGCCCCCGCTCCTGCCGGTTACGGACGGCGCGCTCCTGACCGCATCCGCCGACGGCGCCCTGGTCGTGGTCTCTGCGGGACGCACCCTCGACACCCAGCTCCGCGACGCCCTGACCAGCTTGACCGCCGTCCAAGGACACACCCTGGGGGTCGTCCTCAACCGCGCCGCGCCCAACTCGTCCGCGACCGGCTACTACGGCGCGTACTACGGCGCCGATACCCGGGCCTCACGGATCCGTCTACGGCGGGCCGCGGGGTGAGGACGCCCGATCACCACTCGCCGCCACAGCAACTGACCGCATTGTCCCAAGGGGTACGAATGGCAACGGATCCACCTGGCCTGTCGAGGCGGTTGGTGGTCAAGGGCGCAGTCTGGACGACCCCAGCCGTCATCCTGGCCACCGCTGCCCCGGCCGCCGCGGCGTCAAACGCCTGCACGCCGGCCCAGCTCGTGACCGACTGGACGTCCGCGGCATACACACGGACGAGCCCCACCACCGGCGTCTACACCTGGGTCAACCCGCTCGGAAACGGGTCGGTCCCAGTTCTCACCTTGACCGTGACCGCGACGATCGTCGGGCCGACCTTCTCCACCGTGAATCCCAACAACCTGTCGGGTACGGCTGGGCCGATCGGCGGGACACCCGGGCCGGGCCTCGACCTGGGTCTGACCCGGCTGCGGAACACGACGAACACCACGGTGACAGGCGCCGACTACAGCTTCGCCTTCAGCCAACCGGTCCTCAACGCCTCGTTCACGATCGCCGACATCGACGGGACGGCGTTCAACGGCAACAGCAACAACGCAGGCGCCGAACGCGTCTTTCTGACCTCAACCTCGGCGATGGCGGGAACCGTGCAAGACACGGCGTACCTCACCGGCACCGGCACCTCCGCTGATCCGTGGCGACGGCGGCCCAACTCCGTCCCCACCATGGCCTCGCTGCCCAACACCTCCACGGCGGGCGACGTCCCCGTCACCGCGGCCGCCCTGTCGCAGTTCACCGTTGGCTACCGGCTGCTCGACAACACCTCAACCGGCGCGGCCAACTACAACGTCTGGCTCACTCCCATCCTCGTCACCTTGCCCTGCCCCTGAGCCAGAAGAACGAGTCCGGACTTTCCCGGAAATGGGTGGCGGCTTCCTGTGGATTCTGCCGATACCCGCAGTCGAGCCACGCGGCCACCGCGATACTCGGTGAGCGCCTGGACTGGCGCGCACGCGCAGGGAAGACCGCAAGGGGATGGCCATGGTCCAACTCACCTTCACGGAGCCCGGGCAGGCGGCGACCGTTGAGCAACTGATCGAGAATGCCCGCTGTGGCGACCGCGAGGCATTCGCCGAGCTGTATGCAAACCACGTCCGGCAGGCGCGGCGCTACGCACGGCGGCTGGTCCTCGATGACCACCTCGCTGAGGAGCTGGTCGCCGAGGCGTTCGCACGGACGTGGCAGCAACTAGCTGCAGGCGGCGGCCCTCGGGTGGCCTTCATGGGTTACCTACGGGCCGTCGTGCTACGCCTGCACGTGAACCGGCTCCGCGCTGACCGCCGCCTGCGCTGGGTCGCTGACATTGAGGACGCGGCCCTCGCCAACCCCGACCTCGCAGCCCGGATCCTCGAGGAGTCCCCGGAGCACCTTGTGCTCGAAGCACTGTTCAACCAGCGGATGCGAGAGGCCTTGGCGACGCTACCTGAGCGGTGGCAGCGGGTCCTGGTGATGGTCTACGTGGAGAACCTTCCCTACCAGGACGTCGCCGACGAGCTCGGACTCAGCGTGGGCGGCGCGCGCCAGCTCGGCCTGCGGGCCAGGCGCGGCATGCGCAAGGCGTTGACGGACCTCGCCGATCAGGTCGCCGCTGCCGCCTGACGATCCCGCCCACCGACCCGAGTGCACCGGGAAGCGGACGGCAGGCAACCCGTGTGGCCTGCCGGTGGGGCGCCTGCCGTCCGGTGACCGGTCATTCCCCGACCAGTCACCGGTGAGACGCGCAGGCGCCGACATCGTGACGCGGCGATGAGCCGGTGAGCTCCGCACCTCGTGTTCCGATGGCCGCACGGCGCGTTTTTGCTGGTCAGAGAGCCGACGAGGGGACTTGAACCCCTAACCCCCTGTTTACAAGACAGGTGCGCTGCCAATTGCGCCACGCCGGCGAGCCCGCCTCAGGCGGGCGGGGACGATCGTACCCAAGGCGACGACGCGGCATACACACGCCGGTGGTGCCCGGGCGCGCGATGGCCCGGCGTCCGTGAGGGAGCCGGGCCATCGGAGCTACGGGGTCAGTGCGAGTTGAGGTACCTCTGCAGCGCCATGACCGTCGCGCGGTCGAGCGAGTGCGAGCCGTTCGCGCGCGCGCCGATCTTCGCCTGGAGGGCCCGCACCGTCTTCGGGCCGATGACGCCGTCGGGGACTGAGCCGACCTTGCGTTGCAGCGCCTTGATGTCGGCCCGCGACAGGTTGCCGTCGACCGACCCGCCGACCCAGCGCTCGATCGCGGCGTTGGTCTTCGGGCCACGGATGCCGTCGACGACGAGCCTGCCGACCGCGACGGAGGAGTGGTGGACCACCGAGGAGCGGTAGCTGGGCGGAGCCGTCCGCACCGCCGACCGAGACGCCTCAGGTGCCGAGGTGCGGGCAGCGGCAGCCACGACACCTCCGCCACTGGCGCGGCTCAGGCCGGCGCGGGCTCCGCACGTCGGCCACGCGCCTGGACCCTGTGAGGCCAACACGCGCTGGGCCACCGTGATCTGCTCGCTGCGGCTCGCGAGGTCGGCCCGCGGGGCGTAGGCGCCGCCGCCGTAGGCACGCCAGGTGGAGCCGGAGAACTGCAGTCCACCGTAGTAGCCGTTGCCGGTGTTGATGGACCAGTTGCCGCCGCTCTCGCACGACGCCACGCTGTCCCAGACGCTGCCTGCGGCCGACGCAGAGTTCGCGGCGGCCAGGCCACCCGCGACGCTGGCGACACCGGCCGCGGCGCTGCCGACGATGCGGCGCTTGACGGGGTTGATGCTCCGGGCAGAGTGCTTGGGGGCATAGAACATGTGCCTAGGTCCTTTCCTGACCTGCGCCTGCGAGGTGAGCTGTCGGGTTCGGGCTGTCAGGTGCCCGGCCGGCGGACCGGCTTCACCCCAAGGCCGCATGCGGCCGCATTGGGTCCCCCGCCCTCGTCTGCCCGGAGCCATTCCGGCGATGTCACCCGCCTGACGAGGCTCGGCGCTGCGGGTGTGCGTGTGGGTATGCCGTGTTCAGTTGTGGGTACCGGACGGCACCAAGGGTCCACCGTAAGGGCGGTGTGTGATCGACCACAAGAAAAACGGCAGAAATGGCACCCGTCAGCGGCGGCGAGCGCGTCGCTTCTGGACGATCCCGCGGTCGAACGGCGCGGCGAGGAACTCGCCCAGCACGCTGCCCGCCGCGATCGCCAGCAGCACGGCCATGGCCCCGAGCAACGTGGTGATACCGCCTTGCAACGACAAGGACCCGGCCGCCTTGGAGGACCCGTTCACCATCTCGTAGAGCCCTCGGAAGATCGCCAGCCCGGGCAGCAGGCCGTACGACGCCGGGACGACGAGCACCATGGCCGGGGCGCCGAGCCGCAGGGCGATCAGCCGCCCAGCGAACCCCAGGACCATGGCGGCGCACCCTGCGGCCGCCAGTGGTCCCAGCCGGTCGACCCGCGCCACCGCGAGCGACACCCCCACGCTCACTGCGCACAGCACCCCCGCAGGCAGCACGAGCCGGCGCCGACTGCGGAGCGAGACGGCTCCCGCCACACCGACGATCGTCGCACCGACCAGCGCGAGGTCGACCGGTGCGTTCAGCGCCCTGGTGGCGACGATCGACGGCGAGGCCAGCTCCAGTCCGAAGACCTCGGTGAGCGACAGGGTGAGCGACAGCCCCGTCGCCACGCCCAGGATGATCCCGGCCGTGGTGAGGAAGACAGCGAACATCCGGCCGGCACCGGTGACCGAGTAGCCGGAGATGGCGTCCTCGAAGGCCGACGCGACCGTTCGTCCCGGCAGGAGCACGGTGATCCCACCTGCCACGATGAACGCGAACTCCGAGGAGCTGACCGGCAGCCAGCCCCGCGCCCCGAGGCTGAACGCACCCCACGCGATCACCGTGGCGAGAAACCCACCGATGGCGCACTGGTAGAACTCGGGCAGTCCGCGGCGCCCCAGCGAGCGAGCCGCCAGACCGACCACCAACGCCGAGACGCCGGCGACGAGCGCCGCGACCAGCCCGGCCCCCAGCATCGTCGCGATGGCGGCCGCGACGACCCCCAGGGAACCGCGCACGGCCCAGCTCGGCCAGAACCGTGGCGCCCGGCGAATCTCGCGCAGTCGCGCGGCCGCAGCCTCGCGGTCGTACCCATCGGTCACGAGCGTCTCGACGAACTCGTGCACCGCCGTGAGCCGGGCGAAGTCGCGGCTGGCCGAGCGCACCACGCGCAGCATCGTGATCGGAGCGCCCGACGCGGTCGTGCACTGGACCAACAGCGACTGCAGGGTGATGTCCACCTCGAGGTTGTCGAGCCCAGCGGCGGCGGCGACCGCGATGACCGAGGACTCGACCTGGGGGGCACCGGCGCCGCACCGCAGCATCAGCTCGCCCACCCGCAGGGCAAGGTCGAGCGAGGCCCGAGCCTCTCGTTCCTCCGCAGCAGCCTTGCGGATGCGCACGTTGCGGTAGGGCGTGTGGCGCAGCGACTCGACCATCGGGAGCGTCTCGGTGAGCTCCTCCCCGCGCCAGATCCGGCTCCGTCGCAGGTCGGGGCGGCGCGAGTGCGGCGGACGCGGGGTGGGGTCCCCTTGGTTCATCCGGTCAGGCCAGTGACGGGCACCAGCGACGTCGGCGCCTTGGACGGCCACCACTGGGGTACGCCGGAGTGCTGGGCCGCCCACGCGGCCAGTCCCAGCGCGAGCACCAGGGCGATGCCGACGGCGATCCGATGGGCCGTTGGACCGGGGCTCGTGCCCCGGACGATGCTGCGGGTGCCTCGTCGCAGGCCGGAGCCGCCAGGACCCCACCAGGCCATCAGCACGGCGATCACGCCCCCGACGGCCAACGCGGGCGAGGTGTCCGGATGCGGCGATCCGCCGGTGACCGCCACCATCGCCAGAGCAGTGCTGAACACGGCACACACCCCGACCACCAGCGGCAGGATCGCGCTGACCACGGTGGCCAGGGCGCCCACGACGAGATGCCACGGACTCGCGACCACGGCCACCGGCACGTCGCTGCGGCGCCGCCCGCGGTGATGGCGGCGCAGCACCAGCGAGGTCACCGACCGGTCGACGGTTCGAGCGACCCAAGAGATGAGCACTGCCACCGCAATGGCGACGATCGGGAACGCTGCGACACCCGCCACCAGCGCCAGCATCAGGGCGATGAGCGTGCCCGTGCGGTTGGGGCGCCCGATGCGCGGGTCCGGCTCGCCCGGTCCACCCTCCCAGGCCGCCTGCCAGTCGGAGACCTCCTCTTCCGGCGCGTCCCAGGGCAGCACGTCGTCCTCGGGCGGCGCGGGCGCAGCTGCCACGGGTGACCGGTCCCAGTGCGCGGTCCCGGACCGCTCGATGACCTGGGTATGCCGAGTCGTGACCGGCAGCGCGCCCGTGACGGGGCGACCGTCGGCGTAGCGCCCCAGGGCTTCGACGACCTCCTCGGCATCGGGGCGCTCGCTCGGCACGGGCGACAGCGCGGCATACAACAGGGGCGCGAGCCGCGGGTCGACGCCGGACAGGTCGGCGTCACCACGACTCACCCGCGAGAGCACGACGTCCATCGGGCCGCGACCGAACGGTGGGGCGCCACTCGCGGCGAAGGCGAGCGTGGCGGCCCATCCCCACCAGTCGGTGGCCACGGTCACCGGCGCACCCTCGACCACCTCGGGCGAGAGGTAGCCAGGCGTGCCCATCACCAGCCCGGTCAGGGTGATTCGCACGTCGTCGGCCACGTGGGCGATGCCGAAGTCGATGAGCACGGGGTCCCCGTCGAGCATGAGGACGTTGCCGGGCTTGAGGTCGCGGTGGATCACCTCGGCGTCGTGGATGGCGTGCAGGGCTGCGGCCAGCCCGTCGCCCAGACGCAGCAGGTCCTGGCCACGCATGGGGCCGTGCTGCTTGACCACCTCGTCGAGAGCGGGCCCGGGGACGTAGCGCGTGACCAGGTAGGGGCGGTCCCCGTCAAGGTCCGCGTCGACGACAGCCGCTACTCGTGGGTCGCGGATGCGGGTGAGCACGTCGACCTCGCGCCGCAGCCGCGTTCGGGCGTCACGGTCGTGCGCCACGTGCGGACGCAGCAGCTTCAGGGCGACGGCGCGCCCGTTGGGGTCGAGGGCGAGGTGGACCACGCCCATGCCGCCCTCACCCAGCTGCTGGATCAGGCGGTACGGACCGATCTGGGGCCCGCCGGGCGCGCCGAAGCCGCCGTCGTTCCCCTCGATGGCCTCCGTCGTCATGCCCCTACGGTAAGTGAACGGCCTGTGCGAAGCCGGGAAGGCTACTGCTGGATGTACCCAACAAGTTGGTCACGCTCGGTCTGGAGCTCGTCGATCCGGTGCTTGACGATGTCGCCGATGCTGACGATCGCGCGCAGCCGGCCGTCCACCACCACCGGCACGTGGCGGATGCGCAGCTCGGTCATCGTGCGAGCCAGCTCGTCGATGGGCTCGTCGAGGTCACAGGTCTTCACGTCAGCCGTCATGATCTGCGAGATGGGCGCCAAGAGCACTGCCGCGCCATCGCGGTGGAGATGGCGCACGACATCGCGCTCACTGACGATTCCCCCGACGGTCTCGCCGTCCTCGCTGACCACCAGGGCGCCGATCCTGTGTTCCTCCAGCAGGGCGAGGAGCCGCTCCACGGTCTCGTCCGGCTTCACCGTCACCACCATGTCGCCCTTGCGGCGAACCACATCGGAGATCCTCATGCACCGACCGTAGACCGGCCCGGGGGTCGCCGCCAGAGGGATGCGCTTTAGGCTGGGGTCGTTGACCACCCGTGGAGCTGATTGCCCGTGCACCGAACGCCCGAGACTTTCGACCTGGTCATCGCCGCCAACCGGCTGCCGGTCGACCGCGTGGTCGACCCATCCGGCGAGGTCTCCTGGCGGACCAGTCCTGGCGGCTTGGTCACCGCGATGGAGTCGGTCATGCGCAGCCGCGAGGGCGCTTGGGTGGGCTGGGCCGGTGAGCCCGGTGAGGCTCCGGAGCCGTTCACCCAGGACGAGATGTACCTGCGACCGATCGCGCTGTCGGACGAGGACATCGCCGACTACTACGAGGGCTACAGCAACGACACCCTCTGGCCGATCTACCACGACGTCATCGTGCCGGCGACCTTCCACCGGTACTGGTTCACGGCATACGAACGGGTGAACCGGCGGTTCGCCGAGGCGGTCAGCGAGGTCGCCGCGCCGGGCGCCACGGTGTGGGTCCACGACTACCAGCTCCAGCTCGTGCCCGCCATGCTGCGCGAGCTGCGCCCGGACGTGCGGATCGGGTGGTTCAACCACATTCCGTTCCCCCCGGTCGAGCTCTTCGCCCAGCTGCCCTGGCGTCGCGCCCTGCTCGAGGGCTTGCTGGGCGCCGACTACCTCGGTTTCCAGCGGGTGGCCGACGCCCAGAACTTCGTCCGAGCCTGCCGTCAGCTGCTCGGCCTGCCCACCAAGGGTGACACCGTGTCGGTGGCCCGTGGCGAGAACGCGCGCCGCGTCCGCGCCAGTGCCGTGCCCATCTCGATCGACTTCGTCGGGCTCCAGGAGCTCGCGATGCTGCCCGAGACCCAAGCTCGCGCCAAGGAGATCCGGGCCTCGCTCGGCGACCCCGACACCCTGCTGCTGGGGGTCGACCGGCTCGACTACACCAAGGGCATCGGCCACCGCATCAAGGCCTACGGCGAGCTGCTCGAGGAGGGCAACGTCGCGCCCCCGCGAGAGACGTTCGTCCAGGTGGCAACGCCCAGCCGCGAGCGCGTCGCGGCATACCGCGAGCTCCGCCAGGAGATCGAGGGCGAAGTCGGGCGGCTCAACGGCGACCACAGCCGCATCGGCTCGCCCGCCGTCCACTACCTGCACCACTCCTACCCTCGTCAGGAAATGGCCGCGCTCTACCTGGCCGCGGACGTGCTGCTCGTCACGCCGCTGCGCGATGGCATGAACCTCGTGGCCAAGGAGTACGTCACCTGCCGCCACGACGAGGGTGGAGCGCTGGTCCTGTCGGAGTTCACCGGGGCCTTCCACGAGCTGCACCAGGCCTTCGTCTGCAACCCCCACGACATCGAGGGCCTCAAGCAGACGATCATGCGCGCCATCGAGACACCAGCCAAGGACAAGCGCCGGCTCATGCGCGCGATGCGCCGCCGGGTCGCCGACCACGATGTCCAGCGGTGGGCGCACCGGTTCCTCGAGAACCTCGCCAACGCCCCCGAGCGACCGACCCGCTCCACCCGCGAGCGGGAGGACGACGAGGTGCTCGCGAGCGCCGACCGCCAGGCAGAGGACCTGCACCACGCCGCCAACCCGGGCGGGCAGCGCTGATGGTGCCCGAGACCGTGGCCGCCGCCCTTGGCCGCGCGGCCACGGCGCCAACCCTGCTCGTGGCCACCGACTTCGACGGTGTCCTGGCCCCGCTCGTCCTGGACCCGTCGCAGTCCCGGGCCCTGCCGGGCACGCTCGAGGACCTCGAGTCCCTCGCCTCGCTGCCCTCGACCCATGCGGCCGTCGTGTCCGGGCGGGACCTCTCGACGCTGACCCAGCTCACCGGCCTGGCCGACAGCGCCGTGACCCGGATCGGTAGCCACGGCGCGGAGTCCAGCGCCGACACCAGTTCGAACGACCTCGACGGCTCCCGCGCCGACGCCCTGGCCGCCTTGGTCGACGATGTCGCAACGGTCGCCGCCGAGCACCCCGGGTCGGGGGTGGAGCACAAGCCCGCAGCGGTCGTGCTGCACACCCGCGGCATGGAGGCCGGCCCCGCACGGGCCGCCGAGGACGCGGCCATCAAGGTGGCGGCCCGGCATACCGAGGCGCACGTGATGCACGGGAAGCACGTGGTCGAGATGAGCGTGGTCCGCGCCGACAAGGGCACTGCCCTCATGGCCTTGCGCGATGCCGTGAGCGCGGATGCCGTTGTCTACTTCGGCGACGACGTCACCGACGAGGACGTGTTCCGACTCCTGTCCGAGGCCGATGTGGGCGTGAAGGTCGGTGACGGACCGACCGCGGCGGCGTATCGCGTGGACACCCCCGAGGACGTCGCAGACGCCCTGTCGATGCTCGTCGCCCGACGCAACCCCACGGCCTAACGCGAGGGCACCGCTCCTGTCGACGCCCGGACCACGAGCTCGGGGCGAAACACGAACTCTGCCCGAGGGGCCGGCTCACCGGCGATCTCGTCGAGCAACGCCCGGACCGCGGCCTCGGACATGGCCTGGACGCTCTGGCGGACCGTCGTCAGCGGCGGGTCCGTGAACGGGATCAGCGGCGAGTCGTCGTAGCCGACCACCGAGAAGTCCTCGGGCACCCGCAACCCTGCCCGACGAGCCGCGCGGATCGCGCCGAGGGCCATCAGGTCGGAACCGCAGACCACCGCCGTGCAGCCCTTCTCCAACAGTCGGGCCCCGGCGGTGTCGCCACCCTCGACCGAGAAGAGGGTGCGCTCGATGAGCTCCTCGACATCCTCGCGTCCCAACAGGCTGCGCATGGAGGCGCGGAACCCGGTGATCTTGCGGATGACGGGGACGAACCGGTCGGGGCCGACGGCCAGGCCGATCTGGGTGTGCCCGAGCTGGACCAGGTGGGTCAGGGCGAGCTCCATCGAGGCCACGTCGTCGTTCGAGATGAAGGGGGCGTCGATGGCCTCGTGGTAGCCGTTGACGAGCACGATCGGCAGGCCGCGCTCGCGCAGCCGCAGGTAGCGCTCCGGGTCGCTGGTGGTGTCGGCGTGCTGCCCGGAGACGTAGATGATGCCGGCGACGCCCCGGTCGAGCAGCATCTGGACGTAGTCGTCCTCATGAACGCCCCCCGGCGTCTGGGTGCACAGCACCGGGGTGAACTGGTGGCGCGCGAGCGCGGTCTCGATGATCTGCGCGAACGCCGGAAAGATCGGGTTGGTCAGCTCGGGCACGATCAGCCCGACGAGGTCGGCGGTGCGCGGTCGCAGTCGAGAGGGCCGGTCGTAGCCGAGCACGTCGAGGGAGTTGAGCACGACTTCGCGGGTGGTCGCCGCCACCCCGGGCTTGCCGTTGAGCACGCGGCTCACGGTCGCCTCGCTGACGTCGGCGTGCGCCGCGATGTCCGCCAGTCGTGCCTTCACAGGGTGACCGTAGCAAGAAATTGCAGCGTGCTCGGACCGAATGCGCAAGATCTTTCACACAGCGCGGACGGGCTATGGCGCAACGGCGTGGTGTGGGCCAGACTGACCCCACCGCGACACCGACGTCTGCGGCGGCACCACCTTTACAACGGATCGTCCGGCACGTTCCTGCCGGTGAAGGAAAGGCAACGAAGCCATGGCAACAGTCAAGTTCGACGAGGCAACCCGGCTCTACCCGGGCAACGACAAGCCCTCCGTGGACAAGCTCAACATCGACATCGAGGACGGCGAGTTCCTCGTCCTCGTTGGCCCGTCCGGGTGTGGCAAGTCCACCTCCCTGCGCATGCTCGCGGGCCTCGAAGAGGTCAACGCCGGCAAGATCTGGATCGGTGACCGCGACGTCACCAACCTGTCACCCAAGGACCGCGACGTCGCGATGGTCTTCCAGAACTACGCGCTCTACCCCCACATGACGGTCGCCGACAACATGGGCTTCGCGCTCAAGATCGCCGGCGTCGACAAGGCGGAGATCCGCAAGCGCGTCGAGGAGGCTGCCAAGATCCTCGACCTCGAGCAGTACCTCGAGCGCAAGCCGAAGGCCCTGTCCGGTGGCCAGCGCCAGCGTGTCGCCATGGGTCGCGCGATCGTGCGCTCCCCCCAGGTGTTCCTCATGGACGAGCCGCTGTCGAACCTCGACGCCAAGCTCCGCGTGCAGACCCGCACCCAGATCGCGTCGCTGCAGCGCCGCCTCGGTGTCACCACCGTCTACGTCACCCACGACCAGGTCGAGGCCATGACCATGGGTGACCGCGTCGCCGTGCTCAAGGACGGCCTGCTCATGCAGTGCGACACCCCGCGCCGCATGTACGACCACCCGGACAACGTCTTCGTCGCCGGCTTCATCGGCTCGCCCGCGATGAACCTCCTCGACGTCGACGTGGCCGACGGCGGCATCAAGGTGGCCGGCAGCGTGATGCCCGTCGACCGGGCCATCCTGGCGGCCGCGCACGGCAAGTCCATCACGTTGGGCGTGCGCCCCGAGGACCTCGAGCTGACCACCGAAGGTGGCGGCGGCATCCCGGTCAGTGTCGACGTCGTCGAGGAGCTCGGCGCTGACGCCTACATCTACGGCTCGGCCAAGGTCCACCAGCACGTCGAGGCCGACGAGGACAGCGACGCCCCCGAGCGCCCGTTCATCGCCCGGGTCGACGGTCGGCGCCCCCCGAAGAAGGGCGAGACGGTGTTCCTCGCGCCGAAGCAGGGTCACGTGCACCTGTTCGACGCCGAGAGCGGCCTGCGCCTCGCCGACTGACAACCGCCTTTCCCGTATGCCGCGTGGCCGGCACCCCTCCCGGGGTGCCGGCCACCGGCGTGTGCGGCCACCGGCGTATCCGCGCTGTGGGGTCGGGCGGCGCTGACACGGACCACCGGGTTGACCCGTGATCTGGGAGCATGAAGTCGTGGCCCTCCAGATCACCGCAGCGCGACCCGACCCGGCCCTGCTCGACCTGCCTTGGGAACTGCCACTCGAGACTTGGCCCGAGGAGGTCCTGGCGGCTCTCCCCCGAGGCATCTCGCGTCACGTCGTCCGTTTCGTCAAGCTGTCCAAGCGCGTCCTCGCGGTCAAGGAGATCAAGGCCGACATCGCGGTGCGCGAGTACCAGATGCTGCGAAACCTCAACCGGCTCGAGGTGCCGTGCGTCGAACCGTCCGGGGTCGTCAGCGGACGCGTCGGGGTCGACGGCGAGCCGCTGGACGCCTGCCTGATCACCCAGCACCTGCAGTTCGCCCTGCCCTACCGCGCCCTCTTCAGCCAGTCGCTGCGCCCTGACACGACGACCCGCCTCATCGACGCCCTGGCCGTCCTGCTCGTGCGCCTGCACCTGATCGGCTTTTGGTGGGGCGACGTGTCCCTGTCCAACACCCTCTTCCGTCGTGACGCCGGCGCGTTCGCGGCATACCTCGTCGACGCCGAGACCGGTGAGCTGCACCAGTCGCTCACCACGGGGCAGCGCGAACACGACCTCGAGATCGCCCGGGTCAACATCGCCGGCGAGCTGATGGACCTCGAGGCGGGCGGTTACCTCGAGGCCGGCACCGATGCGATCGACACCTCCAACCGTCTGGTGTGCCGCTACCGCGACCTGTGGGACGAGCTCACCGGACTCGAGCGGTTCGAGCGGGGCGACCGGTGGAGGGTGGACGAGCGCATCCGGCGGCTCAACGAGCTCGGATTCGACATCGACGAGCTCGCGATCACCACGGACTTCGACGGCACGCACATCCAGATCCAGCCGAAAGTCGTTGATGCAGGCCATCATTCGCGACGTCTACTGCGGCTCACCGGACTCGATGTCGAGGAGAACCAAGCCCGCCGGCTGCTCAACGACCTCGACTCCTACCGCGCATCCCAGGACCGCCAGAACGACGACGAGGAGATCGTCGCCCACGACTGGTTGTCGCGCATCTACGAGCCGATCACCCGGACCGTTCCGCGCGAGCTCGCGGGCAAGCTCGAGTCGGCTGAGCTGTTTCACGAGGTGCTCGAGCACCGGTGGTACATGTCGGAGCGCGCGGGTCACGACGTCCCGATCGAGGACGCCATCAGGGACTACGTCGCAACCGTGCTGCCGGGCAAGCCCGACGAGGCGACCGTAGTCGGCGTCGACACAGTGGAGATGCCCGTCGTCGCCATGTTCGACGACTGAGGTGTTCGACCGTCAGGCCGCGCCTCCCGTTGGCTAGCACACCCGGCCGGCCCGGGTCAACGAGCCATAGGAACCTCGAATAGCCGTAGCGACGGCGTCGGATCGCTCGCTAGCGTCACCCCGGCAGCAACCGATCCGCGGGAGCTGTCGGGTGTGGAGGCTTGGGGAACATTCCGAGGGGAAGGGCGGCCTTCTTGCGACGTAACCCGCGCACGGCGCTGACGCGCGTTGCCTTCATCCTCACGGCCACCGGGCTGGCAGCGGTGATGGCGCCGGCCGTCTCCGGAGCCGTCAGTCGAGCAGGGTCGCCATCGGCCACAGCGCTGGACGACGGCTCCGCCCGCAGCGGGCTGCAGATCGACTCGGTCGACTCGCGTGGTACCGGCAAACCCTTGACCGCCAAGGCAATCGCTGCGATGCGCGCGATCCCCGGTGTGCAGGACGTGAGACCCGCTGCGCAGTTCGGGATCTCGATTGTCGGCGCCGCGGGGTCGAGCCCGGCCGGAGCGTTCTGGGCGACTCCGCGTACGCCGTGGATACAGCCGCGCGTGACGACCACCGTCCCGGGGATCCCCCCTGAGCACCTGCCCGTTGACGACGAGATCTACCTCCCGGACTCGCATGGTGGCGCGACCACAGCGGCTCTACTCGGCAAGCACCTGACCATTCAGTACACGAAGGCAACAGGCCCCTCACGGGGCGAAGCGGCAGAGACGACGGTGCGTGTCATCGGGCTCTTCGACAACTCAACGCCGGGGGCCGATGGTGAATCGGCCATCTACATCAGCGATTCGCTGTTTCGCACGTTGCTCTCGGCACAGCTCGGGTTGGCGCGCGGGAGTTCGGTTCCTGATCGATACGCATATCCCACGGTCTATGTGAAGGCCTCCTCCACGCGCGACGTAGCGCGGGTTCAGGCGGCGCTTGCGCGGATGGGCTTCAACGCCCGAGGTCGGGCCGCCGGGGTCCACGAGATCCTCGGCGCTCTGCTGCTCGTCTTCTGCCTAGGAGGCTGCCTCACGGCGCTTCTCCGCTTCGGGCTGCGGTCAACGCGGCTAGGGCCTGCTCTCTCCACCCGTCCGACCACGAGCTCGACGATCACAGGGGAGGCTGGGGAAGCTCGCTGAGGGTGTGGTGGTACCAGCCCCAATGTCGACCCAATGATGCGTCGGTTGACCCATCAACCTGAGGCCCCCGAGGTCGTGACCCAGATGGCTCGTCGTCAGACACGCCGTGGTGTCCATTCGGAGTTCGCCTGCTACTCCCCCCAATCGGCCCGGCAGGACGACACGCTCGCGGACCCAACCCCGTCGGGACTCACGCAGGTTGCAGCCGATCGGTGCGCTGCTGGCGTTCGGGCTGCCACCCTCAGGCGGGCGACAGCCAGGTCCAGCCGGGCACGTTGCGCAGCACCCAGAAGGCGATGACCATGCCCAGCAGTCCGTAGAGCAGCCATGGTGGCGCGGCCCAGGTGCGCGGCTGCCCGCGCCAGAGTCGCCTGGTCCAGGCCAGGTATCCAGCCACCAGGGCGGCCACGGCAATCACCGCCAGCGGGTTGCGGGCCAGTGCCCCTGTCAGGTCGCCGTGGGCCAGGTCGTGGACCGCCCGCAGCGAGCCGCACCCCGGGCAGTAGAGCCCGGTGAGGGCGAGGAAGGGGCACGTCGGGTAGTGGCCCGGCTGGTTCGGATCCACCACCGCCACCACGCCCACGGCGCACGCACCGGCAAGCGCGACGAGGGCGGGCAGCACCACGGCCTGGCTGCGGCCCCCTGGCCGCAGCGCGACGCGGTCACGCACCAGCATCGATCCTCGCCTCGTCACGCGCACCGGGTGGTGCCGGTGTCCAAGTCTGGCACGGCCCGAGACGCGCAAGCGCGCCACCCGCTCGGCGGGTGGCGCGCTCAGCGCGATGCTCGCTACCGGTCGGCTAGACGCGCGGAGCCGACTGGGCTGCGTAGTACTGCGTCGACTCCGGACGGTAGAGCAGGTAGATGATGTAGGCCCCGAGGACCAGGGAGATGATGCTGACGACGAGGCTGAGCACCGGGGGGTGCTGAGCGAGCGAGCCCAGGGTGCTGAGCACACTGCACGCGAAGAAGATCGTGGCCAAGATCCGAGCCCACTTGCGACCCTTACCGTTCGCCGCAGCCATCCAGAGCCACAGCGCGACGCCAACGAGGCCCGACACGACGCCCAAGCCCACGGCCACGCCGACAGCAGCATCGACCTGGGAGCTGGTCAGGTGGGTCGTCGAGGTGTCGGACGCCTTCTGGACGGCATCGCGGATGGTGCCGCGCATGAGGAAGGTGCTCAACAGGCCGACGAGGCTCAGGGCCGCACCCACGTACATGAGCTTGACGGCCATCGCGATCGAGGCGGGTTGTGCGACCGGAGCTCCAGCGACGGGGGCCTGGTAACCCGGCATGGACTCCATGCCGGAGTACTGCCCAGGACCGTCGCCCGGAGGCGGTGGTGGCGGAGTGCCGTAGTCAGACATGCGGTCGTCCCTTCAGACGGTGAGCCGCTCCCCCTTGGGCGCGACGGGGCGAACCTACCGGACTCGCCCCGCTTTCGTGCTCAGATCGCCCGTCGCCGCGCCACCTCGTAGAGCACGACCCCGGTCGCCACGCCTGCGTTGAGTGACTCGACCGCGGACGACATCGGGATCGACACGATCTGGTCGCAGGTCTCGCGCACCAGCCGCGACAGGCCCTTGCCCTCGGACCCGGTGACGATGACGATCGGCTCGGTCGCCAAGGCGAGATCCGGCAGCGAGACGTCGCCGTCCATGTCGAGACCGAGGATGAAGAAGCCCGCCTTGCGGTACTCCTCCAGGGCGCGCGTCAGGTTCGCGGCCATGGCCACCGGCACCCGCGCGGCTGCCCCGGCCGATGTCTTCCAGGCACTGGCGGTCAGGCCCACCGAGCGGCGTTCCGGCACGACGACGCCGTGCCCGCCGAAGGCCGCGACGGACCGCACGATGGCACCGAGGTTGCGGGGGTCCGTGATGCCGTCGAGCGCGACGACCAGTGGTATGCCGGGTGCCTGGGGGTCGATGAGGTCGCTGGGGTGGGCGTACTCATAGGGAGGCACCTGCAGGGCGAGCCCCTGGTGCACTGCGCCGTCGGTGAGGCGGTCGAGCTCACCGCGTGGGGTCTCGAGGATGGCGATCCCGCGCTCGGTGGCGATCTTGAGCGCCTCGCGGACGCGGTCGTCCGTATCGATGCGCCCAGCCACGTACATCGTCGTGACGGGTACGTCAGCACGCAGTGCCTCGACCACGGCGTTGCGGCCCGCGACCATCTCGCTCGATGCCTTGCCACCACGCCGCGACGGTCCTCGTGACCCGGACCCGCGGCCGCCGGTGGCGGTAGCCGGACCGCCGCGCTTGGCGGCGGCCTTGGCCAGCTTGTGGGCCTTGTGGTTGGGGCGCTCCTCCGCCTTGGGCGTGGGACCCCGACCCTCGAGGCCACGTCGTCGCTGCCCGCCCGATCCGACCGAGGCGCCCTTCTTGGAGCTGCCCTTGCGGACAGCGCCGCGGCGCTGGGAGTTGCCTGCCATGAGTGTGCCTCTCAGCTTTCGCGGCGGGCGAGCGACCAGTTCGCTCCCGACGCCGTGTCTTCGATGACGATGCCTGCCGCACCGAGGTGGTCGCGGATGGCGTCCGCGGTCGCAAAGTCTCGTGCGGCCCGCGCCTGGGCGCGCGCCTCGAGCTGCACCTGCACCAGCGCGTCCAGCGCCGCGTGGACGTCGTTGCCGCTGTCGCTGCCGTGACCCCAGTGTGGGTCCAGCGGGTTCACGCCGAGCAGGTCGGTCATCGCCACGACCTGGGCGAACGTCGTCGCCACGGTCTGCTCGTCGCCGTCGTCGAGCGCGGTGTTGCCCGCGCGCACCGTCTCGTGGACCACGGCGAGCGCGCCCGAGACGTTCAGGTCGTCGTCCATCGCGGCGGCATACGCCTCGGGCACGACAGAGGGGTCAGGCGTCACCGAGGTGCCCTCGGGCAGGACGCGCAGCGCCCGGGTGAGGAACCCCTCGATGCGCTCGACGGTGGCCTCGGCCTCAGCCAGCGAACCCTCGTGGTACTCGATCGTGGAGCGGTAGTGCGCGGCCGTGAGGTAGTAGCGCAGCGTGAGCGGACGCGCGACCTTGGTGATCTCGGAGACGATCAACGAGTTGCCCAAGGACTTGCTCATCTTCTCACCGCCCACGGTGACCCAGGCGTTGTGCAGCCAGTAGTTGGCGAAGCCCAGGCCGGCCGCGTGTGACTGCGCCTGCTCGTTCTCGTGGTGTGGGAACCGGAGGTCGACACCACCACCGTGGATGTCGAAGGCGTCGCCGAGGTACTTGCGAGCCATGGCGGAGCACTCGAGGTGCCAGCCGGGGCGCCCGTCGCCGAAGGGAGTGGGCCACGATGCCGTCTCGGGCTCCGACTGCTTGTGTCCCTTCCACAGCGCGAAGTCGCGGGGGTCGCGCTTGCCCCGGGGGTCGGCGTCCTGCGCCGCCTCCATGTCGTCGAGCTTCTGGTGGGTCAGCGAGCCGTACCCGGGGAAGCTGCGCACGTCGAAGTACACGTCACCGCTCGAGTCGGGCGCGGCATACGCGTGGCCCTTCTCCACCAGGGTCTCCATGAGCGTGACCATCTCGGGGATGTGACCGGTGGCGCGCGGTTCGTAGGTGGGCGGCAACACCCCCAGGGAGGCGAGGGCGGCGGTCGTCGCCAGCTCGTTGCGGTAGGACAGGGCGAACCAGGGCTCACCCGCGTCGGCGGACTTGGCGAGGATCTTGTCGTCGATGTCGGTGACGTTCCGCACCAGGGTGACGTCGTAGCCGTAGCGGCCCTCGAGCCAGCGGCGGAGGACGTCGAACGCCACGGCGAAGCGGACGTGCCCGATGTGGGGAGCCGCCTGCGTGGTGAGCCCACAGATGTAGATGCCCACGCGACCCGGCTCCAGGGGGGTGAAGTCGCGCAGCTCGCGCGCGGCGGTGTCGTACAGGCGAAGGCTCACGGGCGCAAGGCTACCTGCGGGGGTCCCCACCGACCGAAACGACGACGCTCCCCCCGGTCACGGGCTGTTCGACTCTGCGCCCGTCGTCGTCGCGCGACGCGCCGTCAGCCGTCGAGGGCGAACACCAGGGCCGTCGCGACCGCGGCGACACCCTCGTGTCGACCGGTCAGCCCCAACCCGTCGGTCGTGGTCCCGCTGACCGACACGGGCGCCCCGGCCGCCTGCGTCATCGCGGCCTGGGCCTCATCGCGCCGGGTGCCGATCTTGGGGCGGTTGCCGACGACCTGGACGGCGACGTTGCCGATCGCGAAGCCGGCCTCACGAACCAGCCTGGCGGCCTCGGCCAGCAGGTCGAGGCCGCTCGCCCCTGCCAGCTCGGGGCGGTCGGTGCCGAAGTGGGCGCCGAGGTCGCCCAGACCCGCAGCCGAGAACAACGCGTCGCAGGCCGCGTGACACGCGACGTCGGCGTCAGAGTGCCCCGCCAGACCAGGCTCACCCGGCCAAGCCAGGCCGGCCACCCGCAGCTCGCGCACCGGTGCGTCGGCGAAGGCGTGCACGTCGACACCGATGCCTGTGCGCGGCATACCGGGAAGCACCATGGCGCCCATCCAACCACCGGTCGCGACGAAAACCCCGTGGGCCCGCGCCGCTGCGCGCACTAGCGTTGCGCCGCATGAGCGAGCTTCTCGCGGTCCCGGTCCTCGACGGCACGCTGGTCACGCTGCGACCGCATCGGGTCGAGGACGTCGATGCCGTGCTCGAGCGCTGCGTCGACCCGGACAGCCGACGGTTCACGACCATCCCGCTGGACTACACGCGGCAGATGGCCGAGGAGTACGTCGCTGGGCAGCTCGAGCCCGTCGCCCACCAGGTGTCGTGGGCGATCGAGGTGCGCGGCTCGTATGCCGGCACCGTCGACCTCCGGGTGCTGCCGATCGACGCCGGTGGCGGCAGCCTCGGGTTCGTGACCCACCCTGCCTACCGCGGGCGGGGCGTGATGTCCGACGCGGTGCGACTCGTCGTGGCCCATGCGTTCGACACTCTCGGCTGGCAGCTCGTGCAGTGGAGGGCGCACGCCGGCAACTGGGGCAGCGCCAAGACGGTGTGGCGCAACGGGTTTCCGGTGCCGACGTTCGTTCCCGACTTCCTGGTGGAGCGCGGCCGCATGGTCGATGGGTGGATCAGCACGCTGCACACCGGGCAGCGCCGCGAGCCCGTGGCCGCCTGGGAGCAGGTGTATGCCGCGCTGGCCGCCGCCTCCGCGAGCTAGCGATCCGACAGGTGACGTTCGGCGAGGGCGAGGTCGTCGGGGGTCGTGATCTTGAACGCCAGCGGCTCGCCGGGCACCACCCGGACGTGCCCACCGACCGCCTCGACCAGGGCGGCGTCGTCAGTCGCGTCGGCCCCCGTCGCGTGGGCGTGCTGGAGCACCTCACGCAGGAAGGCCTGCGGGGTCTGGACGGCGCGCAGGCTCGAGCGATCCGGGGTCGAGACGACGACGCCGCGGGCATCGACCTGCTTGATCGTGTCGGTCACCGGCAGGCCCGGCACGACGGCGGGGTGTCCCGAGCGGACCTCGTGGACGAGCCTGGAGTACAGGCTGGGTGGCGCCAGCGACCTGGCCGCGTCATGCACGAGGACTATGCCGTCCTCGGGGCGTAACGCGGCGAGTCCAGCCGCCACGGACTGGGTGCGCTCGGCGCCGCCGGGGACGACGTCGACGTCGGCCGGCCGCGCGCTGCGGGACGCGATCGCGCCCGCCTCCGACAGGTGGGAGGCGGGCGCGACGACGACGATGTGCGAGACCTCGTCGGCCTCGAGCGCGCGGCGAACCGCGTGCTCGAGCAGCGAGACCCCGGCCAGCGCAACGAACGCCTTGGGCTGGGCCGCGCCGAGTCGGGTCCCCTGGCCAGCGGCCACGAGGATGACGGCGACGCTCAGGAGGCGAGGACCTCGTCCAGGATGGCCTCGGCCTTGTCCTCGTTCGTCTTCTCGGCCAACGCGAGCTCGGAGACGAGGATCTGGCGGGCCTTGGCGAGCATGCGCTTCTCGCCGGCGGACAGGCCACGGTCCTTGTCACGACGCCACAGGTCGCGGACGACCTCGGCCACCTTGATCACGTCGCCCGAAGCGAGCTTCTCGAGGTTGGCCTTGTAGCGGCGCGACCAGTTGGTCGGCTCCTCGGTGTGGGGGGCGCGCAGGACCGAGAAGACCTTGTCGAGGCCATCCTGGCCCACGACGTCGCGGACACCGATGTCCTCGCAGTTCTCCGCGGGGACCTCGATGGTCAGGTCGCCCTGAGCCACCTTGAGCTTGAGGTAGATCTTCTCCTCGCCCTTGATCGTGCGGGTATTGATTTCTTCGATCAGTGCAGCCCCGTGGTGGGGGTACACGACCGTCTCGCCGACCTTGAAAACCATGTGCTGTTTTCCCCTTTCGCGACTACCAGAATAACACGACACGCCGATGTCGGGAAAGCGGAGAAAACCGCGTTTGCGCTGGTCAGAGGCTCGAAAAGGCGTTGCACTCCAAGGAATTCGGTCTTGACAGCGGGCATGCCTTCGTGCAACGCGCAGGGGTGCGCGCGCTCCATGACGGTGCCGCTAGGCTGTCTGGCGTGATGCGCCGAGCCCTGCAGGCCCCCTCCCCCAGCGGTCGATCCACCACGATGCGACGCCCCTTGCGCGCCGTGCTGCCCCTGGCAGCACTGGGCGCAGCGCTCGCGCTGTCCGCGTGCCAGACCCAGTCGCCGATCCAGACGAACGTCTCCTACGTCCCCCTCGGACGGCGTGCCGGCCGACCTCGGGGCGGTGCAGTTGCGCGACCTCGTCGTCATCAGCAGCGGCAAGGACCAGCCCGGCGTGATCAGTGGCGCGATGAGCAACTCAGGGGGCAGCGAGGCGCGCGTCGGCTTCGCCACCGACACCGGTCAGGCCGTGTACGCCTCGGCGCAGCCACACTCCGCGCTGCAGCTGTCCGGTCCCGGCCAGACTCAGGTGCAGCTCGCGAGCGTGCCCGCGCCCGGTGATGTCGTGCGCCTGACCGTGCAGACGTCCTCGGCCCCGGCCGTCGTCGTGTGGGTGCCGGTCCTCTCGCCGCACGGGTACTACGCCACGTTGGCGCCCACGAGCTCATCGACCAGCTCGACCAGCGCGCCAACCAGCTCGTCGACCACCTCGACGGCGACCCCGAGCCCGACGACCACCGCCACCCCCTGACGACAGTCGAGCTCGGTCAGTCGACCTCGAACTTGTAGCCCAGCCCGCGCACCGTGACGATGTGGCGCGGCTCGGCCGGGTCCGGCTCGATCTTGGCGCGCAGCCGCTTGACATGGACATCGAGGGTCTTGGTGTCCCCGACATAGTCGCTGCCCCACACCCGGTCGATGAGCTGCATCCGGGTGAGCACCCGGCCGGTGTTGCGCAACAACATCTCGAGCAGCTCGAACTCCTTGAGCGGCAGCTGGGTCGCCTCGCCCGCCACGGTGACGATGTGCCGCTCGACGTCCATGCGCACCGGGCCCGCCTCGATGGTGGCCGGCAGCAGGTCCTCGGGCTCGGCCAACCGCCGCAGCACCGCCTTGATGCGGGCCAGCAGCTCGCGCGAGGAGTACGGCTTGGTGACGTAGTCGTCGGCCCCGATCTCCAGCCCCACGACCTTGTCGATCTCGCTGTCCTTCGCCGTGAGCATGATGACCGGCACGTTGGAGCGCTGTCGCAGCGCACGGCATACCTCGGTGCCTGACAGGCCGGGCAACATGAGGTCGAGCAGCACCAGGTCGGCACCGGCGCGGTCGAAATCCTCGAGCGCCTCCGGCCCGGTCTCGGCGACCGCCACCTCGTAGCCCTCCTTGCGCAGGAGGTAGGACAGCGGGTCGGAGAACGACACCTCGTCCTCCACCACCAGGATGCGGGTCATGCGCGGTTGTCTCCTCGAGTGGGTGGAGCGGGGTATGCCGGGGAGCCGGCGACGGGCGCCGGTCCCGATGGGGCGGGGGCGCCGGGTTCGCCGGCCTCCGCGGAGGTGGGCGTGCCGGTGCGGTCGGCGGCTGCGGGAAGCCGGATGGTGAAGGTCGAGCCGCGGCCCTCCTCACTCCAGACCGCGACATCGCCACCGTGGTTGGCGCAGATGTGCTTGACGATGGCCAGCCCCAGGCCGGTGCCACCAGTGGCCCGCGAGCGCGCTTCGTCGACCCGGTAGAAGCGCTCGAAGATGCGCTGCTGCTCGGACTCGGCAATGCCGTGCCCCTGGTCGGTGACGGTGATCTCGACGACGTCACCCGCACGGCGACCCGCCACGGCGACGCGGGTGCGGGGGCCGGAGTACGCGACCGCGTTGCCGATGAGGTTGCGGACGGCGGTCACGAGCAGGTCCTCGTCACCGAACACCTTGAGGTCGGGCGCGCACGCCTCGGCGATCTCGATCTGCTTGGCGTCCGCCCCCACCCGGGAGTAGTCGATGGCCTCGTGGATCGCCGCGGTCACGTCGACCAACCGGGGCTCGTGCAACGTGTCGGCCACCTGGAGCCGCGACAGGTCGACGATCTCCTTCACGAGCTGGGCGAGCCGGTGGCTCTCGACCTGCATGCGGCTCGCGAACCGGGCCACGGCCTCGGGGTCGTCCTTCGCGTCGAGGATCGCCTCGGCGAGCAGCCCGAGCCCACCGACCGGGGTCTTGAGCTCATGGCTGACGTTCGCGACGAAGTCCCGCCGAACCTCTTCGACCCGCCTGGCCTGGGTGTTGTCCTCGACGAGGAGCAGGACGTGGCTGCTGCCGAGAGGGGCCACGCGCGCCTGCATGATGGACCGGCCCCGACCCAGCGGACCCCGGGCGAGCTCGAGCTGCGCCTCGCGGATCACCCCGTCACGACGGACCTGGCGCGCCAGATGGCGCAGCTCGGCGTGCACGAGGTCCTTGCCGCGCACCAAGCCGTAGGCCACGGCCGACGGGGAGTTGTTGATGACCTCGTCGGCGGAGTCCACGACGATGGCGCCCGAGCGCAGCACCGCGAGGACGTCCGCCACCCCAGCGGGTAGGGGCGGAGGCGTCACCGGATCGGGGACGTGCTTCTGCTGGCGTTCGGAGTAGCGGACGGCCACGACGGCCACGGCGCCGGTCAGCAGGCCGGCGAACCCGGCCAGGACTGCTGCGCTGGTGGCATCCACGTGGTCAAATGTACGCAACGGACTGGACGCCTCTGCGCAGGTTGGGGCAGGCTCCTGCGGGGCCGTTCCCAGATGTTCACCTGGGTTCCCCCGACCGTTCACGCCATCGTGCGAGCCTCTGGCTCGTACAACTCCGGCACTTCGCGTGCCCCCACCCAGAGGAAGCAATGCGCGACGCCTTTCATGAGGACCTCGACACGATCTCCGACCAGCTCGTCGAGATGACGCGGCTCGCGGGGTCGGCGATGTCCAGGGCCACCACCGCACTCCTCGACGCCGACATCCAGGTCGCCGAGTCCGTGATCGAGGCCGACAAGGAGCTCGACCGCCTGCGCGAGCAGCTCGACGCGTTGTCGATCGACCTGTTGGCCCGCCAGCAGCCCGTGGCCACCGACCTGCGCATGGTCGTCACCTCGATGCGCATGAGCGCGGACCTCGAGCGCATGGGCGACCTCGCGCGCCACGTGGCCAAGGTCGCGCGACTGCGGTACCCGGAGTCGGCCGTGCCGGCCGACATCAGGGCCACGATCCTGCAGATGGGCCAGGTCGCCGAGCGCATCGTCGCCAAGTGCGGCTCGGTCATCGCCGCCAAGGACGTCGAGGACGCCAAGACCCTCGAGCGTGACGACGACGCCATGGACGAGCTGCACCGCACGCTGTTCAGCCACCTCATCGACGGCACGTGGAAGCACGGCACCGAGGCCGCAGTCGACATGACCTTGGTGGGCCGGTACTACGAGCGGTTCGCGGACCACGCGGTCTCGGTCGCTCACCGCGTCGTCTACCTCGTCACCGGCGAGTGGGATGTCGCCGAGGACCACGAGGACCAGGAGGACGGCGCAGCGCCGCTCGGCTGACCTGGTTCCAGCCCGCCTGGGCTGACCGGTCCTAGCGCCCCTGCGCTGCCACGGCGGCCGCGGCCTCCGCGGCGGCCTCCGGGTCGAGGTACTCGGCCGGCTGCGCCGGCATGAAGTCCTCGTCCAGGGTGTAGACCAACGGCTGGCCGGTCGGGATGTTGAGCGCCGCGATGTCGTCATCGCTGATCTGGTCGAGGTGCTTGACCAGCGCGCGCAGGCTGTTGCCGTGCGCGGTGACCAGGACGGTCTCGCCGGCCCTGAGGTCGTCCTGGATCGGCCCCTCCCAGTACGGCATCATCCGTGCGATGACGTCCTTGAGGCACTCGGTGCGCGGAACCTCGACACCGTCGTAGCGCGGGTCGCCGGTCTGGTCGAACTCGCTGCCGACCTCGATGGGCGGCGGTGGTGTGTCGAACGACCGGCGCCACAGCATGAACTGCTCGTCGCCGTACTTCTCCCGGGTCGCGGCCTTGTCGAGACCCTGGAGCGCGCCGTAGTGCCGCTCGTTGAGGCGCCAGTCACGCCGCACCGGTATCCAGTGACGGTCCGCCGCGTCGAGCGCGAGGTTGGCGGTCGTGATCGCACGGCGCAGCACCGAGGTGTGCACGACGGTCGGCAGAACGCCCTTGTCCTTCAACAGCTGTCCACCGCTGACGGCCTCGTCGCGACCCTGGTCGTTCAGGTCGACGTCGACCCAGCCGGTGAAGAGGTTCTTGGCGTTCCAGTCGGAGTGCCCGTGACGGAGCAGGATGAGCGTGTAGGCCATGGCGCCAGCCTACTGAGCCTGCTCCGGACCCGGGTCACCGTCCCGCTGGAGGATCGACCGGAAGGCCTCGAGGTTGCGCAGCGACTCGCCCCGCGAGACGCGCCAGTCCCACTCCTTGCGCATCGAGGAAAGGGAAGCCGATCGCCAGCAGCTCGTTGAAGTGCGCGTCCGCCGCCTCGAGCAGCGCGCCCAACAAGCTGGTCGAGGTATGCCGCGTCGACGGCGGCGGCGGGCAGCCGGCCGGTGACGTAGACGTCACCGGTGGTGTCGACGGCATACGCCAGGCCGGGGAGGCGGAGGTTCTTGCGCAGGAGGTAGCGGTAGAACGTCTCGTGGTTCTCGTCCGGGTTGCGGATGACGAAGGCCGACACGGACAGGGTGTCGGCGCCGGCAACCAGCGAGGCCACGGTCTTGAGCTTCTTGTCGCCCGGCAGCGTGAGCACGAACTCGCCGTCCCGCGCCCCTGGCTCCCACTCGATCTGGGCGTCCGCGAGGTAGGACTCGATGGTCATCCCGAGCCCGGCGGCGTGACCGTTCGCTGCCCCGCTCACGGCGTGACCGCCGCGGGGATGCCGGCCAGGGACCCGTTGGGTGATGGGGTGTCCTTGGTGAGCGCACGGGCCCGGCAGGCCTCGACGTACACCTCGTAGAGGCGCTCCGTCGTGCGGTCCCACCCGAACAGCGCGGCGTGCTCGACCGCCTTGCGCGACAACGCCTCGCGACGCTCCGGGTCGTGCAGCAGTGCATCGAGGGTGTCGGCCCAGACGTGCGGGTCGTGACCGTCCACCAGGACACCTGCCTCGCCCACAGCGGTGGGCAGGCCACCCACCCGGGCCGCGACGACCGGGGTGCCACAAGCCTGGGCCTCCACGGCCACCAGACCGAAGGACTCGGAGTGCGAGGGCACGACGACGAGGTCGGCAGCTCGGTACCACTGCGCCAGCTCGGTGCGAGGCACCGGCGGCACGAACCGCACCTGCGGCGCGACTCCCAGCCCGTCTGCGAGCTCCTGCAGCCCCTGCGGGTGGGCCAGGCCCGACCCTGAGGGGCCTCCCACCACGGCGATCACGAGCTCGCCGCGCCAGTTCGGGTGGCGCGCGAGGAGCTCGGCCCCGGCCTTGATGAGCACCTCGGGCGCCTTGAGCGGCTGGATGCGTCCGACGAAGAGCAGCACCTTCGCGTCCTGGGGCAACCCGGTCGCCGCTCGGGCAGCGCGCGTGTCGCCGGGAGAGAAGAGCGAGAGGTCCACCCCTGGGGGGACGACGACGACCTTGTCGGGGTCGGCGGCATACAGCTCGATCAGCTCGTGACGCTCGCCCAGGGTGTTGGCGATGAGGCGGTCCGCCGCCTCGACGACCTGCACCTCACCGATCTCGCGGCCAGCGGGCTCCGGGGTGTCGCCCTCGGCAAGATGGAGGTTCTTGACGCGCGCCATCGTGTGCATCGTGTGGACCAGCGGCACCTGCCAGCGGTCAGCGGCGAGCCATCCCACCTGACCCGACAGCCAGTAGTGCGAGTGCACGAGGCTGTAGTGCCCCTCGGGCTCGTGGGCGCCGGTGCGCATCACCCCCGCTGCGAACGCGCAGAGCTGACCCGGCAGGTCCCCCTTGCCCAGGCCCTCGTAGGGCCCGGCCGTCACGTGGCGCACGAGCACGCCCGGCTCGAGCTCGACGGTGGGCGGCAGCTCGGCCGTGGTCGTGCGGGTGAAGATCTCGACCTCGACGCCGCGGCGCGCGAGCTGGCGGGCGACCTCGACGACGTAGACGTTCATGCCGCCCGCGTCACCGGTCCCGGGCTGCTCCAGCGGCGAGGTGTGCACGCTGAGCATCGCGACGCGGTCGATGCGGTCGCAGCAGCCCATGTCGCGAGTCTGCCACGCCACGATGCGGGCGCTACGACGTGGTGGGGCTCGGACGCGGCCTGGCCTGGGAGGACACCGTGAGGAATCCCGAGTCGGTCCAGATGTGGACGTCGGTGCGACCCGCCGAGAGCAGGTCGACGCCGCGCGCCACCCGTTGCGGACCGGCTCCCACGTCCGTTCCGAGAACCGTCGTGAACGCGGCTCGACCCTCGGGCGTGCTGGGCGCGATCCAGGCAGCACGTCCCCGCAGGTTGGTTCTGCTGATCGCCGGCCGCAGCCCCGTCGTGCCCGTCTGGCGGTTGAGGTGCCAGACCACGGCGTCGGCGCCGTTGATCGAGGCTCCGATCCGGATCGACGAGCCAGCGAGCTCGATGCGGAGGGTGAACGGCACGGACCCCGCGTCGTCGTAGGCGTGGCCGAAGTACGTCGCGCGGCCGGGCAGGAACACGAGCTCGTCGATGGTGACGTTGTCGAGCTGTCGGTCGACGTGTTCGCGGGTGTCGGCGCCGGTGCCGGTCGTGTGGCCCTGGACGGCGGACAGCATGGAGCCGCCGATGACGGTCTGCAGGAGCATGTCGTTGTCGCGGGTGATCCGCATGCCGTCCGAGTACAGCGACACCGCGACACCACCCCCGAGGGTGGCGACCCCTCTCGCCTCGGGAGCCACGGTCAGCAGCCCGGGTGCCACGTTGGCGAACCCCTCGTCATGGCCGAACCACCGCGGTGCGTGGGTGGCCAATCCGAGCAGGGCCAGCGCACTGAGCGAGGTCACCAGGGCCACCATGCTGCGGCTGATGTCACGCCCGCGCCAGATCACGCCCTCACCCTAGAGCCGCTGCCGCCGCGTAGGCTGCCCGCGTGGCTGGACCGCGGCCGGTAGGCACCATCACCCGGGGAACGACCAACCCCAACCGCCTGCGCCGGGTCGACCGTTGGCTGGCCGGGCCGCAGTCGTGGCGCCTGGTGCGCAGTACCGAGCCGCCCGTCGTCGTGGACCTGGGGTACGGCGCGTCGCCCGTCACCGCCGTCGAGCTGCACGACCGGCTCCGACGGGTGCGGGCCGATGTCGAGGTCGTGGGGATCGAGATCGACCCTGACCGGGTCACCCGCGCCGCGTCCCTCGAGCGCGAGGGCCTGTCCTTTCGGCGCGGCGGTTTCGAGGTGCCGCTGCCGGACGGGCGGCAGGCGACGGTCGTGCGCGCCTTCAACGTCCTGCGTCAGTACGACGAGTCCGAGGTGGCGGGCGCCTGGTCGACGGTCCAGGCCCGTCTCGCGCCGCACGGGGTGCTCGTCGACGGCACCTGCGACGAGCTCGGCCGCCTGAGCACATGGGTCGCCGTGGACCGCTCCGGGCCGCTCTCGCTGACACTGTCGTGGCGGCTTCGCGGGTTGACCAGCCCGTCGGCGATCGCCGAGCGTCTGCCGAAGGCGCTCATCCACCGCAATGTCCAGGGGGAGCCCGTGCACGCGTGGCTCGGCGCGCTCGACCGGGCCTGGGCGCATTCGGCGCACCACGCGAGCTTCGGCGTGCGTCAGCGCTTCCTGGCGACCGTGGCGGCTGTACGCGACGAGGGGTGGCCCGTCGTCGACGGCCCCGCACGGTGGCGGCTGGGAGAGGTCACCGTGGCCTGGGACGCGGTGGACGCGGTGCGTCGTCAGCGCGCGTAGTCGTCCTCGAGGCGCACGATGTCGGCCTCGTCGAAGTCCCCGAAGGCGATCTCGAGCAGGCGGCCCGGGCGGTCGCCCTTGTTGGCCATGCGGTGGATGGCGGTGCAGGGCACCCAGACGGCCTCACCGGGCTCCGCAGTCCAGGTGCGCTCCCCGACCGTGACCTCGATCGGCACGTCGAGCACCTGCCAGAACTCACCCCGGTGGTCATGGGTCTGCAGCGACAGCCGGTGACCCGGGTCGACGGTGATGATCTTGACCGTCACGCGCTCGTTCGACACGAACTGCTGGAAGTTCCCCCAGGGCCGCTCGACGGTGAAGATGCCCTCGCGCGGGTCAGTCAGCTGCGGCACCTCGGTGGCCTCCCCCATGTCGTTCACCATGGTCCGTAGGGTCCCATGTGCTGGCCTCGGCCCGTCCCCCGAACCTGCTGCAGCGCGGGGCGCACGTCCGCGAGGTAGATCCCCGAGCCCACGATCGCGATGATGCCCACGGAGAACAAGCGTGATCGAGTTGGCGATCGAGATGAACCCGAGGACGACGGCGACCGCGTTGACGATGGCCCAGAACTTCTTGGTGCGCTTGCTCGCGGCCACGAAGGCGTCCGGGCGCGTGCGCAGGGTGTCGACCAGCGCGAACACCTCGGCCGCGAAGGCGGCCACCGAGAGCAGCAGGATCACGATTCCCTGTGCCGAGCCAAGTGCGTAGAACATGCAGACAGCCTAAGGGTCAGACGTCGACGACCACCGTCACTGGGCCATCGTTGACGAGTTGGACCTCCATCATCGCGCCGAACCGCCCGGTCGCCACCTCGACACCGAGCTCTCGCAGACCATCGACCACCGCCTCGACCAGCGGCTCGGCCACGGAGCCGGGCGCGGCGTTGCTCCAGGACGGGCGCCGGCCCTTGCGCAGGTCGGCATACAGGGTGAACTGGCTGACCACCAGGACGGGAGCAGCGTCGTCGAGCACCGACCGCTCCTCCCGCAGGATGCGCAGCTCGCTGATCTTGCGCACCATGGCGGCCACCTCGACCGGGCCGTCCGAGTGCGTGACGCCGACGAGCGCCAGCAGACCTGGTCGCTCGATCGCTCCGACGACCTCGCCCGCCACCGACACCGAGGCCGTGGTGACCCGCTGGAGGACCGCGCGCACGGGTCAGATGCCGACGGCGACGATGGCCCCGACAGGTTCGCCGTGGCCGAGCACCGGTGCGTTCTCGAGCTGCGCGAGCGCGTCGGACTCGACCCCCAGGCGGCGCAGCACGGCGGCGAGGATCACCGGTTTGGCCCGGGGGTAACCGTCGGCGACCTTCAGGGCGATCCCGCGGCCGTCGGCGAGCCCCACGGCGTACACCGACTCGGCGCCGTCCTTGGCGATCAGACCGGGCGTCTTGGCGATCAGGGCAGTCACGTCGCGACCGGTGCCCCCGAGGTAGGCAGGGTGGGCGCGGATCGCGTCCGCGACCTGGGCCTCGACGGTGCCAGGCGCTGCGGAGGCGAGGCGACCGAAGGCGCGGGCGAGGCCTGCGAGCGTGATCGCCATGACCGGTGCGCCACAGCCGTCGACCGCCACCGCCCCGATCTGGTCCCCCGTGAGCTCGCTCAGGGTGGCGGCAATGGCCTGTTGGAGCGGGTGGGCGCGGTCGAGGTAGGTCGTGGTGTCCCAGCCGTTCGCGACGCAGGTCGCGAGCATCGCGGCGTGCTTGCCGGAGCAGTTCTGGGTGACCCGGAGCTTGCTGCCGCCAGCGCGGATCACCGCCTCGCGGGCCTGGTCGTCGACGGGGTAGTCAGCGGTGTTCTGGAGGTCGGTCTCGTCGAGGCCCGCCGACGCGAGCATGGCCCGCACCCCCGCGACGTGAAAGTCCTCGCCGGAGTGGCTGGCCGAGGCGAGCGCAAGGTGCTCCGGCGGCAGCTGCAGCCCGGCGCGGACCATCGCGACGGTCTGGATCGGCTTGTTCGCCGAGCGTGGGAACACCGGGTCGTCCACGGCACCCAGGGCCAGCAGGTGCTCGCCGTGCGGCGCCGTGGCGACGACGGACGCGCGGTGTGCCGACTCGACGAAACCGCCCCTGACGTAGTGGGCGAGGACCGGCGCCTCGCCGAGAGCGGGTGGCGTCGTGGTGGTGGTCGTATGCCGCGTAGTCACCTGACAACCCTAGCGACGCGAACGGCCCCCGCCGGGAGGGGCGGGGGCCGTTCGGGTTCAGCGTGAGGGTCAGTCGCCGACCTTGGTGGCAGCCGCCTCGGTGGCCTTCTTCGTGGCGGACGCGGTGTTCTTGGCACCGGTGGTCGCGCGCTTGGTCGCCGTCTTGCTGGCGCTCGTCGACTTCTTGGCCGTGGTGGCCGTGCGCTTGGCGGCCGTGCGGGTGCGCGCAGCGGACTGCTTCACCTCGGCGGCCGTGGTCGCCGTCTCGCCGATGATGGAGCCGGCGACGGTCTGGGCGGTGGTGGCGGCCTCGCGACGGCCCGTGGTCAGGGTGGCCTTGGCGGAGCGCTGGATCTCGCTGGCCGAGTGGCGGACCGTGGTCACGGCACCCTTGCCGAGGGCGAAGGTCGCCTCGGCCTGGGCGATGAGGTCCTTGGTGGACTTCTGGGTGCGGACGCGCTTGACGAGGCGCTCGCCCCGGGCGGCCACGGACTCGTAGGACTCCTGGGCCTTGACCTGCAGCTTGGCGGGCTCGAGCTCGAGGCGAACCGCGGCAGCGCGGACGCGGGCGTCGCGGACCTTCTCGACGGCCAGGTCGGTCAGGCCGACGGCGGCGAACACGGGAGTGGTGTCGGTGACGGTCTTGCGGATGTCGGCAACGAGTGCCATGGGGATCTCCTTCATTTGCGGGGGGTTGGGGTGGTCTTGGCGGCCTTGACGGCTGGACGCTTGCGGTCCGGCGCTTCCTGGGCTGCCACGAACGAGTCGTAGATGTCCAGGAGGGCGGCCTTCTGGCGTGCGGTGAGCTGCGGGTCGGCGCCGATGACGGCCCTGGTGTCGAGCGGCTCGGCGTCGTGCCCCTGCCGCTCGTCGAGAATCCCCGCCCGGACGTAGAGCGACTCTGCTGAGACCTCGAGGCCCTTGGCGAGCTGCTGGAGGATCTCTGCGCTGGGCCTCTTGAGGCCACGCTCGATCTGCGACAGGTAGGGGTTGGAGATGCCGGCCAGCTCGGAGAGCTGACGCAGCGAGAGCCGGGCGGTCTGACGCTGCTCGCGCAGGTAGTCGCCCAGGTTGTTGCCACTGAGGGGTCCCAGCGGAATTCGGCTCATGCCCCCATACTGCTTGCTCTAGTTAGCAACATGCAAACTGAAGGCAGCGTGTTCCCCATCACACGGCAAACTCTGGCCACCTGGCGGGGTCAGGCGCGACGGTCCTTGACGCCCAGAAGGGTGCGGGCGGCCTCGGTCGACAGGGCGGGACGTTGCATCACCTCGGCGAGGTGCGCGGCCCGCTCGACGAGCTGGCGGTTGTGCTCCACGGGGACGCCCCGCGCGAAGACCACGTTGTCCTCCATCCCCACCCGCAGGTGGCCCCCGGCAGCGAGCGCCGCCGCCGCGATCGGCAGATGGGTCCGGCCGATGCCGGTCGCCGCCCAGGAGGTGACCTCGGGAGGCAGCATGGCCACGCCAGCCAGCAGCGCGGCCGGCGTGCCCGGCATACCCCCTGGCACCCCCGTCACGAAGTCGACGTGCACCTTCCCCCCGAAGGGCAGTCCGTGCGTGTCGACCAGACGGGCCAGCGAGGCGACGTGGCCGAGGTCGAACAGCTCGAACTCGGGGACCACCTCACGCTCCTGGGCCTGGACGTAGAGGTCCGACATGAAGCCATAGGGGTTGAGGAACACGTCGTCGCCGAAGTTCGTCGTGCCGCACGTCAGTGAGCACGAGTCGGGCTCGGCGTCGAGCACCGTGAGCCGCTGGTCGAGCGGGTCGTGCACGCTGCCGCCGGTCGAGAGCTGGATGACCAGGCTGGTCTGCTCGCGCAGGGCCTGGACGGCCGCCTTGAGGTAACCGTGATCGAGGGTGGGGCGGTGGTCCGCGTCGCGGATGTGCAGGTGGATCATGGCGGCACCGGCCAGCTCGCACGACTGAGCCGTCTCAACCAGCTCGTCCAGGGTCGTCGGCAGCTGGGGAAAATCGGACTTCGCCAGCTCAGCGCCCGTGGGCGCAACGGTGATGAGTGTTCCGGTCGTGCGAGCCATGGGCGTCATCATGGCAGCCACGCTCCGCACCAGTGCGCCCAGCCTGTGAAAGACTGTCGCGGTCCACGCGTGCGCTGGCAGCCCGTGGCGACTCCATGCAACAGCAAGTGAAAGCAGGACCGTGGACCTTCACGACTACCTCCGCGTGGTGCGTAAACGGTGGCGCGCCATCACCGTGGCGACTCTCCTGATCGTCGCGTTCGCGGCGCTGTTCACCCTCTGGAGCCCCAAGGTCTACGAGGCCCGGACCCAGCTGTTCGTGTCGACGTCGGGAGGCCAGGACTCCAGCCAGCTGCTGCAGGGCAACACGTTCACCCAGCAGCGGGTGAAGTCGTACTCCGACCTCATCTCCACGCCGACCGTGCTCGATCCCGTGATCAAGCAGCTCGGGCTCAACACCACCCCCGATGACCTCGGCCAGCGCATCACGGCAAGCGTGCCGCTCGACACCGTGCTCATCGACGTCTACGTCGACGACGCCAGCGCCCAGCGCGCGGCGGCCATCGCCGAGGCGGTCGGCAAGCAGTTCTCCACGAGTGTCGTCGACCTCGAGCGCGTGTCCGACAAGACCCCGAGCCCGGTGAAGGTGTCGGTGGTGCGACCAGCGTCGGTCCCGACCACACCGATCAGCCCCATGCCTGCCCGCAACCTCGGCCTCGGCCTGGTCCTCGGCCTGCTGGTCGGCCTCGGCGTGGCCCTGCTGCGCGACACCTTCGACACCTCGATCAAGAGCGAGCGGGACGTCAAGGACCTGAGTGACGAGACGATCATCGGCACCATCGCCTTCGATCCCGACGGCGGCAAGCACCCGCTCATCGTCCAGTCCGACCCGCACGGCCTCCGCGCCGAAGCCTTCCGGTCGCTGCGCACCAACCTCCAGTTCGTCGACGCAGCCAACCACCCCCGTTCGATGGTCCTGACCAGCTCGCTGCCCGGCGAGGGAAAGACCACGACAGCGGCCAACCTCGCCATCAGCATGGCGGCCGCCGGAGCGCGGGTCTGCGTCATCGAGGGTGACCTGCGTCGACCCCGGCTGCTGCGCTACATGGGCATGGAGGGGTCCGTTGGGCTCACGAACGTGCTCATCGGTCAGGCCGAGCTGCTCGACGTGCTGCAACCGTTCGGTGACAGCGCGCTGCAGGTTCTCGGCGCTGGCCAGATCCCGCCCAACCCGAGCGAGCTGCTGGGCTCCGAGACGATGGCCCGGCTGATCGGCACGCTCGAGGAGATGTTCGACTACGTCGTCATCGACGCGCCCCCGATCCTGCCGGTCACCGATGCGACCGTCCTGAGCACCCTCACCGGCGGCGTCGTGCTCGTCACCGGGTGCGGCGTGGTCAACCGCGAGCACGTGACGCGCTCGCTCGAGGCCCTGCGCGGAGTCAAGGGCAACATTCTCGGCATCGTCGTCAACCGCGTCCCCACGCACGGCGCCCACGCCGAGAGCTACTACTACAGCGACGGCTACGCGCCCCTGCCCGAGGACCGTTCGCGCCGGGAGCGTTCTCGCGAGCGACAGTCCGCATAGCACTGAGCCTCCGCGGCGACGGGCGGCACACGGCTGCGGCCGTTACGGCGCGACGACCTCGTCCTGGGCGGCACTGATGCCGCCGATGGCCAGGGCCGCGTCGACCGGAGTGTTCCGCTTGACCAACGCGAGCGCGATCGGGCCGTCCACGTGGTGGCGCGCGACCGAGGTGAGCTGACCGACCTGCCGGTCGCCGAGCATCACGGCCTCGCCCGCCCCCGGGAGCGTGTGACCGGACCCGTCGAGGTGCAGGAAGACCAGACGCCGCGGCGGGCGCCCGAGGTTGTGCACCCGTGCCACCGTCTCCTGACCGCGGTAGCACCCCTTGTGCAGGTGCACCGCCGTGCGCAGCCAGTCGACCTCGTGCGGGATCGTGCGGTGGTCGGTCTCGAACCCGAACCGCGGCCGCCACGCAGCGACACGCAGGGCCTCACTGGCCCAGGTCCCGGCGAGGTCCCGCTCGCCGACGGCTGCCGCCAGCTCGGGACGGGGTACCAGGAGCTCGCGCCAGGCCCGGTTGGTGGCCGGGTGCCCCTCCACTGGGCCGTATGCCGCGGTGTCACCCACGAGACCGGGCCACGGGTCGCGCCAGGCCAGCGGCTCGCCGGGCTGGGACTCCTGGCCGGACGGCTCGCCGAGCACGGCCCAGTCGGCAGTCACGTCGCTCACCTCGACCCGGAGCATGAAGCGCATCGAGTCCAGCCACCTGACGAGGGCAGGAGCATCGCCCGGCTCGGTGGTGATCCACGTGGCCACCCCGTCGTCGACGAGGTGCAGGCTGTGCTCGATGTGCCCCTTGGGCGTGAGGACGAGCGACTCGGCGGACACCCGTGGCGCCAGGGCCGTGAGCTGTTGGGTCGTGATCGAGTGGAGCCAGGACAGTCGATCTGGACCCGTCACCGTCACCACCCCCCGGTGCGACAGGTCGACCACGGCCAAGCCCTCGGAGAGCAGACGCTGCTCGCGCAGCGGATCGCCGTAGTGCGCCGCCACACCCGCGTCCACACCGTCGCCGTCCACCGCGCCCGGACGGGTCAGCAGGGACGACCGTTCTGTCGTCATCTCTGTCGTCATCGTCTCGTCGCGCACGAGCTGCACCGTCCGTGGATCGCCATGTGTGTCACATCAGCAACAAAGCCGTTGAGCCGCAGAACATTCCCCGCGAACGGGTCGGCGAGCTCGCGCGGGCACTGTTCGACTCGCCCACAGTCGCGACAGACGAGGTGGATGTGGTCGGCGTGGTCGGCCAGGTGATAGCTCGGCGCCCGGTGGTCGAGGTGGGTGTGGCTGACCACACCGAGCTCCTCCAGCGCCTCCAGGGCGCGGTAGACGGTCGATGGTGCCAGCCCCGCGGCGCCGTCGCCGGCGACGGCCGACACGACCTCCTCGGGGGTGGCGTGACCCAGGCGTGCGATGGCGTCGACGACGCGCTGGCGCTGCTGCGTCATGCGCCGCCCGTGGGCCCGCATCTGCTCGCCGACGTCGTGCACCACCCCACTCTACGGTTGCGTGGGCAGCGCTCAGCCGCTCTCCCTACACTGACGGGGTGCTGGAGACCTTTGACGAGATCGACGAGACCGACGCCGACCCGCCCCGTAGCCGCGGCTCACGGGTGCGCCGCGCCATCGCCGCCACCGTCGCCCTGGTGCTCCTGCTCCTCGTCGGTGCGGTCGCGGCATACCTGCTGTTCCTCAACCACGAACTGACGTCGAACGTCAAACACAGCGCCCTGCTGCCCACCCCCGGGGTGAGCGGCGCCGCCGCACCGCCCGCCCGGAAGGCCGCGGCCAAGGACGCCCAGAACATCCTCTTCATCGGGTCCGACTCGCGCACCACCGTCGCCGACGGTCGCTCGGACGTCATCGTGCTCATGCACGTGGCCGCCGACCGCAAGACGGTGACGCTCGTGCACTTCCCCCGCGACCTCTACGTCAGCGTGCCGGGGCACGGCAAGGACAAGATCAACGCCGCCTTCGCCTATGGCGGCGCCCCGCTGCTGGTCGAAACCCTCCAGAACCTGGTGGGCGTGCCGATCGACCACGTCGCCGTCGTGGGCTTCGAGGGGTTCAAGCGCATGACGGATGCCGTGGGCGGCGTCAACGTCTACGTCGAGGAGGCTGGCAGCACCTCGGAGTTCACCTTCCACAAGGGCTACCAGATGATGAACGGCGAGATGGCACTCGCGTTCGTCCGCGAGCGCCACGCCCTCAGCCAAGGGGACATCTCCCGCGGCAAGCGGCAGGAAGCGTTCATCAAGGCGCTTCTGCTCAAGTCGCTGAGCCGCGACGTCCTCGCCAACCCGGTGCGGCTCGCCCAGTTCGTCGATGCCGGCACCAAGAACCTCACGGTCGACCAGGCGTTCAGCATCGGTGACATGCGCTCAGAGGCCTTCGGCATGCGCAACCTGCGCGGCTCGGACATCGCCTTCGTCACGGCGCCGTTCACCGGGTTCGGCACCGCCCCCAACGGCGGGTCGATCGACATCGTCGACGAGCCGGGGATGCGGCTGCTCGGCGATGCGCTCCAGAACGACGCGATGAGCGGCTACAAGGACCAGACCCACACCCCCTGAGGGCCCGCCGGTCGGGTCAGGCGGCCTTCCACGTCGCGAGCGAGCTGTCGGCCCGGAACACGCGCTGACCCACGCGCAGCCAGCCGCTGTCCGCGGACATGCTCAGGGCGACCGAGCCCGGTCTGACGCTGCCCAGGTCGACCTGGACGCAGCCGACGACGGTGCCCGGCGAGTCCGGCTGGACCACCGCGAGGCCGGCGCACGAACCGGCCCCGGGCAGCACGGCATACGGGTTGGCCTTGCCGTCGAGTGCGACGGCAAGGGCTCCGGGCACCATGCCGGCGCGATTCCACTGCGCCCCGCTCGTGCTCACCAGCACCGCGCCGGTGGCACACAGGGCGCCGGCGCCCGCGTCCACGACCGCGAGGTCGATGACCTTGGCGCCCGGGCACGGCGTGCCCGTACCGCCCTTGGCGAGGCCGATCGTGTCGGGCTTCTGCGGGTCGCGGAACCAGACGTCGGTCGCCGCCACGGCGTCGCCCCACGCCTTCGTCAGCCCCGGGGCCTGGCGGATCGCGGGCGCGCAGCCGCTGCTCTGGTTGGCGCCAACCGCGAAGGTCGACTTGTCGGCACGTACCCGAATCCGCATGACGGCGTCGAAGGGCGCCGGCCGCGTCTTCCACGTCGAGCCACCGTCCGTGCTGACCTCGACGCTCGATCCGGCCTTGGCGCAGGACCCGACGGTGAACCGGATCGCGGTGCTCTGGTCGACCGCCGCGATCCCGACCGCCAACGGCGCGACCGCCACCGTGGGCTGCGGCGCGCTGGTGGTCTTCGTGGCAGTCGGCGACGTCGACCCGGTCCCGGACGTCGACTGCGCGCCGCCCGTGTGGACCGTGGGCGACAGGGCGGCCCCGTTGACCGAGGCCCGGGTGCTGTTGAGCGCCATGACGACGAGCAGCACGTCGATGACGAGGAAGGCGGCCAGCCCGATGATGCCGACCCGGCTCGAGACCTGGCGCATCAGGGGCGCCCGAGAGCCCGGGCCACGGTGGGGAGGGCGGCCATGATCTGTCCGGTCATCTGGTCGAAGACCTCCGCTGCGCGGCGATACGGGTCGACGATGTCTGCCTCACTGTCATCCAGTGGCGGCCTGGCACCGCGCTGGGCAGCGGCCAGGGCGACGACGCGGCGGATGTGCTCGCCCGCGTCGGCACTCGGCACCTGCAGGTCGTCGTCCGAGACACCGGTGACGAGGTCCGCGAACTCCCGGAAGGCGAAGACGTAGCGCAGGGCCCGGGGGTGCACTGCCGCCACCTTGCCCCGGTGGGCGCGGGTCGCGGTGAGCACGAGGTCTGCCCCAGCCACCAGGTCCGCGGTCAGGTCACGAGCGACGAAGCCGTTCGCGGCATACCCCTGGGCTTCGAGGCGCGCACGCGCCTCGGGGTCCATCGCCGACCCGGTCAGCGCACCCGTGCCGGCGCTGTGCACCTGGACCTCGCCCGGCCCCCAGGAACGGTCGAGCTCGGACTGGAGGGTGCGCTCGAGGAAGGGCGAGCGGCAGATGTTGCCGGTGCAGACGGTGAGGATGCGCGCAGAGGAGCTCAAGGGTGCCTACGCGACGCGCTTGAGCTCGGCGGAGACGTGGCTCTGCAGCGACTGGCCCACAGCCGCCATGTCCATCGCCCAGAGCAGGTTGGAGTTGACGAGGCCGTAGAGCCGGGTTGCGGCGTTGTACTCCTTGGCACGGGGGCTGCGGAGCACCCCGTCGGTGCGCAACGCGATCTTCGCAGGCTCGGCCGTCCCGTAGTAGAGCTCGACGATGCCGGTGGGGTGGGCGAGCAGCAGCTCGACCTCGCCGCCCTCGACCGGGCGCCAGAAGCCCGTCTCGGTGGCCAGCGGTCGCACCTTGTCACCGGCGTCGTTCAACAGCCAGGTGCGACTGTGCCACTCCAGGAACGGGCGCCCGTCGTGGCTGACCTCGACCTCCTGACCGAAGTTGGCCGACTCGATCGTGGGGTAGCCCACGACGCCGGCACCCTCCCAGCGGCCGACCAGCCACGCCAGTGGCGCGAGCTCGGGGGGCAGGTCGAGGTCGAGGTTGAAGACCATCAGCGGGGCGTCTTCACCAAGCGGTAGACGACGAACCCGGCGAACCAGGTCACCACCACAGCCGTGAGGACCAGCAGGGACAGGAAGAACGTGTGCACGGCCCAGATCGTAGCCTGTGCCCATGCCCGATCAGCGCGCTCGTCTCGTCGTCAAGGTCACCTGTGGTGTCGAGGCCCCCGAGCGCCTCAACCAGGCGCTCTCCGTGGCGGCGACCGCGCTCGCCGCCGGAGTGGAGGTGAGCCTGTGGCTCACCGGCGAGGCGACCTGGGTTGCGGTGCCCGGGCGGGCCGGGGACCTCGACCTGCCGTATGCCGCGCCGCTGGCGGACCTGCTCGACGCCCTGCTCGCCGAGGGCCGGGTCACCGTCTGTGGTCAGTGTGCGGCGCGGCGCGAGCTGACCGAAGCGGACCTGGTCGGAGGAGCGGAGATCCGGGGAGCTGCGGCCTTCGTCGAGGAGGTCATGGCCGAGGGGGCCCGCTCCCTCGTCTACTGATTGACCACCGTGGTGGCTCAGGCGACGAAGCGGCGGACGACGACGTAGGCCACCACGCCGATCAGCATCGACGAGGAGGCGGCCACTGCCAGCTGGGCCCGGGCGCCCCCGGCCGCGGGCAGCGCGGCCATCACCCGGCGCGCCGCGTGCGACACCCCGGCAGCGAGCAGGCCTAGCAGGGCTGCGGTCGCGGTCTGGGGGTGGCCGGTGATGAGCGCGACGAGGAAGGCGGCGAGCCCACCGAGCACCATGGCCACGAACAGGGCCCACTGCCGCAACCGCCCGATGCCGATCATCGGGTCGACGAGGGCCGAGACCGCCAGACCGGCCATGGTGGCCGCGAGCGCGTCCGCACCACCGAGGACGTGCGGCAGCGGCGCGAGGGCCACGCCGGAGGAGATGATCGCGAGACCCGCCGTGGTGGCTGCCACCGACTCGGTCAACCGCGGCCGGCCGTCACGACGCAGCAGCTGGTGGAGGAACGCCACCACCACGGCCACGGCCATGCCGGCCGGGACCCACGCGAGGAACGGGTCGTCGCTGGTGAGCACGACGGCGCCGGCCATGAACACCGCTCCGGCGGTCAGGACGGTGGTGGTCCCGCGCGGGCTGGGCAGCCCCAGGAGCGCGGGCCAGCCCCAGGCGAGCACGAACCCCCCGAGGGCGATGGCGACCGCGACCAGGGCGGGGCCGGCGTAGCCCGTCAACGCCACCAGGCCGGCGAACGCGACGGTGGCGATCATGGTGATCGTCCTCGGGACGTAGACCCGGCCCGGGAACCGCGAGGCAGCGGCACCCACGGCCCGTCGCTCGCGACGGGTCAGGGGCGCAGGGGTGCTGGGCGCCTGCTCGGGGAGGTCGGACACAGCCCGCATCCTCCCATCACCCACCGGCGAAGGGCGGCAGCACCTCCAGGACGGCCCCGGCAGGCAACGCGGTGTCCCCGCTCGTGGCACGACCGTCGAGCAGGAGAGTGCTCACCGGGACGACCGCCACCAGCCCCGGGTGGAGGCGCACCACGGCGGCAGCAGCCTGGGCGACGGTCGCGCACCCGTCGAGGACGTCCTCGTCGACCCCGGCAACCGCGCGGGCACCGGCCCAGTACCGCACGGTGACTGGCGACCTGGTCTGCTCACCCGGCATACGGCATCCTCCGACACTTGCTGTTGGTGAGACAACGGTCTCATCATGTGTTCACCCACCCGGCACCACCCTCGGCGCCGTATCCTTCATGGGCATGGCCCGTCTGCTGCTGCTGACCAACTCCCTGGCGCCCAGCGCCGAGGTGTTGCCTGCGCTGGGCCTGCTGAGCCACCACGTGCGCATCATCCCCGCCGAGCCCACCGCGCTGGTCGACGCACCCCCGTGCGACGCCGTCCTGGTCGACGCGCGGCGCGACCTCGCCGTGGCGCGGTCGCTGTGCCGCGTGCTGCGCGTCTCGGGCATGTCGGTCCCGCTCATCGCGATCCTCACCGAGGGCGGCCTGGCGGGTCTGACGGCCGAGTGGGGCATCGACGAGGCCCTCCTGGAGTCCGCAGGCCCGGCCGAGGTCGAGGCGCGGTTGCGGCTGGCCGCGGGGCGGCTCCAGGGCGAGCCCGAGGCCGAGGACGTCCAGATCACCTCGGGCGACGTGACCATCGACGAGGCGACCTACTCGGCCCGCGTGCGCGGTCGGCTGCTCGACCTCACGTACAAGGAGTTCGAGCTCCTCAAGTACCTCGCTCAGCACCCGGGCCGCGTGTTCAGCCGAGCCCAGCTGCTCCAGGAGGTCTGGGGGTACGACTACTACGGCGGCACCCGCACCGTCGATGTCCACGTCCGCCGTCTCCGGGCCAAGCTAGGGTCCGAGCACGAGGTCCTCATCGGCACCGTCCGCAACGTCGGCTACCGCTTCGTGCCGGCCGAGCACACCCCGGTCGACGCCTGACGGAACCCCGGGGCTGCACAGGTCCGTGATCCAATGTCTGCCGTGCCCCCACCATCCGTCGAACAAGCGCGCGACCCTCACCCCCGAGACCGCCGAGCAGGTCCGTGACCTGAGCGCTGCGGCCGCGCGCACGGACGGTGTCGCCCCGCTGTCCGAGCAGACGCTGCTGTGGCTGGGCGACGCCGAGGGGCGCGCCACCCACCTGCTCACGTATGCCGAGCACACCCTCACGGGGTACGCCCAGCTCGCTGAGCTGGACCCTGCAGAGCCCTCCGCCGAGGTCGTCGTCGACCCCGCCCACCGCCGCCACGGCCTCGGACGGGCCCTGCTCGAGACGGCGCGGGAGCGGTCCCCGCTGGTCCGGGTCTGGGCTCACGGCAACCTCGAGCCCGCGCGTTCCCTCGCGGCCACGGACGGGTGGACGGCCGTGCGCGAGCTGCACAAGATGTCCCGGCCGCTCTCCGCGGCCGACACCGACCCGGCGAGGTCGGCCCTGCCGCCGGGGTTCGCGGCGCGCGCGTTCGAGCCGGGCCGCGACGAGCAGGCGTGGCTCGAGGCCAACGCGGCGGCGTTCGTCCACCACGCGGAGCAGGGGCGCATGACGCTGGCCGACCTGCGCGAGCGCGAGGCCCAGCCGTGGTTCGACCCGGCCGGCCTGCTGCTCGTCGAGGCACAGGACGCACCGGGGCGGGTCGTGGCATTCCACTGGACCAAGGTCGACCCCAGCCAGGCGTCGAGTGTGGACCCGGGCGCAGCGGCAGGCGAGGTGTACGTGGTGGGCGTCCACCCGGCATACCAGGGGAAGGGGCTGGGCCGGCCCGTCACCGCCTTGGGCCTGGCCCACCTGGCCGCCCAGGGGCTCCCCGAGGTCGTGCTCTACGTCGACGGCGACAACGAACCGGCGATCCGGACCTACACGGGGCTGGGATTCCGCAGCATCATGGTCGATGTCATGTATTCGCACCCCGTTCATCAAGCACTGTCAGGATGACCGCATGAGCGTCACCACCCGCGCCGACACCGACACGGCAGTCCCCGACGGCGACCTGCCCGGTCAAGAGGTGTCGATCGCCAGCGCCCAGCCGAGGGCGTCGAACGGCCGGTTCATGCGCGTGGTGCCAGCCGGTGCGGGGGTGGAGGCCGACGGGCTGCCCAACGACCGGTTCCTCGACCGCGAGATCTCGTGGCTGCAGTTCAACGAGCGGGTCCTGCAGCTGGCCTCTGACGAGTCCGTGCCCCTCCTCGAGCGCGCCCGGTTCCTCGCGATCTTCACCTCCAACCTCGATGAGTTCTTCATGGTCCGGGTCGCCGGGCTCAAGCGCCGCATCGCCACCGGGCTCGCGGTCCGGTCGGCCTCCGGGCTGGAGCCGCGCGAGGTGCTCGAGCAGATCTCGCTGGTCGCCCACGAGCTGCAGGCCATGCAGTCGACCGTCTACAAGGAGCGCGTCCAGCCCGCCCTCGAGGACGAGGGAATCTCGATCGTCCGCTGGGACGAGCTGAGCGACGACGAGCGGACCATCCAGTCCGAGCTGTTCGCCGCCCGGGTCTTTCCCGTGCTGACCCCACTGGCCGTGGACCCGGCCCACCCGTTCCCCTACATCTCCGGGCTGTCGCTCAACCTTGCCGTGCTCCTGGTCAACCCCAAGACAGGCAAGGAGCACTTCGCGCGAGTCAAGGTGCCGCCCCTGCTCCCCCGCCTGTTGCACATCGAGCCCGAGGTGGGCGAGCCGGCCACCGCCGACCTCTTCAACACCCGCTTCGTCCCGCTCGAGGACGTCATCGCGGCGCACCTCGACATGCTGTTCCCGGGGATGGACGTCCAGGAGCACTTCACCTTCCGCGTCACCCGCAACGAGGACCTCGAGGTCGAGGAGGACGACGCCGAGAACCTCCTCACCGCCCTCGAGAAGGAGCTCACCCGGCGCCGCTTCGGACCGCCGGTCCGGCTCGAGGTGGACGAGTCGATCGACGACCACGTCCTCGACATGCTGGTGCGCGAGCTCGGTGTGAGCGACAGCGAGGTCTATCGCCTTCCTGCTCCCCTGGACCTGCGCGGGCTCAACCTGGTGGCGGACCTCGAGCGGTCCGACCTGCGCTACCCGGCGTTCCGCGGCATGTCCCACCCCGACCTCGCGCCCGCCGAGTCCTCGAAGGCGTCCGACATCCTGTCCGTCATCCGCGACAAGGACGTCCTGCTCCAGCACCCCTACGACTCGTTCTCGACCTCGGTCCAGGCCTTCATCGAGCAGGCAGCGCTCGACCCCAGCGTGCTGGCCATCAAACAGACGCTCTACCGCACCAGCGGCGACTCGCCCATCATCGACGCCCTCATCGACGCCGCGGAGACCGGCAAGCAGGTGCTCGCGATCGTCGAGATCAAGGCCCGGTTCGACGAGCAGAACAACATCTCCTGGGCACGCAAGCTCGAGCACGCCGGGGTGCACGTCGTCTACGGCATCGTCGGTCTCAAGACCCACGCCAAGCTGTGCATGGTGGTCCGCCAGGAGAACGACGGGTCGCTGCGGCGCTACTGCCACATCGGCACCGGCAACTACAACGGCAAGACCGCCCGCCTCTACGAGGACTTCGGCCTGCTCACCTCCGATCCGCAGGTCGGCGACGACCTGGCGCGGCTGTTCAACCAGTTGTCCGGGTACGCCCCGCGCAGCAAGTTCAAGCGCCTCCTGGTCGCCCCTCGCTCCGTGCGCAGCGGTCTCATCGAGCGCATCGAGGCCGAGATCGAGCACGCCGAGGCCGGGCGTGGGGGGCTCGTGCAGCTCAAGGTGAACTCCATCGTCGACGAGCAGCTCATCGACGCGCTCTACCGGGCGTCCGAGGCCGGCGTGCACGTCGACATCTGGGTGCGCGGGATCTGTGCGCTGCGCCCCGGGGTCGAGGGGCTCTCGGAGAACATCGAGGTCCACTCGATCCTCGGACGCTTCCTCGAGCACTCCCGGGTGTTCCTGTTCGGCGGCGGGGGTGAGCCCGAGGTCTACATCGGCAGCGCCGACATGATGCACCGCAACCTCGACCGCCGGGTCGAGGCACTCGTCCGCATCGTCGAGCCACGCCACGTCGCCGACCTGCAGTCCCTGCTCGCCCGGGGCATGAGTGCCGACTACTCGCACTGGCGCCTCACCAGCGACGGCCGGTGGACCCGCGTCCACCTCGGGGCCGACGGCGAGCCCCTCGCCGACCTGCAGGCCACGATGATCGAGACGCACGGCAAACGACGCCGCAAGGCCCGCCGACGTTGACGTCGCCGATTCCCGCCGCGGGAACCGTTCCGTGGCGTCGCCGACGTGGGCAGCTCGAGGTCGCGCTCGTCCACCGACCCAAGTACGACGACTGGTCCTGGGCCAAGGGCAAGCTCGACCCCGGTGAGCAGTGGCCCGTCGCAGCGGTCCGCGAGACCCACGAGGAGACCTCCCTCGAGGTCACCCTCGGGCGGCCGCTGCCGGGAGCCGAGTACACCGTGCTCGACGGCACCGGCCAGCCCGCCACCAAGGAGGTCCGCTACTGGGCTGCCGAGGCGAGCAAGCCGGCCGGCCCGCTCCGCAACGAGATCGACGAGGTGCGCTGGCTCGACGTCATCAGCGCGTCGGACCGCCTCGACTACGCCCGCGACCGCGACCAGCTGCGGGCCGTGGTGCGTGCCGACAAGGCCGGCACCTTGACGACCTGGCCCCTCGTCCTGGTGCGGCACGCGCACGCCACCGGTCGGGGGTCGTGGTCCGGCGACGACCAGCTCCGGCCGCTCACCAGCTCCGGGCGCCAGCGCGCCGCGGCGCTCGCCCCGGTGCTCGCGGCATACGGCGTCACGCGGCTGGTGAGCTCGCCGTCGCTGCGCTGCGCCGACACCCTCCGACCGTACGCCGCGCTCATCGGCGCCCCGCTGCGCACCAAGGACGGGTTGAGCGAGGAAGGGTATGCCGCCGACCCGGCCCGCGCGACGCACCACCTCCACCGGCTGGTCGAGCGCGGGAAAGCCGCGGCGGTCTGCAGCCACGGTCCGGTGCTGCCCGACCTCCTGCGCGGCCTGTTCGGGCTCGTCAATCTCGACGAGCCCACCGGGCCAGCGACCGCGCAGGCGCTGCGCGACGCGGCCGACTGCACGATGGCCAAGGGTGAGGCCCTCGTGGCGCACCTCGCAGGCAGTGGCGACACGGCCCGGGTGGTGGCGGTCGAACGCCACCTGCCCTGATCGGCCCTGATCGGCCCTGACCAGCCCTTGACCGCCCCGAGAGCAGCCGTTAACCGGGCGCTCGCCACGCGGACGCAGGGGCGTCGGGGAATGTCAGGCTGGTGTTCACCTTGCGTTCACCCGCGACGGACCGCCGCGTCATGAACGCTGCCTAACTTCGCACCGTCGGGCACACCGCCCGCCACCGATTTCCCCTGATTTCCCCCTGTGGAGAGGTTTGACACCGTGAAGATCCAGCGTCTTGGCCAGCTGGCCAGCGTCGCCCTGGTCGGCTCTCTTGCGCTGACCGCGTGCGGTTCCGACAACAACAACGGCAGCAGCGCTGGTTCGGGCAGCGCGTCCAGCAGCGCGTCCAGCAGCACATCCGCCTCCTCTGACTGCCCCAAGGGCGGCACGCTCAACGGCGAGGGCTCCTCGGCCCAGAAGAACGCCATCGAGGAGGCCATCAGCTCGTTCCAGAGCCAGTGCGCCGGCACCACCGTGAACTACAACCCGACCGGCTCCGGCGCGGGCATCAAGCAGTTCATCGCCGGCCAGGTCGACTTCGCCGGTTCGGACTCCGCGCTCAAGACCAAGGTGGTCAACGGCAAGGTCGAGGCCGACGACGCGGCCAAGACGTGCGGCTCCCCCGCGTGGGACCTGCCGATGGTGACCGGCCCGATCGCGGTCTCCTTCAACGTCAAGGGCGTCAGCAAGCTCGTCCTGACCCCCGCGGTCATCGCCAACATCTTCAACGGCAAGGTGACCACCTGGAACGACCCCTCGATCGCCAAGCTCAACTCCGGCGTGACCCTGCCGAGCGAGCCGGTCAAGGTCTTCTTCCGCTCTGACGAGTCGGGCACCACCGAGAACTTCACCAAGTACCTGGCTGCGGCCGCTCCCACCGACTGGACCGCCGCGCCGGCCAAGAAGTGGACCGGCAAGGGCGAGGGCAAGGAGAAGTCGGCCGGAGTGGCCAACGCGGTCAAGACCACCGAGGGTGGCATCACCTACGCCGAGTGGTCCTACGCCAAGGACAACAAGCTGAGCGTCGCCCAGGTCGACAACGGCGCGGGCCCCGTCGAGCTGAGCGGTGACGCCGTCGGCAAGGCCGTGGCTGCGGCCAAGATCTCCGGCATGGGCAACGACCTGAGCCTCAAGCTCGACTACGCGACCAAGCAGGCCGGCGCCTACCCGATCCTCCTCGTGACCTACGAGATCGTCTGCTCGAAGGGCAAGGACGCGGCCAAGACGGCGCTGCTCAAGTCCTTCCTCAAGCACTTCGCCTCCTCGGACACCCAGCAGTCCCTGGAGAGCATCGGCTACGCGCCGCTCCCCGACGCGGTCCGCACTAAGGTGGACGCGGCGATCGCCGCACTGTCCTGACACCCTGTATGCCGGGGGGCGGGCTCGTGCCCGTCCCCCGGCATACGCCGTTTCTGACCCTGCACGCACCGAGAGGCGCACCACGTGAGCTCCGTGACCGGCCGGTCCATCGCTGACCAGGTTCCCGGCCCCCACGGCGAGGCGCCGCTGAGCGGCGACCGGGCCGGGACGGGCCGGCTCGGCGACCGCCTCTTCGGTGGCGCGGCGCGCGGTGCCGGCATCCTGGTCATCGGGCTCGTGACGCTCGTCGGCGTCTTCCTGCTCTGGCAGGCGGTCCCGGCCCTGGCCAAGGACAACGTCAACTTCCTCACCTCGCGCGCGTGGTCTGTCGACGGACCAACCCCGAGCTTCGGCATCACCGAGCTGCTGTGGACGACCGTCATCACCGCCGTAATCGCGATGCTGATCGCGGTGCCCGTGGGCGTCGCCGTCGCCCTGTTCATCACCCAGTACGCGCCCCGCTGGCTCGCCAGGCCGGCCGCCAGCACGATCGACCTGCTGGCCGCCGTTCCCTCCATCGTCTACGGCCTGTGGGGGCTGCGGACCCTCGGCCCGGCATACCAGCCCGTGCAGGACTTCCTCCAGAGCAAGCTGGGCGCAGTCCCGATCTTCAGCAAGACCAGCGTGAGCGGCTTCGGCACCATCCTGTTCATCGGGATCGTCCTCGCCATCATGGTGCTGCCCATCGTGACCGCCCTGTCCCGCGAGGTCTTCGCCCAGACGCCGGTGACCCACAAGGAGGGCGCGCTCGCCCTCGGCGCCACCACCTGGGAGATGATCCGCACCGCGGTGCTGCCGTTCGGTCGACCCGGCGTCATCTCCGCCTCGATGCTCGCCCTCGGTCGCGCGCTCGGCGAGACGGTCGCCGTGACCATCATCGTGTCGACGCTGGCCGACGGCACGGCCTGGTCCTGGTCCCTGCTCAACGGTGGCGAGACCTTCGCGTCGCGGATCGCCAACAACGCCGCCGAGTTCGACACCCCTGAGAAGGCCGGCGCCTTCATCGCCGCCGGGTTGGTGCTGTTCATCCTCACGTTCATCGTCAACGCGATCGCCCGCATCGTGATCGACCGCCGGAAGGCCTTCACCGAATGAGCGCCATCGACACGACCGGGCCCGCCCGAGGCGCCGCGCCACAGAGCGCGACCCCCTCGCCCGCCCTCGGCCACCCGGCTCGGGCGCGAGAGGTCAAGGACGTCCTCGCCCGGGTCATCGTCTGGTGCGCGTTCCTGCTGGCGCTCGCGCCGCTCGTCTGGATCCTGTGGACGGTCGTCTCGCAGGGCTACCACCTGCTGCTGCAGGCCTCGTGGTGGCTGAACTCCCAGAAGGGCATCACGGCCCGGCACGAGGGCGGCGGCGCCGTCCACGCCATCCAGGGCACCCTGATCCAGGGGCTCGCCACGTCCGTCATCTCGGTGCCGATCGGCGTGATGACCGCGATCTACCTCGTCGAGTACGGCCGGGGGCGACTCGCCCGCGCCGTCTCGTTCATGGTCGACATCCTCACCGGCATCCCCTCGATCGTGGCGGGACTGTTCATCTACGCCGTGTGGGTGACGACGTTCCACTTCCAGCGGGTCGGCTTCGCGGTGTGCCTCTCGCTCGTGCTGCTCATGATCCCGGTGATCGTGCGCTCCACCGAGGAGATGCTCAAGCTGGTGCCCAACGAGCTGCGCGAGGCGTCGTACGCGCTCGGCGTGCCCAAGTGGAAGACGATCGTCCGCGTGGTGCTGCCGACCGCGTTCTCGGGCATCATCACCGGCATCCTGCTCGGTCTCGCCCGAGTCATGGGTGAGACCGCGCCGCTGCTGATCCTCGGCCCCTACACCAAGTCGATCGCGACCGACCTGTTCAGCGGGCTGATGCCGACGCTGCCCACCATGATCAACCAGGACCGCACCGAGAGCCTTCAGCCGGCCGTCGACCGCGTCTGGGCTGCCGCGCTCACGCTGATCCTCCTGGTGCTCCTGCTCAACCTGGCCGGCCGCCTCATCGCGCGCTTCGGCTCCGTCAAGAAGTAACCGGGCCACCCGGCATACCCCTGAGAAGGACGAACCCACACCATGGCCAAGCGAATCGACGTCAGCGACCTGAACGTCTACTACGGCGCGTTCAAGGCCGTCGAGGGCGTGACGATGACGGTGGAACCCCGCTCGGTGACCGCCTTCATCGGCCCCTCCGGCTGCGGCAAGTCGACGTTCCTGCGGACCCTGAACCGCATGCACGAGGTGATCCCCGGTGGGCGCGTCGAGGGCAAGGTCATGCTCGACGACCAGGACCTGTATGCCGCCGGCGTCGACCCCGTGGCCGTGCGCCGGACCGTGGGCATGGTGTTCCAGCGACCGAACCCGTTCCCGACGATGTCCATCTACGACAACGTCGCGGCGGGGCTCAAGCTCAACGGCGTCAAGGGCAAGAAGCGGCTCGACGAGGTGGTCGAGAGGTCCCTCAAGGGCGCGAACCTGTGGACCGAGGTCAAGGACCGGCTGAACAAGCCCGGGGCCGGTCTGTCGGGCGGCCAGCAGCAGCGCCTGTGCATCGCCCGAGCGATTGCCGTCGAGCCGCAGGTGCTGCTCATGGACGAGCCCTGCTCTGCGCTCGACCCGATCTCGACCCTCGCGATCGAGGACCTGATCAGCGAGCTGAAGAGCAAGTACACGATCGTCATCGTCACCCACAACATGCAGCAGGCGGCCCGGGTGTCTGACCGCACGGCGTTCTTCAACCTCGCCGCCACGGGCAAGCCCGGTCAGCTGGTCGAGATCGACGACACCCAGCGGATCTTCAACAACCCGTCCGTGAAGGCCACCGAGGACTACATCTCCGGCCGCTTCGGCTGACCCGACCCCCCTCCCCTTCCCCTCCCCCGACTTATTGCCCTGAATCCACCTGTTTGGGCGGCTCGGGGCCCTCAGACGGTGGATTGAGGGCAATCAGTGAGGTCGAGTCGGTGGCAGACGCAGAGGAACTGCGCACGAACCCGGCTCGGATCGGCGACCCACGCCGCGTTCTGCCACCGTCTGACGACCCGGTGCGGGCTGGAGACGATCTCGGTCGTGTCCCATCGAACGACCTGCAGGCCGAGGTCGCGTAGCCGGGTCTCCCGCTGCGCCGCGGCAATCACTCGCCGCGCGACGTCCTCAGGCTCGCGGCCGAGCCCATCCTCGAACTCGCCGAGATACTTCCCCTGACCGTCTGCCTCGCCCACCACGCCGCGATCCGGCCACGCCACGTCGACCCGGGCGACGAACTCGCCGGCCCAGTCGAGGACGATCACCTGGGGCACGCCAACCGGGATGTCCCGCTGGAAGAAGACGGCCGCCGAGTACGACTCGAGCCAGCTCTCGCGGCGCCCGTCGATGATCGGTATGCCGCGTGCGGCCTTCCGCACGCCGGGCCAACGCCGCTCGTGGTTGCGCAGCTCGACCAGTTCGGGGACGGTGACCAGGCCCTTGCGAACTGCCCCGTCCGCGATCGCGACGCCGTCGGGGAACGATTCCTCTCGAAAGCAGTCAATGACGGTGCGCGCTGGCGTGGTCAGCCGAACCCCAGCGATCTGGACGTGCTCCGGGGGTGTCTCGCCGCGGTGGAACTGCACCCAGGCTTTCGTCCGGCTCGTTCGGTCGTCATCACGAAGGGTCATCCGGGGAGCGCCGAGCCGACCGCGCGGATGGGGCAGGCCGAGAAGCAGGCCGGCACTGCGATGACTGAGCGTCGCTTCGGGGAACGCGCGGGCGGCGGCCCGCGCCAGCGCACTGTGCTGCGCGCGAGGTGAGAGCTGCGACCACGCCGCCGAGGCGGCATACACCCCCCGGGCCAGACGGAGGACTTCACCGCGCCCCACGGCTCCGGTCAGGACCCGGTGGGTGATGGCTGCCCCCGAGATCTCGGCGGCGAGGAACGGCTGGGGCAGGTCGTCGATACGGCCGGACATGACGCCACCGTCGCGGAGGACGCCTCAGCGCGCCGCAGGACTGGGAGGGCCCTGTGGACGGCCCTCGCGGGAACCACAACCTCTGTGGACCCGCCTCGACTTCTTGCCCCGAATCCACCATTTCCGGGCCTCCAGGGGCCGGATCCGGTGGATTCGGGGCAAGAAGTCGGGTCAGAGGAAGAGGTGGATTACCCAGAACGTCGCGGCGGCCACCAGACCAGCGCCCGGGAAGGTCAGCACCCACGCGCCGACGATGTTCCCGGCAACACCCCAGCGCACGGCCGACAGGCGCTTGGTCGCGCCGACGCCCATGATCGCCGAGGTGATGGTGTGCGTGGTCGAGATCGGCGCGCCATAGCCGATGCCGGCTACGTAGAGGATCGCGGCCGCCGTGCTCTCGGCCGCGAAGCCGTGCGGTGGGTCCAGGTGGATGATCCGGCGGCCGAGCGTGCGCATGATGCGCCAACCACCGGCATACGTGCCCAGGGAGATCACCACCGCCGACAGGACGAGCACCCAGAGCGGAGCCTTGTCGCTCGTGTAGTGCCCGCCCACCGTCAGCGCGAGCAGCACCACGCCCGCGGTCTTGGCGGCATCCTGGAACCCGTGCCCGACGGCCATGGCGGCTGCAGAGATCGACTGAGCGTAACGAAAGCCGCGCGACACCTTGCCGGGGTGGGCGCCCCTGAACACCCAGAGGATGGCGGCCATGACGACGTAGCCGCCCAGGATGCCCGCGATCGGCGACAGGACCATCGGGATGATGACTTTGTCGAACACGCCCGCCCACTTCACCGCGGCACCGGCCGCCAACGCGGCGCCACCGAGGCCCCCGATCAGGGCGTGCGACGACGACGACGGCAGGCCGTACCACCAGGTGAGCAGGTTCCAGCCGATCGCGCCGATCAAGGCCGCGGCACAGATGGCCAGCCCCTCGCTACCTTGTGGCGCAGCGATGATGCCCTTGCCGACCGTCGTGGCCACCTGACCGAACTTCCAGACGATGAGACCGCCCACGAGGTTGGCGACAGCGGCCATGCCCAACGCGACGCGAGGCGTCAGGGCGCGGGTCGAGACCGAGGTGGCGATCGCGTTGGCGGCGTCGTGAAAACCGTTGGTGTAGTTGAAGCCCATCGCCAGGGCGATGACGACTGCGATCGGGAGCCAGTCCATGAGGCGACTCAGGACTCCTTGACCGCGATGCTCTCGACCTTGTGAGCGACCGCCTCGAAGGCATCCGCGGCGGCCTCGAGCTCCTCGATGACCTCCTTGAGCTTCATGATCGTGATGGCGTCGGTGCCGAACTCGCCGTTGAACAGCCCAGCCAGCAACCGGCGGTAGACCTGGTCGGCCTGGTTCTCGAGGCGGTTGATCTCGATCCAGTACTCGGACAGGTCCTTCATCGAGCGCAGTCGCGGCATCGCATCGGCGGTGAGCTCGGACATGCGCGAGAGCACCTCGACCTGGTCGGAGACGCCAGCCGGGAGGTCCCCGATGCGATAGAGCACGATGAGGTCGACGGTCGCGTCCATGAGGTCCATGCAGTCGTCGAGCGCCGACGCCAGGCCGTGGATGTCCTCACGGTCGAACGGCGTGATGAACGAGCTGTTGACCTTGCGGATGATCGCGTGGGTCGCCTCGTCGGCGTCGTGCTCGATCTCGCGCATGCGTTCGGCGATGGACTCCCGCTCACCCACGCCTGCTCCGAGGATCTTCGTCAGCTCGCGCGAGCCCTCGATGAGGTGCCGTGCCGACGTCGCGAAGAGGTCGTAGAAGCTGTTCTCCTGGGGGGTGAGGCGAAAGCCCACGGTTCTCTCCGGTCAGGCGGGGGGATGGCCGTGGACGATGCTACGGCCATCTACCGCGCCCAGCGCAACCTGGTGTTCAGGTGGCGTCCGCAGGGGAGCCATCCCCGGCTCACTGCCCGGTCACTGCCCGGTCACCGCCCGGTCACGGCAGACCGACGGCGCTCAGGCGTCCTGCCGGCGCAGGGACCGGTGCGCTGCGACGTCCCGGTGCTCGTCGTGGCGCGCACCCTCGATCCCGAGGACCCGGTCGATCTCCTCGTCGGTCAACGGCCGTTCGCTCGCGGAGGCAGCGACGACCAGCTCACCCACGAGCTCGATCTCGTCCTGCAGGGCGCCATCGGTGAGCTCCCCTCCGCCCGTGCGCTCCGTTGCCATGGGAAAACGCTAACGGAGCATGCACGTGATCGGACCACCTGTTTGCGATCTCTTGACCGCGCGGCGTCACGAACTACCCATCTGGGTCATGCCTGGACCATCCGGACTAGTCATTTGGACCTATGCCCGATGATGGTTTCCATGGTCCACCCACCAGTCGGCGCCGAGTCGGGCGCCGACGTGCCGCGCGAGTCCGACGTCGGGTCGGCCATCATCGACAAGGGTTCCTTCAGCCATGCCGTATGCCGTGCCTGCGGCTGGCGTGGGCCGGGCCGGCGGTCGCGGCGAGTGGCCGGCGTGGACGCCTCCAGCCACGTGGCTCACTGCCCGGGGCGCGTCGCGGTCACCTAGAAGGAAGGTCAAACGCACAGGGCGGGACCCGCCACCGAAGTTGTGCGTCGGGCCGGGAGCGCCTCACGGCGCGTGGCCGCTCGTAGCGGCTTCAGTTGGGACCCGGGGCTACCGCGGCCCGACGCACGTCCGACTGTAACCCGCGATGGTGGTCGGATGTTCCCGATCCACAGGCTTGTCGGACCCGATTCAGAGCAGGTCCGCCGTCAGCCACAGGCGCGCGCTCGCCTCGAGGTCCTCAGCGGTGGTGAGCATGGACGCTGCCCGGCGTGTCTGGGCGGCTGCGGCGTCGGGGTCCTGGACGTCGGTGGTGTGGGCCCGATCGGCGCGTCCGGCGGCCACGACGCGGCAGAAGGCGGCTGCACGCTGCAGCGCCACGGCCAGGTCCCCCTCGAAGACGCCGCGCAGGATCGCATCGGTGAGCTGACGCAGCTCGTCCGGGCCCGGCGGTTCGGCGACGCCGGCGACCGCGTGGTTGACATCCGTGAACCGCATGCCAGCGGCGTAGTCCGCGCTGGCCTCCTCAGGGCAGCGCTGCACCCATTCCCGCAAGGCGTAGAGCCGCCAGAGCGCACCCGGCAGCGAGCGGGCGGGCCGGTCGGCCCACAGCTCGGCCACGGTCGACAGGCCGAGCTCGTCGACCAGCGCGACGAGGCGGGCGGTCAGGACCGGGTCCTCGGCGGCGCGCCCGGTGCCGACCAGCACCGAAGCCGTCTCGTGGGCGATCTCGGTGACCTCGGCGGGATCGGGCACGGTGCCGCCCTGCGACTCCATCGCCGCAGGGCTGAAGAATGCTGGACGGCGGGGACCGGGGCGCCCGCTGGGCTCGTTTCTCATCGGCTCCAGTGTCTCAGCGTTCGCTGGTCGGCGCGCTACCCGAGGCACTCGTCGTGCGAAACAGCTCGGGCGGCATCGCGTAGTGCAGGACATCGGAGCCCCGACGGGCGCACCATGGAGGTTGAGCACCAGCAGCGGAGGAAGTGGTTCCATGGCAGAGTTCACCGAGGCTGAGCGGGCCTACCTCAGTCAGCAACGCCTCGCCCGGGTGGCCACCGTCGGCGCCGACGGCATACCGCACGTGACACCGGTCGGCATGTGGCGCCTCTCGGCGGACGCCAGCCACGTCGACATCACAGGCCGGGACTTCTCGGCCAGCAAGAAGTGGCGCGATGTGGCTGCGACGGGACACGCCGCGCTCGTCGTCGACGACCTCGCCTCCACCGACCCGTGGCGACCCCGAGGTGTGGAGATCCGCGGTACGGCAGAGGCACTCACCGACCCCGAGGAGAGCATCCGCCTCCACCCGACCCGAATCATCAGCTGGGGCCTCGACGACAGCCCGTGACGACAGCCCGCGGTGACGGTCAGGCGCGTGAGCGTCAGGCGCGAGACGGAGGAGGCACCGTCGCGGTCACCCTGGTCACCTCCACGTAGGCGGAGCCGTAGCAGGCCATCGCCGCGATGAACCCGGCCGCCATCACGAACGAGAGCCATCCGCTGCCCGACATCAGGGTCCCGACGCCGGCCAGGAACGTCACGGCCACCGTCGCCAGCCCCACGGTCGTCATCCGGGCGACCAGCTGGACCCGGCGCGCGGACGTGTACGCGATGACCGCGACGGTGACGATGCCTAGCGCCAGCAGTGCGTGGAGCCCGATCAGCGTCAGCGTGGCGACGCGTGAGCTGCCGCTGACCTCAGATGGCAGTCCGATGAGGTTCGCGCCCATGCCCAGCAGGAACTCGGCGCCCAGCATGGCCAACAGCTGCCGCAATGTGCTGCGCAGGCGCAGGGTGGTCGCCAGTGTTTCGCCCTCGGTCATGGTGGTTCCCTTCTCGACGTCGTCTGGTCGTTCCCGAGCATGTCAGGTATGCCGTGCGGTTTCGTCATCCCGGGGGCGTCACCGCACGTACTCTCGTCAGACGGGCACAGCGAAGACGACGACGTTGTCGAGGTAGCTGCGGGCCGTCGCATCGAACGGGCCGCCGCAGGTGATGAGAACCAGTCGCGGCGGGCCGTCCGCGCGGAAGAGATCAGGCGGCAAACCTTGGCGCTTGAGGAAGCTCCGCCGGGCGGTGACGACGTAAGACCGGACCTGACCTGAGGTCGTGGTCACCCGGACCACTGCACCGGGCCGCAGGTCGGTGAGGTGGAACAGTGCCCCGGCGCCGGTTGCGGCGGAGTCGACGTGACCGTCGATGGCGACCGTTCCCGTGACAGCACCCACCCGCGCGCCGTCCGCCCACCAGCCCAGCTGCTGCGGATCAGCCGGCACGCCGAGCACACCCTCGACCGCGTGCACGGGCAGCACCACGGCCCGGACGCCCAGCGCCGGGATGTCGACCCGAACCGGAGCAGCCGGTGCGACTGCGGTCGGCGCGACCGTCGCTGAGGGGGCCGAGGATGGCACGACCGCAGGAGGTGCGACCGTGGCTGGCGGTGGTGCGAGGGCCCCAGTGGAGCCGAAGTCGGACGGCGCGGGTCGACCCTGCCCTGCCAGCGCAGCCGCGACGACGAGGGCGGCCCCGACGGCCGCGACCACGACCGATCCGCGCCGCACCAGCTGGCCAGACCGGCCTGACACGACGGCCGTCGCCCTACCGACGGGTCCGCTGGCGCGCGATACCGAAACCGCCGAGCAGCACCAGCAAGCCGCCCACCGCCGCCAGGCCGAGCTGAGGGGCTGACCAGCCGGAGCCAGTCGCCGCCAGGCCGCCGGTCCCGGCAGGGACTCGGGTGGGCAACGACGATGCCGAGGTCACCACGAGGGTCGCGGTCACGCCGAGGTTGCCACCACCGCAGCGGGCCGACACGGTGTAGCTGCCGGGTGTCCTGCTGGCGGGGATCGTGGCGGTCGCCGTGAAGGCGCCCGTGCTGTCGGTCGTGAATGCCACCGCGCCCACGCCGGCGAAGTCGTGGGCCGAGTCGTGCAGGAATGCCGGCGAGATCGCGAACCCGGAGGTGTTGGCCTCACAGGTCCCGTTCACCTGAACGGACCCTCCCGCCTGCTGCGTGGCGGGCGAGACTCGCAGGGACGCTGCGGGCGCTGCGTGTGCCGGTGCAACCATCCAGAACGCCGCGACCGTGGCGATCGCCAAACCCAGAACCTTGCGCATCGCTTCCTCCTCAGAAATGGATGACATCCCATAGACGAAGGAGGGGTCGCATCGGTTGGTCCCCGGGCGCGCCGCTCTGCGGACACCGGGCCGGTGAGCCGTTACAGGACGCATCCCCCTCAACCGTGTTTGGGGGGCGAACGGGAGGGGGCGCGCCCAGGCTGCCTCGAGCCTGACGACCCCCGAGCGCTTCGAAGCCCCGGCGGGTCAGGCGACCAGGGTCCGGGGCAGCGACGCCACTCTACGCCCGCCCGCCGGCGATGAGAAGATGCATGCCGCGGCCGCCCGGACGGCGTGAAGACTCGGCGCTAGGGGGCGCTGGGAGCCGGCGTGGTCAGGATGGGGTGGCTGGCCGGGTCGTGCAGAACCGCCACCGCAACGTCGCTCAGGCGGTAGTGGTGCTGCCGGCTGTAGTTGCGCAGCATGTCGAAGGCGGCATCGGGGTGGGTCGAGTGGATCTGCGCCAGGGCGCCCTTGGCCTGTTCGATGGTGATCCTGCTGTTGAGGGCGCGCTGGAGCTGCTCGGTCAGCACCTCGCCACGTCGGATCGCGCGCTCCTGAAGGATGCCGATCGTGGCCACGTCGGCGAGGGCCTGCAGGACGTTGGTGTCAGAGTCGGTGAACTGCTGGGGCGTCGTGTCGAACAGGTTGAGGGCCCCGATGATGGTCTGGTTGTGGCGCAGCGGAAAGGCGTGGACGGATCTGAACCCGGCCGCAACGGCCTGCGGGGCGAACAATGGCCACCGGTCACCGGCCTGCCCCAGGTCGGGGTGTGACACCGGGCGACCCTCCCGGAAGCAGTCCTGGCACGGACCTTCCTCGCGCTGGACCTGGAACAAGCTCGAGGATCCTGGCGGACTCCTGCGATGCCGCCATGAACTGCAGGTGGCCGTGCTCGTCGCTCAGCAGCAGGCCCGACGCCGACGACCCGGCCAGCTCGGCCGCGCGTTCGGTCAGCAACGTGAGGAAGTCGATGAGGTCGAAGTCGTCGACCAGGGTGTCGGCAACCTGGACAAACGTGACGGCCAGCCGTTCGCTGGAAATGGTGCTCATATGGTGACTCCCGTCGATTTTGCCAGGACGATCGACCTTGCCCTGCTCACAGGTCATCCCCTGCAAAGGCAATCGTACCGTCGAGAACGTCGCGTGCGACGTCCATGATCGGTCGGTCGGTCGCATAGGCATGGGCCCGAAGACGCACCATCGCGTCCGCGAGAGAAATTCCCAGCTGCACCATGATGGCGCCCTGCGCCTGGTACGCCTCCGAGCTGAGTGCGAAAGCGGCGCCCAGACCGTCGGCCAGATCGCCCCCGGACCGGGCGACGTCCGCACCGAGGAGCGTGTCGAGGCAGATCCGGGCCAGACCCAGGGCGTCGGCCAACGCCTCCGGCGCGAGCGGGGCAGCCTCGAACCGGTACAGGTCGAGCACACCGAGCCGAGCCGCCCCGATCTGGATGGGGAGGGCGAACACCGCGTTCACGCCTTCCGCACAGACGGCCGCGGCATACGCGGGCCAGCGACGCATGCCGCTGCCCACCATGTCGGCTTCGAGGATCGGGCTGCGCGCGGCATACGCCTCGACACAGGGACCTTCGCCCACCGTGAACTGGACTTCCTCGAAGCGGCGGAACCGTGCGCTGGACGCGGCGATGGTGCCAGCGGGGCGACCGTCGTTGTTCATGATGGTGATGCCAGCGCCGTCAGCGGGCACGCGCCGCACCGCCGTCCGGCAGATGCGGTCGAGCCGACCCGCGAGCCCGTCGTCGGCGGCGTCCGTCGGCTCCGCGTCGACGAACGCGAGCAGCCGGCGCAGGCGCTCCTCCGTGTCGCTCATGGGGGGTACCACGCTACCGCTGGGCAGGAGTGCATCGGCCTCATCCCCTGTCACTTCGGCTCATCGTCCTCGTCTTCGCGCGAGCCTACTTTGGCCAAAGGCCCGGGACTCGGTTCAGGGCACGGCTGTCGCTTCAGCCATTCCGAGGTAACGCGGCATACGTTGGGCGGGGTCGAGCACCTCGAACACGCGGCGGACCGGACCGCTCGCCCCGGCGATGGCGAGCCTGGTCGTCGCGCCGGCCGCGAGGATCAGCTGGGCGCAGTGGACATCGCAGAACCTCAGCCGGCTGAGGTCGAGGACGACCTTGTCCCGATCCATCCGCGCAGCACGGTCCAGCTCCTCCTGGAGGATGTCCCAGGTTGCGAGATCGGCCTCGCCGAGAAGGTCCACCACCCAGACCGGCCCGTGGTCCGCGTGGGTGGCCCGCAGTGGGCTGGGCCCACGGGCGTCCGACAGGTGATTGACCCAACTCATGGAGACCTCCGGTGGCAGGTGGGGCACCGAGGTCCAGGGCGGCCACTCACCACAGTACGCGCGAAGACGCCTTCGACACAGCACCACAACCGATCAGGAATCGAGAAGCGCCCCGAGGTGGGCCCGCATAGCCTTTCCACCGAAGGCGCGGCCCGACGCCGATGCCCTGATCTGCACGAAGGGAAGACCCGAGAATGTCTGCACAGAACACGGCGACCGAGACCGATGGCTTCACCGCCCAGGAGCGCGCCGCCATGAAGCAGCGCGCCGCCGAGCTGCGCGCCGAAGGCAAGAAGGGCGCCAAGAGGGCCGACGGCCTTCAGGACCTCCTCGACAAGATCGCTGCGATGGCGCCGGAGGATCGCGCCCTGGCTGAGCGCGTCCACGTGACCGTCACGGCGACGGCTCCGGAGCTGACACCGAAGACCTGGTACGGCATGCCCTCCTACGCCAACGAAGAGGGCAAGGTCGTCCTGTTCTTCCAGGACTCGGGCAAGTTCAACTACCGGTACTCGACGCTGGGCTTCCAGGATGCCGCGAACCTCGACGACGGCGACCTGTGGCCGGTGTCGTTCGCACTCGCCCAGTGGAGCCCCGCCGTGGAGAAGAAGGTCATCGAGCTGGTGCGAGCGGCGATTTCCTGAAGCGGACGGGTCGGTCAACGCCGGACGGCGAGCGCCACCCGACCGTTGCGCAGCGACCCGTTGTTGTCTGACGGCAGTTCCAGCCCTGCTGAGAGGGTCAGGAGGTCGCTGTCCCATACCGTGTCAAACTCGTTGTCGCTCAACAGGTTTCGTATGCCGTCTGGACGCCACTGAGAACGCCACGGCTCACCTGCCATCGGGTCTGGGTGCCGCGAGACCCGCAGGATGAGTCGCATCGCCGCACGCATGACGGTGGTCGGCAGTGACTTCAGCTGGTAGTTGACGACGAGCCGGCTGCCCGCCGCCGAAAGAGCGGCGACCTGGGCGGTCGTCGCGCGCACCTCGGCGGGCGTCAGGTAGGGCACGACACCCTCCCACACCCACGTCGTCCGGACCTGCCGGTCGAAGCCAGCAGCTTCGAGGCCGGCGGCGAGGGGTTCCTTGCTGAGGTCGACGGCCACCCAGGCGACCCTGCCGGCCCTCGGCGCGAGAGCACCCACCCGCCGCTGCTTGTCTCGTTGTGACGCCGGGTGGTCGACCTCGAAGACGGTCACCTCGGCCAGCTCGAGCATGCGCCAGGCCCGCGCATCGAGGCCAGCGCCCAGGATCACCAGCTGCTCGGCACCGCTGCCGCGGATCGCGTCGTCGATCGCGATGGTGCGCGGGACCATGGTCACCGCGACTCGACGCACCATCTCGTGTGCCACCCGGTCGGTCCCCTCCGTGGGCGGCTCCGTGGGCGGCTCAGTGGGCGGCTCGGTCGGCGGCTCCGCCGCTCGGACGCGATCGACCACCAGGCGCTCGCTCGAGTCGAGCAAGTCCGCGGCGATCGGGTCCGAGAAGCGCCCCACGGCATACCGGCCATCGGCGGCGGCGCGGCCCTGACACACGAGGACAGCCGTCGAGCTGGCAGCACGCTCGGTCACGAGCCCAGTCTGTCAGCGTCGATCGTCGTCACTCCAAGGAGCGCGCAGTATCGTGCGCCCATGGGTCGCGATCCGCACGAGACGCTCGGCGAGTACTTCGCCGCGATCGGCGCCCTGGACGCGCACCGGGTAGCCCAGATCTTCGCCGCGAGCGGCGAGATCGAGGACCCCGTCGGCAGCCCCGTGCGCGGCGGTCGTCATGACATCCAGGCGTACTGGGAGCAAGGCCTGCTCAGCGCAGTGTCGCGCGTCGACATCACTGTCCTGGCGGCGCTGACCGCGAACCGTTCCATCGCCGCACACTGGCGGATGGAGGCAGTGAGCAAGACCGGCATCGAGGCGACCGCCGAAGGCATCGACGTGCTCCACCTCGACCCTGACGGGCTGATCCGGCGCGCCGAGGGTTACTGGGACCAACAGGGCTTTCGGACCCGGCTCTCCGGCGGCTGACGGCGCGCAGCGGCCTACGATCTCGGTCATGCCCTCTCTCACCGATCGGCTCACCCACACCACCATCGCCGCGCACGGGAAGGTCTATGCGCGGACCGGTGGCCGCATCGGTCACCGACTGCTCGGCGTGCCGTGCCTGCTCCTGCACACGGTCGGCGCGAAGTCCGGCCTCCCACGCATCAACTCGCTGACCTACGCGATGGATGGCCCCGCCTACGTCGTCGTGGCCTCCGCCGGCGGTGGGCCCAAGAGCCCCGGCTGGTACCACAACCTGCGCGCGAACCCGCAGGTCGTGGCACAGGTCGGCACCCGCCGGGTGCCGGTCACCTCGCGCGTGGTCATGCCGGGCGAGCACGACTACGAGCGCCTCTGGCGCCTCGTCAACGACCAGAACAAGCAGCGGTATGCCGCGTACCAGCGCCTGACGTCCCGCCCGATACCGGTCGTGGTGCTTTCGCCCAGCTGACTCGACGCTCAGACGCGCGCCAGCACGGCCGCCAACGGCTCAGGGACGCAGGCGGGCTCCAAGGCGTCGACCAGCAGCGCGGCATACCGGGCCTTGCGACCGGACCTCACGCCGAGGAAACGCCGGAGCACCGCCTCGCGCGTCCACCCTCGCTGGGCGGGCATGCCGGTGAGGAGACGAAGCGAACGCTCATCCCCCGCGGCGGCGATGACCTCCTCGACGCGCTCGACGCCGAGGGCCCGGATGAGCTCGTCCTCGAGGTCCGCTGAACACCGGTAGAAGCCCAGATGGGATGGTCCGTCAGGGTCGAGTGCCTCGACCAGACCGGCCGCCGCCAGCCCGCGCCGAAGCTGGGCCTCCTCGGCACCGTCGTAGAGCCCGACGAGCGGGACGCCGAGCCCGTCCGGCCCAAGTCGCGACACGAATGCGCGCACGTTGGTGATGCCGCCCATTGGCAGCACCTGAACACCTTCCCCGGCCAGGTCCCGCCCGGCTCGCCGCGCCAACGTCAGCAGGGCGACCCGGTCGCTGTGACCCTCGACCAGCACGATGGCGCGCGGGGTGGTGGTCACCTGACCATTGGGCCCGTGTTCACGACCGAGGGTCAAGGCATTTGTCGGGCCGTTCGCATCGGGCAGAACGGGAGGAGGTTGCAGTGGGGGCTGGGGCGATGGCGGCGGGCATCTGCGGCATACTGGCGCGGCGGCGGGCGGACCGGCCGAAACGCGCGGGAGTCGCCGCCGCGGTTCGTGCCAGCGCGGACCACACCCCCGGGCCTCTAGCTCAATGGCAGAGCTGCGGACTTTTAATCCGTAGGTTGTCGGTTCGAATCCGACGGGGCCCACAAACGCGCAGGTCAGGCGATTGGCAGGACGCTGCAAGGCGCATCCGCTCACACATACGCTCACACATGCGTTTACTCACTTCGGATCTGCATCTCCGCCGGCGACTTGCGGGCGGCTGACGTCGGGGTTGGCAGATTCGAGTGCGGCGGCAACCGAATGGTGCACGGCCCGTCGACCCATATAGACGTCCTGGGTCATCGAGACTCGGGCATGGCCGAGCTGGTCGGCGATCATGCGGGCGCTGGCGCCTTGGTTGTCTAGGATTGTCGCGACCGTCTTGCGGTAGGTGTGCGGCTTGACCCACTCGAACGGTGTTCCGGTTCGGGCCCGGCGGAAGGCGGCACCGACGTTGCTCTTGTCCCGGTAGCCGCCCTTGGCATCGGGGAAGATGGGGCCATCGAAGGCTCCGAGCTGTTGGCGTCGGGTCTTGAGCATCGTCAGACACCAGCCGGGCAGGACGAGCACCCGGATCGAGGCCTTCGACTTGGGCGCCGATTCGACGATGCCCTTGCCCTTGAGTCGTAGGAGGGTCCGCTGCACATTGAGCAAACCATGGTCGAAGTCGATGTCAGACCAGCGCACCGCCAAGGCTTCGCCGATGCGCAGTCCCGTGGCGAGGATGAATCGTGCCAGTGTGGGGAGGTCGTTCCGCTGGGCTTCCTCGCTGGCGTCGAGCAGGGCTAGCCAGTGGCGAACCTCGACCGGGGTCAGGGCCCGAGGAGTTCGGTCGCGGTCGGCTTCGAGGCGGCCGGCGTCCCTGACGGGATTGAACTGCAGCGCTCCCTGTCGGGAAAGGTATCCGCAGACGCCGGAAAGCACGGTTCGGGTGAGCTTGGCCGTCGCGTACCCCTTCGAGCGCAGGATGGATCGAAGAAATCGGTCGACGCGGGCAGTGGTCAACTCACCGATCCTTAACCCTCCAATCGCCGGGATCAGATGTCGCTCGATGGCATCGCGATAAAGGTCAAGCGTCGAGGGTGACCGCGCCCCCCGAGCTACCAGTTCCGCGAAGTCGTCGAGCCACGCCCGCGCGCCTGCCTCGACGGTGGAGGTGGAGGAGAACTCGCCATCCGAGCCGCTGGCGATCGTGTTCTCGACTGCCCGGACCACTGCACGGCGAGCCTCCGCCTTGGTGCGACCGGATGCCTGGAGTCGGTGCCTGACGCCGTTGAAGTCACGGTAGTTAACCATTGCTACCGGCCGGCCGTATCTCACCGTGTAGCGGACCTCCCCAAATTCGCCGAGGCCGAGGCGTCTCATGCGACGTCCGTCGACAGCGCTGCGACCCACTCTCGAACGTCTTCTGGTCGGTATCGGAGGCGCCGACCGACGAGCCGGCCCTTCGGACCCCGTCCTTGACCTCGCCAGGAGTAGACGGTCTGCACGGGAACGGCGAGGAAGTAGGCGACGTCCATCACCGACCAGAGCCGATCTTCGGGCAGGGCGTGCTTCGCCGCCCTCTTGGCTTTGTGAGGCCGCACCTCTTGCTTGCTTAAGGCGCGTGGCTGATTCACGGGGGCGTGTGGGGGTCGGTCGATGGCTGTCACGGCTCCTCCTCCGGGTTCGGGCATTTCGTCTTCGTGCAGCAGGGGCCGTCATGAGTAGCGCTGGACTGATGTCACAGAGTTCGTTCGACGGGGTGCAGGGCGTACAGCTGGTGGGGCAGCCGGGTGGTAGTGATGTGGTGGAGCTGGGTGGCTGCACCGTGCGCGGTGTAACCGGCGTCAGCCCAGGCTTTGGCCAGGTGGGTGATGTCGTCGGCGGTGGCGGGGCGGGTGGTCCGGCGCTGCCGGCTTCGCAGGTCGATGAGGGTGGTGCGGTTCTTTGGGGTGTGCAGGAGCTGGGAGCGGGCGAGCCGGTCGGGCAGGGTGCGGGTGGTGGCCATGAGGTCGGCGATGGTGGCGGCGGTGCCGGTGAGGTCGGCGAGCGCGCGGCGGATGTCGAGAGCTTCGGTGCTCCCGGGTGCGGCGACGGCGGCGGTGACGGCGTCGAGGACGGGGATGAGCGCGCGGCTGGCCGTGACGTACTCAAGGGTCGGCCGCTGCAGGGTGGTCAGGTTGGCCCACAGCGGACCGGCGTTGCGGGCGGCGCGTGCGGCAGCGGCCAATGCGGCAGTGGTGGCTTTGTCGAGGTCGAGGTTCAGACCCGAATCCAGGGTGATGACCTGGTGGGTGACGGCATAGAGGTGGACCGCCTGGGTGGACAAGAACCGGACGCTCTCGGCGGCGGGGACGGGGCGGCCGAGGTCGGCGCGAGCGGCGGCGTTCCAGGTGTGCAGTGCTGCTTCGAGGCGGTCGCCGAGGTCGGTAGATGCCTGGTGCGGGGTGACGATGCGTAGACGGTCCAGCCCGGCCGGTCGGGCAGTGGCGTCGGCCAGGGTGTCCAGGACCCGCTCGGTGTACTGGGCGATGGCCAGCGGCCGGTCGGCGTCCGCGTACGCGATGGCGGTGAGGGTGTGGCCTGCGGCCACACGTCCGATGGCGAGCAGGTGCCGGGCGGTGGCGGCGGCCTCGCCGGGTTCGTCCAGTACCGGCTGCCCGGTGGTGCGGGCGTTGTGGAGCAGGTCTGCCAGGGCGCCGAGGGTGACGCTGAGTCGGGCGAGGGTGTGCAGGTCGAGGGGGTCGGCGGGCGTGATGTCCGGACGATGGTCGAGGTCCCGGGCGTGCACGGCGACTGCGTTCCCGTCGTGCACGGCCCTGAGGTGGCCCGCCTGGATCCTGCTGCGCAGACCTTGTGGGGTGAGGTTCAGGAGGTGGGCCGCCTGGGCGGCGGTGAGCGGGATGTCAGCCGGTGGACGAAGCGGTGTGGGGTAGGTGCGGATAGCCGACAGCAAGGCGATGCGGTGCGGGTCAGTGCGGTGGATCGAGCTGGCGGCGGGGCCGAGGGTCTCGTGTAGGGCCCGGTGGAGGGTAACGTCGAACCGTTCCCACTGCGCGAGCGTGGCGGGGTGGTGGCTGTCGCGCAGCTCGATGGCCAGGCGGTTAGCGCGGGCCAGTAGGTCTGCTGCGGTGGTTGCGGTCACGGCTGCGCCGCCTTGCGAGCCTCGAGGATCCGGATCAGGTCGGCTACCTGCCAGGACCAGGCCAGCAGGTCCGGTGGACCGTCGAGCGGGCCGATGGTGTCGAGGGCCGCCAGGGCGGCGTGCAGGCGTCCAAGCGTGGAGGCCGGCCCGGGCGTGGGGCCGACATCCTCGAGGGCGCCGGGGGCAATGCCGGCTCTGGTGAGCTCGATGACCCCGGCCACGGCGTGGGAGCTGGGGATGTCGTCACATCGGGTAAGGCACGCGGCGGCGGTCAGGTGGTCGGCGGCCCGCTTGAGCAAGGTTTGGGTGTCGGTCATGGTCGCTCTCCGTTGCGGGTGCGGATCGTCACAAGGAACGGCTTGCCGGGTACGGCAGGGTTCGGGCGGCGGTGCGCCATGCAGAGGTGAGGCTGCGGGTGAAGGCGTCGTCGGGGTTCCAGCCCCGCCTGGTCATCTCGGTGACCGCCCCCGCGGCCAGCTGCTCGGCGTGTTGGGCGGGCAGCGCGGCCAGGAGCGGCCCTAGCGCCTTGCTGACCTCGACGGCGGGGTCCCGGCGGCGGGTGGACAGGATGGCGCGGACGATCTCCGGGCCAGGCTGCCGCGGGCCGCCCGAGGCGCCGGGCCGTGCCGGATCCAGCAGCGCGAGTCCTGCGGGGCCGTGCTGGGCGAGCCAGTCGGCCGGGTCCCGCCCGTGGGGCAGGTCGGTGACCAGGACCGGCCTGCCGGCCTGCACGGCGAGCAGGTCCACCCAGCGGGTTGCACCGTCCTGTCCGGGACGGTCGCCGTCCATGGCGACGACCAGCGCCCCACCGGTCAGGTGGGCGGCGCGGGCGGCGTGGCTGGGTGTCACGACGACGCCGCCTGTGGCCAGGGCGGTGAACTCGCTCAGGCGCCCCGCCGTGGCGGCCGTGGCGGCGACGGCGAGGGCGTCGAAGGGTCCTTCGACCAGGACGACGGTCGCCCGGGGGTGTCGGGTGGGCGCGGGCTGGTAGCACGTGATGGCCTTGTCGTAGGTGACGGTGCGGGTGGGGTTGCGGTACTTCGGGGCACGCGGGTCGCCGCTGGTGTCCCGGCCCAGGAGCCCGGCGATCCGGCAGTCCGGTGTGGTGGCCGCGATGACGAGCCGGTCGCGCAGGGTGTCAATGAGGGTGCCGCGGCGGGTGGACTGGGCCAGGTCCAGTGCCAGTAGCTCCTGGTCGGTGACACCGGCGGCGCGCAGATGGTCGGTGAGGGTGGTCCACCCGTGGCCGGTGTGGCCGACGACCGGTGCGCCGAGCTGTTCCTCCAGTGCGGTCACGTCGATGCCCCGGCGGCGGCTCAGGTGGCTCACCGCAGTGGCGTGGGCGACCGGGCGGGTGTAGTGCGCCCAGGCGAGGGCGTTGACCTCGTACGCCCGGTCCCGCGGTGGCCAGCTAGGCGAAGGACCTGGGCGCAGCTGGTGGTGGGATGGTGTGGCGGGGCGGGGGTGCGGGGTCCGGGCCTCCAGGTGTGCGACCGCTTCGGTGAACGTGAGGCCGTGCAGGCGCTGGACGAAGTCGATGACGTCGCCGGAGGCGCCGCAGCCGAAGCAGTGGAACCGGTCGGGGACGCCGTCGACGGACAGGGAAGCGGTGGTGTCCTCGTGGAAGGGGCAGCAGCCCATCCACCCTCGGCCTCGGGCTTGCAGCTCCACCCCGGCGGCGGCAACCACGTCCGTCAAGGGGTGCGCCGCCCGCAGCCCGAGAACGTCGACCCGGGGCCCGGTCACAGCTGCACCTCCGGCCATGTGGACTCGATGGCCATGGGTGGGTTCGCGCGCAGCAGGGCGACGAAGTCGTCCAGGGCAAGATTGGGGCCGGGGTGCGAGGCCTCACGGACGGTGGCGGCGACCGTGTCGACGTGTGCGGCCGGGTCGAGGATCGCGTACTCGTCCCAGGTGCGGTCGTGGGCGTACAGCAGGCCCTTACTGGCGCCGGTGGTCAGGCGATGGAAGATGCGGATATCTGCGAGGGCGCCCCAGCGCGAACCGGTGTCGTGGTCGATGCCAGCCAGGCCGCGGGTGAGCCGGTCGAACGACAGCTGGCCCACCCAGGTGAGCCCGGTCGCCGGTCGGCAGGCTTCCAGGGTGCTTTCCATGAGGACGCCGAGGTCGGTGACCTGTTCCCCCAGGAGGTGGACGACCCGGTCGGCCGCGGCCTGGACGGCCTCCCCCGGCTGGCCCGTGAGGTGCATCGCCGCCGCGTACGCGTAGGCGTCGCGGGCGCCCTGCTGGTACCAGAAGTCGGCCGGGTCATCCAGGTCTAGTTTCTGCTGCGCGGCGATCGCCAGGCCAAGGAGCGCGGCTTGGGTCACGTTCCGGGTTTCAGGACTGTCCACCATGGCTGGCCTTTCCCGGGCGGGACGCTCCCACCTCACCCGGGTCTACGCAGCCAGCGGGGTCACTACCGGCCCAGCTCCGTTGAACCGCAGGGGCTCTCGGGGAGCGCGGTGGGCTGTGTCGTCGGGGCTGGGGCCGGCCCCGCTGCGGCCGGGCTGGGCGGCCGGTGTGGGGGGTCCCGGTGCTGCTGCACGGTGCACTGGGTCAGCGCCGCCTGCTCAAGCAGCAGGGTCCGGACCTCGCGCAGCGCGTGCAGCCAGTCCACACCGGCGCGAGGGTCTGCGTCGGGCGCATACGAGCCGCGTTCGTGGTCCCGCAACGCCGACAACGCCTCGAGCATCCCGTTGTGCGCCTCCCAGCAGGGTGGGACCACGCGGGTGTCCAGCGCGAACCGGTCCGCGAGCCGCTCCACCCACACCCGCAGATCCGCCAGCACCGCCTGCCGCTCCGTCGCGGTCAGAGACGGGACGTGCAGCGGTCCAACCTCACGCAGTCGCGGCATCGTGGATGTCAGCTTCGACCAGGCGACGGTCCGCGGTCAGGGCGGCGGCGTCCGGCCGCTTGGTCCAGGCTCTGAGCGTCAGCGCGATCGGACGCGCCGCCCTCAGGAGCAGGACCGCGGTCCCGAACGGCAGGGTGCGCAGCTGCGCCGGCTCCAGGATCGGGACCTTCGTCGAAGTGGTCGACCTGCTGGGGTGGCCGTCGCGGCCGTGGCTGGTCGTGGTGCTCGTCTGGTCACGTTGCCCGATCAGGGTGGACAGGTCCTGCAGGTCGCGGGCGTTGGAGCCCCCGCCGAGGATGACCTTGACGATCGCGGCGTCCCAGATCGCCGACGCGGCGTGCTCACCCCACACGTGCCGGGCCTGAGCCAGCGACTGCAGGACGACCACGGTGCAGATGCCGGTGCCGCCGCCGTCGGACATCAGCGCCGGCAGCGACGGGAGCGGGTAGTTGGCCGCCTCGTCCAGTACCAGTGTCAGCGGGGGGTCCAGCCGCGCCCCGGCGGACCGGGCCGCCAGGCGTCGGGCGACTTCGGCGACGTCCTCGACGAAGGCGCCCACCAGCCCAGCCGTGGCCGCGGACCCGGTGGCGGTCCCCAGCAGGTAGATCGTCCCATTCCCGGTCAGGAACGCGGCAGGGTCGAACTGCTCCCCCGGCCCGGGTGAGACCGCGTCCAGCACTCTGGGGTCGGCCAGGGCGGCGAACGCGATCGTGACCATCGCCCACACCGAGTCCCTCTGCCGTGGGTCGGCGTTGATGACGGCCTCCAACGCCTCTGCCCACGCCTGCGCCGCCTGCGGGTGCGCGGAGAGGATGACGACCGCCTCCCGTGCCTGCGCCGCCGAGAGGGACCACCGGTACAGGTCGGCCGAGGTGCACCCACCCAACGCGGCCGCGTGCAACAACACCCGGACCGCTTGCTCCGCGGAGGCCTGCCAGAAGTTCGAGTCCGTCGTCCCGTTCGCGGCACCCGTCGTCAGCGCCTTCGCGCGCAGCATGGCCACCTGCGGGTCCTCACACCCCCGGATCGGGGACCACCGGGTCGCCGACCGCATGCCGGGCGCCAGGCCCTGCGGGTCGAACACGGCCACAGGGCCTGATCGGGCACGGCGGCGCATCGTCACCGCGAGGTTATCCGGTCGGGTGCTCGTCGTCAGCACCGGACCCGGAGCCTCCAGGATCATCGGGATGGCCAGGTGGATCCCCTTCCCAGAGCGCGGCGGCCCCAGGATGACCATCGAGTCCTCCACCGTCGCGTACGCCCCCACCCCGCGGGACGACCCCAACCAGAACCCCAGATCCGTCAACGACGGTTTGGACAGTGCCGGCCGCAGCGTCGAGGCGCGCGAGGAGAGAGTTGCCCGACCCGCGCCAGCCCGCACCTCCCGACGTGAAGCACATCCCCGAAGGTCAAGCTCCGACCCCGACCGCCCCAGCAGTTGCCGCCACAGCAGTGCACTGATGGCTCCTAGGAGCAGCACCACGGCCAGCGTGCAGCCCCAGTACACGCCCGGCGAACGAGCACCTGCCCAGCGCTCCCCCGCCAAGTCACCCGGGTGCGCCAAGACCTCGACCGGTGCCGCCAAAACCATCGCATTTGGCCTGCGACCAGTCAGGATGAAAGCAAACCATGCGCCCAGACCGAGCACCCCCCACACCGAACCAATCCCGAAAACGGCGGCGGCGAAAAGGCGGTCGCTACGGCCCAACCCTTCGTGCATGATGCTCCTCCTCACAATGAAGGGACTACGCCAGCCGGCGGGCCACCATGAGTATCGGCAAGGTGGGCGGGCGCTCCCGGCCCTGCGCCACGGGCTTCCAGCAGAGGTCGGGCGGGGCTACCGTCGGTGAGTGGGTCCGTCTGCGCTGGTGGGCGTTGCCGGTGCGCGCGAGCGGGTTCGCCTCTCCCACGCGCTGGAGCTGTTCCTGGTGCACTGCGCCGCGCAGCACGCGAGGCGGACCGTGCGGGCGTACCGGGACACGAACCGGTCGTTCCTCGCCTTCACCGGTGACCTCTACGCCGACGAGCTGCGGGCCACCCATGTCGAGGCCTGGTTCGCGCACCTGCGCGGTCCGCACGTGGACTCCAAGGGTCGGCTGCGGGACCCGATCGGGGCGGGTGGGTTCAACCCCTACCTGGCGCGGCTGCGGCCGTTCATCACCTGGATGTACCTCAACGACCTGGTCGACCGGGACTACGGCAAGGCGCTGCGGCGCATGCGGCGGCCGTTCAAGGTGAAGCTGCAGCTGGACCGGGAGCAGATTCGGGCCCTGCTTGAGGGGGCCGGGACGCCGCGGGACCGGGCCCTGCTCGCGCTCGGTTTCTTCACCGCGATGCGCAAGAGCGAGCTGAGGACCATCCTGGTCGGCGACCTGGACCTGGACCGCGGCACGGTGTTCTTCCACGTGTGGAAGTCCGACGTCGAAGACGTGCTGCCGCTGTCCCCCGAGCTGCGCGCGGAGCTGGACCGGTGGCTGGCCCAGTACGAGCGCCGCGTCCGCGCCGACCTGGGGCGCGGGCTGCTGCCCTCGGACCACCTGATCCCGGCCTATCAGCCGCGCCGGTACGCGCCCGTGTTCACGGTCGTCGACGGCCAAGCCCAACGCAACTTCACCTTCGGGGCCTTCAACCCCGCCCGGCCGGCCGCCAAACCCAGCGAGGTGGTGACCGACGGGCTACGCCGGCTCGGGCTGCCCACCCAAGGGCAAGGCCTGCACACGCTGCGCCGCTCCGCCGCCCGGCTGATCTTCGACGCCCTGCTCGAGACCCGCCGCTACGACGGCGCCCTACGGGTCGTCCAAGCCCTGCTGCACCACCGCAGCATGCAGACCACCGAGGAGTACATCGGCCTGAGCACCGAAGCCATCACCCGGGACGAGTTCCTCCGCACCGCCGTCCTGCTGCACCTCCACGACGTCGACCCCGCATCGCCACGGGACCGCCCCGGTCTACCCGACGCCCTCGACTCTTCGATAGGTGAGCGCGCCCTCAGTGGGCGCCCAGCCTCAGATCATCCGACAAACGACGAGGTAACGAGATCCTCGGCGTCGGGCCGTCCCGGCGTCAGCCCGAGGAGGATGTAGTTCACACCTCACGGTGGCATCCTCGGTGCATGGGCAAGGACCCTGAGCTGGAAGCAGGCCGGCGCTTCCTCGACGAGATGGATGCCGCGGCGCTGACCGCCGACGCGGATCAGCCGCACAGCGTTATCGCCTACGACCCGTTCACCGACTCCTACACGGTCACCGGCCCCTACCCAGACGGGCACACCGCGACCGTGGCAGCCGAGCACATCAAGGAACAGCTCAACTCAGCGGCCGGAGCGCTCGGCTACCCGGAGATCCAGACGCGCGTAGCTCTGCACTTCCCGGTGGGCGACGGCGACTAGTCCCCTAGCCCGGATGGGCACCTTCAGTTGCGGGGCTGCGGTTCCCATCGCTCGAGGTCCTTGCGCACGGACAACGCGGCGCGCGCCATTGACGACGACCTAAGGCCCGCGGCCGGCCCAATCGACCCAGCCGGCCCGGGCATAGCGATCGAGGAGGTCACCTAGGTCGGTGGGACGGGTCGAGTCCAGGGAGGCGGTACTGCCCCATTGGCGCAGGGTAGGCGCCGCATGTGATGGCATCCCAAGCATTGGCCCGAACTCGGTGGATGACCGCTCGTCTGGGTGGCGACTTCCTGAGGTGATCACGCGATCAGGCCTCCCCCATTCGTCATGGGAGTCGGAGCCTGACCCGATTAGCCGGAGCGCCTATAAGCCGTTCCATGGATGTATGTACGCAACCGCAGAAAGCTGAGCCCGGTGTTCCAGGACACGCAAGAGCAGCCCAGTAACCGAGTGGCGGCCTGCACGGTCGACGCGGTCCATCGTCGCGACCACCACCATGGCACGGAAGAGGCGTGCAACCCCCATCGGATCGAGGTCGTGCACCTCGGCCGACGAGCCGTTGTCGTCTGCCACGACTGTCGACGGGACTCCGGCTTCCTCCCAAAACGCGAGGCCGACAGCCTTGCCTCCGCCACCTCGAGGAGACCGGTGCCGGCGCCCACTCGAGAGTCGCGATACGGGCGGCATGAGCCTTGGCTTTTTGCACGGTTGGAACCACACGACGTTCCGCGGAAGGGTCACCGCCACCAGAACGTCAACACTGGCATCCCGAGACGACAAGGCGAGCGCAAGTGCCTGGCGTACCCCTCAGGAACTACTGGTTGGCGTCGTATGCGGCCAGAATGTCTGCACTGACCCGGCCGCGGTCACTCACCGCGTGCCCGTTGTTCTTCGCCCACTCACGCACCGCAGCAAGGTCCCTGCGCGACTTGGACCGAGATGAAGAACGTGTGACCTTGCTACGACTTCTCCCCCGGCCTTGTTCGACGGCCTTGGCAATGTAGGGCTTGAGGGCCTTCTCTAGGGCTGCGCGATTCTTCGCACTGAGATCAATGAGCCACGTCCTCCCATCAAGGCTGAAGGAGACCTCCTTCGCGTTGGCCGAACCGTCAAGGTCATCAGTGATAGTCACCGTCGTCTGCTTCGCCATGCACGAATGATGTCGCGTATCGGCCCACAACGTCTAATCACGCGCCCGACTTCTTTCTGTCGCAATCCAACACAGTAGGCATCGGTGGGCCGGCCGGCCGCTAGAGAGCCTGAGCATTCCCTGGCGCGGCCACTGAGCCTGAGCTCTCTTCGAAGCTCACAGAGTCCCATGCTGAAAGTCGTCAGATCCAGCCGCACAGGCGGCGGATAGACGCACCATGGCCGCAACAGTGGAGGGGCCGGCAGCATGGTCTGTCTAACCGCGTTCACGCGTTGGGCCAGACGATTGTCTCGCCCATTTCTGTGAGGAACGCAGCGAACTCGGCGACGCTGAGATCACCCCTAACAGCGGCTTCGGCAACAGCGTCCCGCCGAGACCAGAAGAATGTCGAGCCGTCCGGACGTACAACTGAATAGATCGACATGTCCATGCTGCTGAGCTTCTTGGCCGGTCCGTTGGAGCCAGCGGACCCTCCCCGAGCGACTGCCCTCTGAACGTCAAGGCGAGCCACCTCGAATCCCTCCATCGAGAGGGTGCGCGATACTCCTCCGTGCATTCGAGTGCGCGGATCGAGGGCGGTGAGCATCAGGGTCAGGGGGCTGGGCGCACCACCGGCCATGCGGTTCAAGCAGAAGCGTCGGTCGGCTGCTTTCTCCGCACGGTGCTCCACGGCGTACGAGTTGCTGGAGGGTGCGGCGTAGATCCGGGTGGTGTCGAAAGCACGCAGCTCGTCCACCGGGAAAATCGAGTCGTACTTGCTTCCCCAGATCAGCCGGTCGAAGCTCTTACTGCGACTCCAGTGCTGCTTGATCCGCTTACGTATGTCATTGGCTTGCCCAATGTAGAACTGCCGGTACTCATCGAAGACCATGACGTAGGCCCCAGGCACACCGTCCCAGTCGGGTAGGTACTGAACGGGCTTAAAGAGTCTCCCCCTGGCAAGGACGTACTGCAGCGCGTCCTCGAACTGGTCAGTGTCCAGGCCCTCGAAGTACCTCATTGACAAGTCGAAGTTGGTCAGAGCGGCATCGCGCTGCACCAGCAGGTACACATCCGAATGCTGGGTATGCGCCTCGTCTCGGTAGGCCCAGCCCAAGCCCTCCCAGAATCCTTCATCGAACTGGTCCCGGTTAAACCGCTGGTGCGGCGACCGGTGGGGGTAGGCATAGAACTCGCGCGTCATCTTGTGACCAAACACCGTGTTGCGCAGGCGCTCACCGAAGTGCTCAAGGCGGGGAGCCAGCGGGCGGCCTGAGGTCGTCACGGTTCCAAGGCAATCATGGAGGGGTCGCTTTCACATGTCGAATTCGGCTTCCAGGCCCCCCCTGGAAGCTGCCGATGGTGCAGACCCAGAAGCAGTGCTGGGGCGGTAAGGCATACCTCCCTCATGGGGAGAGTGTCGACCCGGATGACGAAGTGCGTGTCGGCGGCGGTGTGACCCACTCGGGGCCGCGACGAGGGCGACGCTTACCGGGAGCGCGAGTCGGCCCACGACCGCGGAATCGTGGAAGCTCCAGAAGTGGGACGCGACGGTCCGAGGTGAAGGGTCGCTGCGAATAGCTCCGAAGCCGGCGACTGGCGCCGAGTCCGTCAGAAGGCACGCCGGGTGTCGACCGGATGAATCAGTGGGGCGGTTTCGCCGTGAGCTACTGAACCGACAACGACACAAATCGCACCTACGGTTACCTCGGGCGCCCGGCGACGACAGTTGCAGCATCCCGAGCGCGAACCCGCCGCAATTCGGGTGAACTCCGGCGGGACAGCCCTCGGAACCATAGAGTGCCTGCGGAGGTTTTCGATCTGCGTGGGGGCATCAGGTGGGGGAATTCGCGAAAGTCGTGCGGTGGACGGCGCCAGGGGCCACCGCAATCTTGGTGGCTGCTCTCGTCGTTGCGGCGGGACGTGCCCTGCTTCGACTTGGGGCTGGCTACCCGGGGGCACTCATCACAGTCGACTCCGGCCTTGTGGCGCTGCTGGTGGCCGCTGCCGTGCCGACGGGGTTCTTGATCTACCAGCTGTACTTCTACCTGCATTCGCGCGTGGAAGGCGTGATCTTCCAGTTCGTCCACGAAGACGTGGGACTGAAGGTTCTCACCGACCTGGGGCTCGGCGACCAGGCCGTCCAGTCGAACTGGTTCACGGTAGCCCGCCCCGGGCTCTACCTGCGGTTCCCCAGGGGAGCCAGCATCCCACTAACTGGTGAAACCAACTCGCTGTGGCTACAAGAACCAAGCAATGGCCCTTTGCTCGGCTACGCCAGAGCCGGACGGCGACGGGCACTGGCGGAATACCGGCGCTGCCGGGAGCGCAACTGGCAGACCCTGGAAACCGCGATCAACACCCGACCAGTGGCTGACGAGAAGGCGCGTGAACGGGCCTTCGCCAACCTCGATCGCCTGGCCGACATCTATCACACCCTCGGTGCGACGAAGCTCGCGCTGGCCACCGGCTGGTTCGCCGGAGTGGTCTGGCTATGGTCTTCACTGGATCCGATGCGCCAAATCAGGGCACGGGACGCGCTTGCGCTGACCCTGGGCGCCGCAGTCACCGCCGTGGGCCTGGGCGTGATGGCCATGGTCCTCCACGAGAATCGCCGCCACTGCCTGAAGCGCCGCATCACCGCCCTTGAGGATGCCTGCCGACTGTGAGGGCTACCGCCGCAAGGCCTGAGCCGTGTGCGCCGCCATTTGTGCGTTGACTTAGCCGCCGATTGGGGAGGCCGGCGATCGCCCGACGCGCGGAGCGTCGCGCAGCCCACATGCGGCGGAAAAGCCGCACCTAGCAATCGCGGCATGACCGTGCGCTAACAACAGTGCCGAGCAACAATGCCGTTCATGAGAGATGAGGTGGACTGGTCGGCGCTCCATGCGTGCTACGGCCCGGCCGAATGTGCCGAATTGGTTGCAACACTTGGCCAGCTCGCTGCCAGATGAGCGTCGGAAGGCCATATCTGAGCTATGGGCCAACCTCTGCCACCAAGGGACGGTTTACGAGGCATCGGCGGTGGCGATCCCCTTTCTGTTCGAGGCCGCCAAGGTGCCAGGGCTTACGCCCGCCGAGCGGGATCAGGTGCTGGCCCTAGTAGTGCACATCGGCCTGGGCGAGGACACGACTTGGCGGGGCTACACCAGCTGGTCTGTTGTGCAGGACTGTGCACAGGCCGCCGAAGCGGTGCTGCCCGGGCTAACGGCCTGGGCACTCGAAGGCTGCCGTGAGGCCCGAACTTGGACCCTGGCCCTGGCCGCGCACCACCCGACCGCCTGGGCCTCCCTCGGCGTCGATTCGGCCCAACTGATGCCTAACGAAGCCGCCGCAAAGACCGAGCTTGTCCACCACGCCGTCTCCGGCACCCTTCCCAGCAAGCGCCTCGTCGCCGAGGTCCTTGCCACGGAGCCGGAGCTTGGGGAGTACTACGAGGAAGTGATCTCCGAGAGTCCTGAATATCGGCACGCACGCATGATGGTGTTGGAACTCGCCGTCGCCGGGCGCCTGTAATACGCGTTCGACAGCTCAGCGCGCGGGCGCATCGGTTGTGCGTTTACGACGTTGTCACCGCTCGACTCCGACCGAGCGGAACTCGGCATCTGAGTCGGATGGGCACCCAACTCGCGGCGGTGTGGCGCAGGTGTGACTGCAGCTGGCTGGCCCGCAGCTTCCCGCCCCCGAGGTGTCGGCAGTGCCATCTACCCTGCCAGTCATGTGGGAGAGCCCTCAAGGGTTGTGGCGTCGCCTGAAGTTGGGTCGTGAAGAGTTCCTTCAGCGCGTGCTGACGACGCTGATTGTGGGTGGTGAACCACCTCCCTGGAATACCGCGCGGAGACCGAGCGAGCAGGGCGTTCGTTTCATACACCTATTGGATGCCTTGGCCTACGGCGAAGCGGGGCAAATTCCAGCCACGAGTAGTCCGGATGCCTTTGTCGATGAATACCTACTTCCGAAGGTTGAGGAGTCAGCTGTGAACGGCTGGCCCGACTGGGCGGTGCTTTGGCCGGACCGGGTCTGGGTGATCGAGCTTAAGTCGGAGGCGGGCAGTCACCGAGCCGACCAGCTTCCGTACTACTTGCGCCTGGCGGCGGCGGCGCATCCCTCGTGTCGAGTCGACCTGACGTACATCACTGGGCCACTGTTGAAGCCCGCGCCGGATCTGGGTGACGGTCAGCGATACAGCCACCTGCAGTGGGCTCAGGTGCTGCCGCTGGTTGAGGACGTGTGGGGCAACGATGGGCGCCCAGAGGTCGGTCCCTACGTCGGGGCCGCTCGCGCCGTGATCGAGAACCTTGGCGTGCTGCGACCTTCCGAACAAGCGGGAGGCGATCACGGGCGTCATGCCGACCGCCGCTCTGCTGGCTGAGCAGCCCCCGCCCCATGCGCTGAAGTCGCCGGGCATCACGTCGCCCGCGCCATCAGCCATGGCGGAAGGCACCAACGTGGACGGCTTGCTTGCTCTAGCTCAAGAGACGGCTGCCGATGGCCGCCAACGCGGTAGAGGAGCCACGAGCCCATCCGATCTCGAACTTCTTCGCGACCAGGCCCGAACCATGATCGATACCCTCCCGGACGACGACGCAACACGGTTCGTCATGCCCTGGCTATGGAGGGCGGGCAGCACGACGGGCAAAGCGCTCACGCCTGAAGGCGAGGAGTTTGGATATGAACTGAGGTTCTCGCGCTACAAGACCGTTCAGGTCAAGCCGTGACCGCATGCGGATAGCCGTCAGGCGGCGAAATGACGCCGGTTCTTAGCCGAACGGTCGAGGCGGCCCGAGCCGGGGCGAGTGGCGCAAGGCTCACGGCCGCGAGGGTGACGAGCGCCACGACTGCACGGCCGGCCCGGGTGGTCAGGTGGAATGCGCGCGCGGGGTCGGGCATGGGTACTCCTCGACGTGCCAGGGGATGTCAGCCATGACTGTCCTCGGCGCGTTGGGTTCAGGGATCGCGCATGCGCTGTGGGTGCTCAATCACCCCGGACTCCATGGGCGCGGAGGGGCAGGGGAGGTGCCCAAACCCGCTCTGCGCTGAAGCGAGCCGAGCCCTATCGTGGTCATGTGTCGACGTCGCGTCACAACATGTACCGGCCCGAACAGGAGTGGAGTGTCGCGCTGGCCGTGTGCGCGTGGGCGCCCACAGCTCTTGCTGCGGCAAATCTCAGGGGTTGGATCGGCCATCATGAGGTCGCTAACGAGCTCAGTTCGCTCTATTTCCTCAGCCTTCCCTTCACGTTGGCCTTTTCAGCTTGGGCTCTCGTCAGGTCAGTTCGGACACTCCGTGACTTCAGCCCGGCTCCCCCTTCGCGAACGCCTCCTCGCCCTGGTGGCGTGCGTCCTCAGTGCTCCGGCCGTCCTCGTCAGCACGCTCGGCTTGTTCGCTGTCGGTGGCGGTGGCGGCTAGCCAGTCGGCCAACCTGCGCCACGTTGCGTCGCGGATTGTGGCACTGAGGGTGGCCTCACCCCAGTCGTCGGGGCGATCCGCACCATGCCGCCCAGGCGCCGACATGAACGATGCAGCCGCGCCCAACAGAAGGGAGCCTGTATGACGCGAGCTCCAGATAGCGCCATTGCTTGGGGCCCTATGCCTGCCTATGGTTCAAGGGTGGCGGTGGCGCACGGGAACGGACTGGGCTACGCGGCGATGGCGTTGGACATCGCAGCCCTGGGCGTTGTGGGGATCGCTTTCATCCCCGACCTGTTCAAAGAAGCGGCAACCGTAATGTTGGTCATTGGGGTCGCGCTGATCATGTTCCTGTTTGCGGCCATCGTGGCCATCATCGCCATCAACGCCAAGCGGCGGGAAAGGGAGCGCCCTTGGGTCGCGTCGGCAGCTTTGCTGTTGGGCCTCATCCCGCTCCTGCTGGGATTGTGGGTGGTGGCCGGGTCGGTCTATTGCATGACCGGCGGTGACTGCGGGGGGGACCGGATGACCCAGCCGCCTGCTCGGGACGGGGTGAGAGCGCTGGGCCCGGACGTGTCTCCTGGCGCGTCTCTGTTGCCCTCTCCGGAATGGGGCTCGCCGCCTCACTCCCCTTCACCACCACGCTGACCAGAATGCACAGAGGGACGACTTTCACGCGGTCGAGTTTGGGACTGCTGCACGAACTGGTGACAGGTTGGGTCACGCAGCCTGAGTGGCTGGCGCGGTCACGAAGCGACTCGCGATGGCCTCGGAGGCTCTGGTCCCAGGCTCGTCGGTTCCGGTTGTGCGACGGCGCGATCTGGGGATAGTTGTTTCAGCAGGGCAGGCAGCCTGGAGGCCACAGTGACCGAACTCTTTGTCGGGCGCGAGGAGCAGCTGGCCGAGCTCGATGCCCAATGGGCGCTGGGATGTGCGGGGTCCGCTCGGTTGGTGCTGCTCACAGCCGAGGCGGGGATGGGCAAGAGCGCCTTGGTCAGGGCGTGGGCCGCGACGCTGGCCCCGCCGGCTCAGGTGGTCATTGTGGCGGGCGAGGAGGACGAGCAGGCCTTGGAGTTCGCCCTTCTAGAGCGAATCATGCGCACCCCGGTAGCGCGAGACCTGGATCCGTTCGCCGCCGGTGCCCGCTTGCTCGGCTGGTTCGGGGAGCGGAGCGAAGCCGGCCCGGTCGCGCTCGTGGTGGATGACATCCAGGCCAGCGACCCCTCGACGGCGCGGGCGCTGCTCTTCGCCCTGCGCCGCCTGGATCAGGACCCGATCGTCGCGCTTGTCGCCACCCGCCCGGTGCCCAGCGGCGGCCCGGTCGCGGGGCTCGACCGCTTGTGCGTCGACCGGGGTGCTCGGATCACCTTGGGCGGCCTCGAGGCCACCGAGGTGTCAGCCCTGGCAGGGGCGACGGGCCGCGGCCCGCTCCCGCCGCGCGCCGTTGAGCGGCTTCGCGCGCTGACCGGCGGCAGCCCGCTGCACCTGCGTGCCCTTCTTGCCGAGCTGAGTACCGCCGACCTGACTGACCCGCGCATCGAGCTCCCCGCGCCCCGGTCGTTCGCGATGCTGGTCGCCAGCAGCCTCTCTCGGCTGCCCGAAACCGCTCAGCGACTCGGGCGAGCCGTGGCAGTGCTCGGCAGCGACGTCGACGTGGCCTCCGCGGCGACGGTGGCCGCCCTTGACGGCGACGGGGCAGCAGCGGTGCAATCGCTCGAGCAGGCCGGACTGCTGGTGGCACAGCAAGTCACGGGCGGATGGTCGCTGCGCTGGGCACATCCGCTGGTCCGTTCGGCGATCCTGCACGACCTCGGGGCCGGAGACCGGGCAGCCCTGCATCGGCGCGCCGCGGGCGTGACCGGGGGCACCGACCAGCTGCGGCACTTGGCCGCTGCGACTCTCGGCGTCGACGAGGTCCTCGCGGAGCGTCTGGAGGCCCAGGCCGAGGTGGCGCTCGCGCAGCACGGTCTCGGAGCGGCCGCGGAGCTGCTGCTCGCAGCTCGCCGCCTCAGCGGAAACCGGGACGCGGCCGGGACGCGGCTGGTCAAGGCTGTCAGCATCTTGCTGCTGCGGGGCGATGTCGCGGCCGCGCAACCTTTCGCTGACGCTTTGGCCGACCTTCCCGAAACGTCGGAGTCGTTGCGGGTCCGCGCCCAGCTCGCCTGGATGGCGGGCGACGCGGCCACTGCTCGTAGCCTCGGGCAGAGGGCGTGGGACGCGAGCGAACCTCACGACATCGCGTTGCGGGTCGGGCTCGCGTCGATGCTTGCCCAGCTTGAAATCCTGGCAGGACGGCCGAAGACCGCCGTGGCCTGGTCCGGGCGCGTCCTGTCGACGCCGTCGCTGTCCGAGGCTCAGCGCAGTGCGGCCCGGACCGGACTGGTGCTGGCGCTGACGATGACTGGACGTGTCGACCTGGCCCTGGCGCAGGTCGCCGACCTCCCGGAAGACCCGGCCGCAGTCCCGCTGGCCCGGCACGGCGAGCTCCGGGCGCGCGGGTTCGCGAAGCTGATCGGCGACGACATCGGCGGCGCGGTGCACGATCTGCTCACGGTTGCAGCGCTGATCGGACGCGACCCCGCACCCGAGCGTCTGTTGGCTCTGGCCGGTGCCGCCGAGGGCGAGTACCGGCTCGGCGAATGGACTGCGGCCATCGGACATGCAGAACAGGCGGTCTCGCTCGGCGAGGATGCCGAGCAGATGTGGCTGCTCGTATTCGTGCACTTCGTCCCCGTCCTGATCTTGGCGGCGCGCGGTCAGTGGGCTCAGGCCGAGCACCATCTGGCCCGCATCACCGAAGTTGCCCGGCTGATCGACGACGAAGCGAGCCACGCCTATCGCGCGGACGCCCGCGTGCACTTTGACCTGTGCCGCAACGACCCGGCTGCTGCGGTACAGCACGCCCAGCCAATAATGCAGGGCCCGCACGCCGCGCCCCGTGAACCCGGCGTGATGCGACTGCCGGTCAACTACACATCGGCATTGGTGAGCCTTGGGCGTCTCGATGAGGCGGATCGAACCCTGGGCGAGCTGGATGCTCGTGCTCGGGAGACGGGACGGGTGTCCCGGTTGTGCGCCCTGGCCCGGGTGCGAGGCGAGCTGGCGGCGGCTCGCCGCGACACTCCCGGTGCTCGTGTGGCGTTCGAGGCGGCGCTGGAGATGCAGGGCTGCGCAGACGCGCTGGAAGCCGGTCTGGTTCACCTGTCGTTCGGCCGGTTCCGCCGGCGCCGTGGCGAGCGCCGAGCCGCTACCGAGCAGCTGACTCTTGGGCGAGAGGTGTTCGAGCGCCTCGGCGCCGTGCCATGGGTGGAACGCTGCGACGCCGAGCTGGCCCTGGCCGGGATGCAGACAGCCAAGGCGACCGCTAGCCCTCTCACGGCGCTCACCCCTAAGGAGCAGCTGGTCGCAGAGCTGGTGTGCCGCGGCCGCACCAACCGGGAGGTGGCCGAGGACCTGGTCCTGAGCGTGAAGACTGTCGGCTACCACCTCGGCAACGTGTACACCAAGCTGGGCGTTCACTCCAGGACCCAGCTGGCCGCGCACCCGGCGATGCCAGCCGGACGCTCCCAACCAATCTGAGCCAATCCCGGGTATTTGCCCGGGGCGCAGTCCACTGGCTCGGGACTATGTTTCCAAAGAGCAGGGAGGCGAGGGTTGGCAGGGGGAACGCCTCAGTTGGCATCGGCCGTCGGGATCGGCTCGTCGTTCCTCGGCCGGTCCCGAACGCACCACACGCATGCACGGTTCGGCGGAAGGAGCCCACGTGGCCTCGAACCCGGACCGGCGCGCCGCCGACCGCCCGTCTCGGGTCGTCCTCGACCTCGCGCCCGACCCGTCCGGCGACGCGCTGCACGGCACCGCCCTGGTGCCCGGCTGCGACCAGCCGCAGCAGTTCTGGGGCGCACTGGACCTGCTGCGGATCCTGGAGTCAGCGGTGCGGCCCACCACGACGGCGGAACGCGCCGACCCATAGTCGCACTCAACCCGCAGCCGCCACCAGCGCCCGGCCCAGGCCCGGAACCGCTTGACCTGCGGAGGGAGAGGGAGACGATGAACACAGCCTTCACCTCAAGGCCCAAGCCGAGCTTCCGGCGAATGGTCGCCGCGGCGCTGGCCGTCGGGGTCAGCGTGGCCTTGGGCGCGGCCCCAGCACAGTCCGCCGGAACTGTCACAGTCCGCGCGATCCTGCGCACCCAGGCCGCCGTGACCGACGCAGTGGGCTCGACGGTCAGCATCATCCAGGCGTGCCCCGTCGGAGCAACGCTGGACCGGCGGATGACGCGCGCGCTCGTCTCGCCCACGCCGTCCAACTACCGCCTGCTTAGTCGTGAGCTGTGGCCGCGCGGCCTGGTCACCCGATGGCGCCAAACCCGACCCCGCCCGCAGGTCGACAACTTCCCGCTGCCGACCCAGACCGTCGTCTGCGTCCAGGGCGTACCCGCGGCCGCCACAAGGCACACCATGGCGATCAGCGCCATCGTGCGGCTGTGGGGACCCGCCCCATGGAAGGCCGAGCTCGACTCGATCCACGACCCGGCCGGCACCTGGGGCGCCCGGCAGGCCAAGGCGACCATCGGGTTCCGTGGCCTGACCTCGCGCCGGATGGTGTTCGCCACGGGCGCGGCGGACTTCCCCGACCAGGCGTTCGCGGGCGGCTTCATCCTCGGCCCCTACCCGGCCGGGCGGTACGCCGAGCTCACGGTGTTCCTGTCGGTGACCACCTACCGGCCCTGACCCACTGGGACCGAACATGACCAGTGCGAAAGCCAAGTCGGGGCGCCTCATCGGCGTGCGCGCGGGGGCCACGGTTGCCGCCACGCTGCTGATCTGCTCCTGCGGGGCCAAGCCGACGCCGACCACTGCCGACCACATGCCCAGACCCACCACCGCCGCCGCCGGTCAGACCGCCGGGAAACCGACGGCCACGTCCAACGTGATCCACGTGCGCTACGAGTCGGTGGGCTCCGGCGGCGACTCCGCCGGGGCCACCATGCTGGTCGACGACCTGATCGACGGCGTCCGGGTGCGCACCACCGTCAGGGACAAGTCCGACCCCAGCCGGGTCGTGTCCGTGATGGTTTGGGACGGCCACACCCTCCTTTACACCGAGCCTGGCGCCGGGCCACCCAGCCGGGTGGAGGATCCACCCGCGGACCAGCGCCCCGAACCGGCGTTCATGCACCCCGGCGACACCGCGTTCACCCACGTCTGTCCCGGAGGCAAACCGGCCGGCCACGCCACCGTCGCAGGCCGCCCGGGCACGACATACACCTGCCCGGCGCACACCGTCGCGGGCGAGCCGGCGGAGAAGACCCAGCTCGCCCTCGACGACGCCACCGGGCTAATGCTGCGCTGGCTCGGCGGCGGGCACCATGATGTCGCGCTCGAGGTCACCGTCGGCGTGCCCACGGACTCGACCACGTTCTCCACCGACCTGCCCGCCAGCGCCCAGCGCTCGCCCGGGCCCTTGACCGCGGTCGCATCCGTCCCCAAGGTCGGCGGCGGCACCCTGCTCATGGCCGACCTCCGCAAGGGCCCCTCGCTCATCGTGATCGGTGAGCTCAGAGGACTCAAGGCGATGCTGCGCGTGGTCCTGCCAGCCACCGGGAACGGGACCCATCCGCACGTGTACGGACTGCTCAACGCGATCCCCGGGCCGAACTGGAAAGGCAGTCTGCTCAACCCCAAGGACGTCACCCGGTTCGACGCCGAAACCAGCGCCCAGGTCGGGACCATGCCGGTGCCGGTCGGCATCGACATCAAGGGCGGCGCCGCCGGTGAAGAACTGCGCTCCTTCGACCAGATCATGGCCGGCACAACGGTCCTGGCCGCGATCAATGCGGACGGGTCACTGGCCTGGCGCATGACCGACGCCGAGCTCAGCAATACACCTCGCAAGCTCACCGATTGGATCGCCAACAACCCATAACCCGCGGTCCCGGAGCCGCCCACCGTCCTAGGAGCAGCCATGAGAGCACCATTACGAATCGTCGCGACCATTGCCATCACCGCCCTGGCCGCCCTCTCCATCGTCCCGGCCGCATCCGCCGGCCAACCCACCCGCGAGGTCTTCACGGTGAACTCCGACGACGTGTTCACCCACTGGTGCTCGTTTCCGGTTCGATTGCAGGAGACCGGCAGCGTCATCGTCATCACGTATGCCGGGTCCGGCGATGTGGTCAAGGAGAGCGACATCGCCACCAACTACCGCGGCACGCTGACGAACCAGAGCACCGGGGTACAGATCTCGCTCGCCTACCCGGGCGGGCTGCACATCAGCTACTACGCGGACGGCTCATACACCACCCGCGGGACTGGACCCACGATCATCGCCCCACCGATCCCCAACCCCGCGACCGGAGCGCTGGGACTGTGGCTGGTGCGCGGGCAGTTCCGGTTCCACGTCGACGCCGCCGGCACCATCACCTCCTCCAGCCTGACCGGCACCGAGCAGGATCTCTGCGCCGAACTGGCCCGATGACCGCAACCAGCACACCCACCCGGCGCGTCCCGAGGGGCCGAGCCCCGGCGATGCTGATGACGCTCGCCGGGCTCATGCTGGCCATAGTGATCTGCATTGTTGTCACAGTTGGCGCAATGTTCACCGTCGGCTACGTGAGCCAGTCGGTCCCCGCGACCGCCCTCACAGCGGCCATCGGCATCACCCTCGTGGCGGGAGGTCCCGCCTACGCTTTGCGAACCAGCCGCAAACTCCGGGTCAGGTCGTTGGCCCTGGGGATGGGTGCGGGCACCATACTGGCCCTGCTCGTTGCGCTGGCGCTGGGCGGCTGGTCCCTGTACGGACCGTACGGCCTGAGCCAGCAGATCGACCGGCAGCTGTACCCCCTCGTTCAGGCGCACCGCGAAGGGTTCTTCCTCGGCGCCGACGGCGGCGGGCACCTGGCGACGCTCTCCGACGACCAGGGAAGTCTGACTTTTCAGTACGGCCGCTGCATGGACACCGCGGAGGACGGCTGTACAAGGCCAGTCGAGGTCACCAGCCAGCCAGCGAAGGCCTGGCCGGCCCTCGTCCAGGGCGGAGGAGCGTGCCAGCGCCTGCAGCCCATGCTCGGCGTCCCCGCCGTCATTGTCGCCCGCCAGGTCACAGTCTTCACCGGCTCATCAGCCGTGAGCATCCTAGTGTGGCAGGCCACCACCGAGGGGTACATCGGATCCCCGCCCGCCGAGCTCGAGCTCCTCAAGGAGCTACGCCGCATCGGCGCACACCAGTCAGCCCAGGCGCTGCCGCCGCCCACCGCCGGAACAGTGCAGATCCTGCGCAACCGCTGCGGGGGCTAGTCCCGTCGCTGACACTCGCAGTGTTTGCTCGGCGTCATCGCGCAGGACTCGGCCCCACCCACGCTGCCGGACTTGCCACCCTCAGACCGCGGCCCTGCCGACAGAAAGCCTGCGAATGATGTTGAAAGAACAGGTGTCGGCGCCCTGGACGCACGAGTGGCGCCTGAACTTGCCGGCGCTTCTGTCCATGGCGTCGACAGGAATGGCAGGCCTGGCCGGCGCCGTTGCGGCGCATAGCGCTGGCCCCAGCCCGGTGCCCGGAGACGGCAAGTCGATGATCGCCGCGAACCTCGCTGCCGCGTCCACGCACCCATGGTTCATCGTCCCAGTGGCCGTGTTGTGCTTGCCCATGATCATCGCACCGGGGCGGCAGTCATGCGCCTGTCGTCGGGCCGGCTGTATCTGCGCGAGGTCATCCGGCAATCGACGATCCCGCTGTCCGACGTCGCGGAGGTATTTGCTTCCCCCTCCTGCGCGCTCCACATCGACCACCGACGGACGTCACCTCACTGCGAGCAGAAGCGGGTACTTCGGAATAACACGCTGGTCGCGCACGCGCGCCCGCCTCGCCGTGACCAGTCGATCAGCCAGCGAGAGAGCCACTTGGTATCACTTGGCTCGAAGACCCCAGCCGATCCTCGCAGGCCGAGTCATGGAGTTCATGCAGCGCATTTACCTCGATCAGAATGCTTGCATCGAGCTCTCTCAGTCTCACCACGGCCTTACGCAGGATGATCGCGCGCGAACGGCGCTGGAGGTTGTCCAGGAATCGGTGCGGCTAGGCGTTGCCTCGTTTCCACTATCGGGGATCCACTACTTCGAGACCTACAGAAGACGCGATCCAGGCGCACGTCGTCGGCTCGGACGATTCATGGCCGAGACGTCACGCTTCCACACAATCGCAGGAGCAGATGCCCTCCTTCCGTACGAGATCGCCGCTGCAGTTGAGCGACTTCGAGGACATGAGCCGAATCCCGAACCGCCCATCTTTGGCCGCGGAAAGACACAGCTCTCCCGAAACCCTCGCGGTAGGCGTGCGTGCGCCTGTCAGGGGAGCTGAACCTCCTCAATGCGCTGCCGCAGACGATCCAGGCCAGAACGGATATGAGCTCCGTATCCGTCGATCGAGAGCGTGCTCTCGGCTTGCACGCCGGCATCGAGTTGCGCCCTCGCATCGTCGATGCGGCCTTGTCGTCGATAGCCGTCACCAAGGTTCAGACGCAGGCTTGGCGCCCAAGCGGCGGCCGAGGCGATACCCACAGACACGAGATCCTCGTCGACCACATAGGCATGCTCGGACAAGGCCACTTCGTCCCAGGCCACCTCCTCGTCGAGCGACGACTGCTGGTCAGCCAGGTAGTGCGCCAAGACGCACCGTTGGGCATGGTCACGCTGTGCAGTGGCTTGCCAACAGGCCAACAAGGCCTCGCGTCCCCGCTGTCGCTCGCCACTCAAAGCGAGTCCGATCGCGGTCGTGATGGCACCCCAGTCGGTCATGGCGTGACACTACGACCGAGGTCCGACGTCGGATCGGCCTGGGAGGAGCAGGTCCCCTGTTGGGGTGGACCCAGCCCCACCGCCTGGGCACCCCTCCTCCGGTCGACAGGCCAGCCTGGGGGTCCGATGACGGTTGCCACCGTGCCCGCAAGCGGCGGATAGACGCAGCTCAAACAGGCGGGGTCTCAGCCAGTCCAATCAACATCGACATCGTCCGGCCTTGGGTCTGTCCCGGCCCACATCAGCGGTTCGGCGACGATGAGCACCCCACTGGTGCGCTCACGCGCCCACGCGACTACCTCCTCTAGGGTCCCCTTGTCAGAGCGCTCGATCATGCCCACGGGGTAGTTGATTTCGACGTGGGCATACCAGCGGTCGGTTGCGTCCTCGGGGGATCCAGCCACGAGCCCGACGAACGCGCGGGGGCTGGGCCACGGGGCCCCACCTCCCAAGGGGAGATCGCTCGGCATCAGCCCCTTTGGCACCTCGGGGGCATTGCCGCCGTCGTTCACTTCGTCGATCCATCGTCCGCCGACGAACATCGCCCATCCGCGTTCACCGGGTGCTTCGTCTTCTCGTTCCACTCCGGTCCCGACAGCGCTTCGGCGCGGTTCTCTTCCGTGATGGGCTCGCGCTCGACCCGCACCTCCTCACGAGTCACCGGAACACTGACACTCTGCTGCTCGGTGACCACGTACTTGCGCAGGCGGGCACGGCCCACCTCCTGCGACGCCGTGCCCACGTTGAGCCGCTCCTTGGAGCGGGTCATCGCGTCGTCGGTGGTCGGCCCGGAGGTGTCCGTGCCGACGGTCCCCTCCTCAAGGTCAGGGGCGTCGCCGTGGCGATCGGCGTCAGTAGTCGCCTTGGAGTAGTTGAGACCCGACGCAGGGTGGCGATGCAGCGAACATTCACGGCCGCTGGGAACCTGGCTTCCCATCTGTCGTCCATCAGATCCCAACAAGTCCACGCGGCCCCATGCGCTTCGGGCCGGGAGTGCGACCCGCCGCCGCGGGCGGTGGGGACGTGCTCGAAGCAACCCTCGCCCGGCTCAACGACTTCCGGAAGATCGACGAGAACGCCCTCAATCCTCCCCGCTGCGCGTCGACAGCCCTCCGGTCATCATCCACGCTGCCACCCCGCGCGGGAAGCGGCACGACCCGCGTCGACGGGCTGCAGAGCAGTCTCGGTGTGCCCCGACTTCGTGGTAGGACTGGTGTACGGCGCGCCGCCGACCCCTCAGTCCTCCGACAAGTCCGTCCTCGATCCGGTAGGCGACGCGCTGCGTCAGAGGGTGTGAGCCTTGTCAGTAGAGACAGTGCCGAGGCGCTGATGTGAGGATGTCGTCATCAATGATCGCAGGGGCTACGCATTGGTCCGCTTGGCGGAGTCAACGGCCGATGGCCGACGGACAGCTCCGCACTGGTCTCCCGTTGTGCTCCGTCACGACTGGGAGTCGTCTGACGCGTGCATCTGCACCGGGAAGGCAAGCATCGACCGTGTTGCTGAGGACGCGGAGCCAGTCGGTGGCTGAGGCGATCGACGGCCCGAGAAGTCCAGCATGAGCGCTGCTGACTCGACGAGGACCGCGCCGAGCTCATGGCTCTACGTTCCCGCTACCGCGGCGCATATGTTGGCTTCGGCACCCACCCGAGGGTCCCACGCCGTCATCGTAGACCTGGAGGACGCCGTCCCTTCCTCGGCGAAGAGTTCTGCTCGCACCGCCGCGAGCGATTGGCTTGCCAAGATCCATCCCGACCGTTCGCCCCATTCGCAGCCCGAGATCTGGGTGCGCGTCAACGCCGGCGACGAAGGGATCGATGACCTGGTAGCCCTCGGCTGTCCCGACTCTCTCACAGGTGTGGTGCTGCCCAAGGCAGAGAGAGCTGGCGACGTCCACCGGTTAGCCGGACGTCTCGAGATCATCGAGCGCTCCGCCGGACGCGGTGAGCCCGTCGCGATAGCGGCACTGATCGAAACCGTCGCAGGCGCCGAACGCGTCCGTGAGATCGCCAATGTGCCACGGGTGCGGTTCCTCCACCTTGGCGAGGCGGACCTCGCAGCCGACCTGCGCGTGCAGGCCACCGACGAGGAGGCCTTCGCCGGCTATCGCCAGCTGCTGGTCCACGCCAGCCGGCTGTCTGGCCTCAGCGGACCGGTCGGGCCGGTCTCGACGGTTATCGACGACGCGTCGACACTCCGCACGTCTTCTGAGCTCCTGGCTCGGATCGGATACTCCGGCCGAGCCTGCATCCACCCCAACCAGGTGAGCATCGCGAACCTTGCGTTCGGTCCCCAGCCCGAGGACGCCAGCTGGGCACGAGATGTTCTGTCCCGACTCGAGCAGGCGGCCCAAACAGGATCGGGCGTGGCCCGCGACGAGCAGGGTCGGATGATCGACGAAGCCCTTGCCCGCCGCGCTCGCCAGATCCTCTCGTCGGCCGCCGGCACGGCGTAAGACGATTGGCAGAGAATGGCCTGACTGCGGAGCTTGCCCAGGTTCCAGGTAACTCACCCCCGAGGGGACGTGCCAGATACGACGCCGAGGGTCAGTCTCCCCTGGGAGCGGTTGACTGACGTTTCCGCGGAACCCATGCCGCCAGCATCCCGGCGGCGGCGACGCCGAGGGCGCCGTTGGCGAACACGCCAGCCGAAAGGCTGAGAGCGGCCACTATCCCGGACAGCGCGAGCGGACCAGCGAAGGCGCCGACGTCACTGAACAAACGCCACACCCCAATGAAGGCGTGGCGGCCGGCGATGGGAGCGAAATCGGCGCCCAAGGTCGAGACGATGCCCGACCCGATGCCATTGCCGAGGCCCAGCAGCATCGAAACGACAGCCACCCCGGCGAAGGATGTCGTGAATGGAAGGGCGATCAGCGACAACCCCATGATCGCCATGCACGGGACAGCAACCCATCCTCGGCCCTTAGCGTCCATGAGCTTCCCGGACGGGTAGAAGATCGCCACGTCAAGCGCACCGGCGAGGCCGTAGACGATCGACGACGCCTCACTGCTCAGCCCCACGTGCAGGCACCACAACGGGATGACGACTTGGCGCGATGCGCGCACGGCGCTGATCAGCAGGACGGTGAGTCCGACCGTGCAGAAGACCCTACGTTGGGCGCTGACAACGCGCGCCACGGTTGCCAGGCCGACCGCGTCCGACTGGACTCTTGCTGGTGTCAGATCTGGGGAACAAAGCCCGATGAGCGCTGCCATTACCGCCGCCACGAAGCCAACCACGTAGGCGCCGTCGCTCCCGATGGCAAGAATCGCACCTGCGCTCAGGAAGGGCCCTGCGAAGATGCCGATGCGGTTCGACCCGCCCGATGTCGAAAGCGCCCGAGCGCGCAGGTCGCACGGCACGACCTCGATGAGGTAGGCCTGGCGGGCGACGCTGAAGACCGAGTTTGCGAAGCCGACCATCAACATGGCGATCCCGAGGACCCATGGCGAGGAGGCGGTGAGCCCGACGATCATCGCTGCTGCACTCACGGACCCGGCTCCGACGATCGCGCGGCGCTCGCCGAACCGCGACGTCAGGATCGCCGCGGGGATGTTGCCGGCCAACGAACCGATTCCGATGGCCGCGACCACGAGGGTGGCCACAGCCACAGTGGCTCCCAGCCCGATGGCGTCGCGCGGGACGAACGGGAGCACTGCGCCCTCGGACACACCGAACAACGCCGATGGTCCAAAGGCAGGCACGGCCACGCTGCGCAGTCGGAACCCGACAGCAGCGGGCGTCGGGCGTTGCCCTCTCATCGAAGCCGGCGACGGTGTGCCGAGCCCATCGGGAGCTTCAGCGCCACTGCGTGGTCGCGGTGGCCGTCGGTCGCGCCCGACCGTCGCTGACCGCCCCGACGACCCGATGGCTCGACAGCCGGGTCGCGGATGCGACCAGGACAGCGTCGGCGACCACCGGTGCCAGGATCCGGTAGTCGAACCACGTCGGCCCCATCGAGTCCTTCAGGAGGGGGTGTGCTGCTTGCGCCAAGGCGATCGCCTGCAAGGGGCCGTGGACGACGAGGCCCGCGTAGCCCTCGACCGTACGGGTGTAGTCGGCGTCGTAGTGGATTCGGTGAGAGTTGTACGTCAGCGCCGAGAACCGAAACAACACAACTGGATCCACCCGAAGGGTCCACAGCGCATCGGGCGAATCGCTGCCTACGGCGGGCTCATCCAGTGCCCCGCCCCGCCCCAGGTCGCGGGCGCCCGGATCACCGGCGCCCTGGCCGCCCGGGCGGGCAGCCTCGAGATAGACGAGGTCCTGCTCTTCCGAGATAACCACCCGACCAGCCTGAGAGACTTCGTGGGTCACCGTTACAAAGGTAAGCGGCCCACTCCGGCCCTGCTTCTCGGCGACCAGGCTTGCCGACGTGCGGCGTTGCGCCGGCTGTCCGACCAGGAGCGGATGCCGGACCTGGACCCGTCCCCCGGCGAACATCCGCCGCAACCCGGGTCGCGGCGGCTCAGGAACGGCGTCCTGGGCTCGGTGACCATCTGGGCCCAGGTCGGCTTGAGCGGGACGATCGAGCAGGTAGACCCAGTGCCATAGCAACGGAATTCCCCTGTTCTCCAGGTCCGGAAGCGGGACCCCTAGCAGCCCGGCCAACGCCTCGGCGGGCCCGGCGGTGATGAGCTCTGTGCGCGCACTCCCCTCAGCGCTTCCGGCGTTCGCCCTCCGGCTCACGTCGGCGGGTTCCGCTCGTCCGAATCCGGTTGAACAGCAGGCAGACGCATTTCGTGCCGAATGAGCTCGGTGTGCTCACCGAGCGCAGGCACGGGGCCCATCGGGGCTTCGCGCCCCAGCACCGAGACGGGCGGGAGCAGCGCACGGATCGGACCGCCCGGGGTGTGCACCTGACGCCATCGGTTCCGCGCCAGCAGCTGTGGGTGGCCGGCTAGCTCTGCCGGTGTGCGGATCTGAGCGTTGGCGATCCCGGCTGTGTCGAGCCGCGCCATCACCTGGTCAGCCGAGTCGAGGCACAGCGCCTCCTCGATGATGTTGGTCAGCTCGTCGTCATGGGTGACCCGCACCGCGTTGCTGGCAAAGCGCGGGTCCAGAATCAGGTCCGGCCGCCTCAGGATCCGCTCGCAGAACGCCACCCACTCCCGCTCGTTCTGGATTCCGATGAAGACCGCCGAGCCGCCGCGACATTCGTAAGGTCCGTACGGCGAGATCGAGGCGTGCCGGGCACCGGTGCGCCTCGCCGGCCCACCGTCGTACATCGCGTAGTAGAGGGGCTGGGTCATCCACTCCCCGAGAGCCTCGAGCATCGAGATCTCCAATGTGCTTCCACATCCGCTGTGCTCCCGCTCGTAGAGAGCGGTGAGGATGCCGGAGTAGGTGTACATACCGGCGGCGATGTCGGCCACCGAGATGCCCACTTTGGCCGGCTCGTCCGGCGAGCCGGTGATCGACACCAGGCCGGCCTCGCACTGGATCAGCAAGTCGTAGGCCTTCCTCGAGCCGTATGGACCGCCGGATCCGTATCCGGACAGGGAACAGACCACGAGACGGGGGCATCGAGCACGCAGCGTCTCGGCGTCGAGCCCCAGACGGTCGGCCGCGCCCGGCGCCAGGTTCTGGACGAACACGTCGGCCTGGTCGATCAGCGCCTCCAAAAGCGCCCGGTCGCCGGCCTCCTTGAGGTCGAGCGTCAGGCTTTGCTTGCCGCGGTTGAGCCAGGCGAAGTAGCTGGACTCGCCGAGCACAGCGTCGTCGTACCCTCGAGCGAAGTCCCCGCCTGTAGGGCGCTCGACCTTGACGACCCGGGCCCCGAGATCAGCCAGCTGTCGCGTGGCGAAAGGTACCGCCACGGCCTGCTCGAGTGCGACGACCAAGAGCCCGGCCAACGGCTGCCCGTCCGCTCCGGAGTCGCCGGCCGCGGTCATGGAGCGACCGTGTTGCGCTTGACCAACTGACGAGCGATGATCGTCCGCTGGATCTCGTTGGTGCCTTCGCCCACGATCATCAGCGGCGCATCCCTGAAATAGCGCTCGACATCGAATTCGGTCGAGTAGCCGTACCCGCCGAGGATCCGCATCGCATCGAGCGCGACCTGCATGCCGACCTCGGACGCGAACACCTTGGCCATGCCGGCCTCAAGGTCCGCCCGCGCCCCGGAGTCGTAGCACCGGGCGGCGTGAAGAACCAGCTGCCGCGCAGCGGTCAGCTTCGTGGCCATGTCGGCCAGGTAGTTGCCGATCGACTGGTGCTTCCAGATCGGTTGGCCGAACGTCTCACGCTCCTGGGCGTAGCGCAGCGCATCCTCCAGTGCAGCGCGACCAACGCCGACCGCCCGGGCAGCGACCTGGATCCGGCCGACCTCGAGGCCGCTCATCATCTGGCTGAAGCCGCGGCCCTCGATCCCTCCGAGCAGTGCTGAGGTAGGGACGGCGAAATCGGAGAAACTGATCTCGCAGCTCTCGACCCCCTTGTACCCGAGCTTGGGCAGGTCTCGGGACACGGTGAGGCCCGGACCCTTCTCGACCAGCAGAATGCTCATCCCTCGATGCTGCGGCACCGCGTCCGGGTCGGTCTTGCACAACAACGCGATCAGGTCTGAGCGTCGTGCGTTCGTGATCCACGTCTTCGACCCGTTGACGACGTATGCGTCCCCCGCCCGGCGTGCCGTCGTGCGCATGGCCTGCAGGTCCGAGCCCCCTCCTGGCTCGGTCAATGCCATGGTGGCGCGGACTCGCCCGGTCGCCATGCTGGGTAGGTAGCGGTCGCGCTGCTGCTCGGTGCCGAAGTCGCGCAGGAGCTTGGCGACGACAGTGTGGCCACCCATGGCACCGGCCAGGCTCATCCACCCCCGGGCCAGCTCCTCTGTGACCAAGGCGTAGCACTGCATGGAGACCTGAGCCTGGCCCCAGGGTTCCGGCACCGCCAGGCCGTAAATGCCGAGCTGCTTCATCTGCTCGATGAGGCGTTCCGGATAGGTGTTGTCGTGGTCGAGGCGGCGCACATCCGGCTTGACGTCCCGGTCGACAAAGTCTCGGACGACGAGGACGATCGAGGACTCCTCCTCCGAAAGCCCTTCCACGTCGCTCAGAGCTCCGCGATTACTGCAGACGTGACGGCAGCCGTCGAGGCGGATCCGCCGATGTCGGGCGTTCGCGTCGTCGGAGAAGACAAGGTCACGGTCATCGCACGCATCACGTCGGCGGCCGCCTCGGGCTGCCCCAGATGTTCGAGCATGAGGGCCGCAGACCAGATCTGCCCGAGCGGGTTGGCCACGCCGAGCCCAGCGATGTCTGGCGCCGAGCCGTGGACCGGTTCGAACATCGATGGGTAGTCGCGCTCCGGGTTGAGATTGCCGGACGGTGCGATCCCGATGCTTCCCGCGATGGCCGCTCCCAGATCGGACAGGATGTCACCGAAGAGGTTGGACCCGACCACGACGTCCAGCGACCCAGGGTCCAGCACGAACTTCGCCGCGAGAGCGTCGACATGGAACAGCCGATGTTCGACCGACGGATAGTCAGCGGCCACCTCCTGGGCCACCTCGTCCCAGAACGGCATCGTGTGGACGATGCCGTTGGACTTCGTCGCGATCGCCAAAGTGCCACGGCGGCTGGCTGCCAGCTCGAACGCGTACCGCAGGATGCGTTCACATCCCCGGTAGGTGAAGATTGACTCCTGCACGGCAAAGGCGTGCGGGGTCCCGTCGTTGACCCGTCCCCCCCACCTGGGAGTACTCACCCTCGCTGTTCTCACGAACGATGACGAGGTCGAGGTCCTTGGCTTCTACCCCGCGCAGGGGGCTGGACACTCCGGGCAGCAGGCGCACCGGGCGCAGGTTGACGTACTGCTCGAAGGCGCGCCGGATCGGCACGAGCAGGCCCCACAGCGAGACGTGGTCGGGCACGTCCGGCCGTCCCACTGCGCCGAGCAGGATCGCGTCAACGTCGGCCAATAGACTTAGGCCGCTCGATGGCATGAGCTCGCTGTGCTGCTGGTAGTAGTCACAACCCCAGGGCAACAGTTCGAAGTCGAACGCGATGCCGCGCGCGGCGGCGACCACGGCCAGCACCTGCAGGGCGGAGTCCATCACCTCGCTCCCGATCCCGTCTCCGGGGATCACCGCGATCCGGTACGTGGACGAAGCAGACTCTGTGTTGGGCATGGACCTTCTTCTCTGTCTGTCGGAATCTGGCGCCGCCCGTCAACAGTTTCTCCGCCCGTCCGATCTGCCACGAGCAGCCGCTGCGAAACCGGCTCACGGTCAGGTGCTCTTGGAGTCCAGCTCGCGGATAGGAGGCTCGCCGGTTGCCGCGAAGTTGCTCGCGACGATGCGGCCAAGGTTCTGGACATGTCCGGCCATCGTGTGGCGAGCCTGATCCACGTCACGCTTCTTGAGCGCTGAGAGGATCGTCTTGTGCTCGCGAATGGACAACGGCTCCCACCCCGTGATGTTGGCGTAGAAGCGACGCGGTTCGTAGCGGCCACTGATCTGCATCAACCACACGAGCTTCGGCCGGTCGGCCGCATCGAACACAACCTCGTGGAACTCATGAGCCATGGCCTCTGCGCTAGCAGGATCACCTCGCTTCATGGCCGCCTCGAGATCGGTCAGGATGGCCTTCAACCGTGCGATCTGCTCGTCGGTGATGCGCTCGGCCGCATGCGCGGCGAGCTCCCCGGCGACAAATGCCTGCACGGCGAAGAGGTCGAGAATGTCGTCCTCGCGCAGCTGGGCGACTTGGAAACCTCTGCGCGGCTCGAGCTGCACGAAGCCCTCCCCGCGCAGTGTGACCAGCGCCTGACGGACCGGGGTGACACTCATCGAGAGAGCAGTGGCGAGCCGGTCCAGCCGGATGAACGTGCCGGGACGCAACTGCCCCGAGACGATCAGCTCGCGGACATACACCGCTGCCTCATCGCTCAGCTGCGGCCGGTCCTCCCGGATCACCTCGCTCACCGCTGCGCCAGGGGGGAAGCAGCCGACCAAACGTCGAGGATGTCCTGGACTGTCTCGACCGTGGCGTACCTCGTGGCGGCCGTGCGCAATGCGGCTTCGTGCAGAGACATGTCCCAGGAAGCGCAGGCGTCTGCGGCGTACACGGTGTAGTACCCGTGATGGAAGGCGTCCCACGCCGTGGCCTCGACGCAGACATTGGTCGAGGTTCCGGCCAGCACCACCGTGCGCCGATCCAGACTGCGCAGGATGAGGTCGAGGTTCGTCCCGACGAAGCCGCTGTACCGATACTTCCTGACCAGGTGGTCCTCGGGCTTGGGCGTGAGCTCGTCGATGATCTCCTGACCCCAACTGCCCTCGAGACACATGTCCACGCCGGAGTAGCGCGCCCGCGACCGCGCCTCGATCCAGACGTCGGAGTTGCTGGCACCAGCGGGCAAAGTCGTCTGCATGACGAACACGACCGGAACGCCTGCCTGTCGAGCGGCGTCGATCAGGGCGGCCTGGCGCGGCACGATCTCGACCATCGGACCGAGATCCCGGTTGCCCTCCTTACGGGCCTTCCCCTCCGGATGGAGGAAGTCGTTCTGCATGTCGATGACCAGCAGTGCGCAGTGCCGCGGATCTGCCTTCCCAGCGCTGGTCGTGAGGATATTCGTCGTCAACGCGGTCACGCGCGGCCTCCCTGAGGTGGACGGTGAACAAGTTCCCCAACCATATACGATGTTCGACATTGACGGTGGGCCGGCACCCGGCGGCCGGCGAACGCGGCATCGGACCGAGCGACATGACACGTCGGCTTGTGCCTGTGCGTGCGACGAGACGGCCCACGGCCACCGATGCCGGCGAGCCCGACGGTCTTCTCTTCCAGGTTGAGCCATTGCCACCGCCCTCTCCCATTCGATTCGGCTGGCAATCAGACAGGGGTTGTCAGAGTGACCAAATCATGTATGATGCACGATTATAACGTATACGATACATGAAAGGACGAGGATGACTCAGCCTCTCAGCCGGGCACTTGCCGGCCGCGTGCGGAACGCCGTGCGCGACGGGCTACCCGACCCGGTAGCTGAGGCGACCTCCCTGTTCCTGCTCAACTCGCTCGGCACCGTCATCGCCGGAAGCCCCCGACCCGTCGTGGACCGCCTGGTCGGAACGGCGCTGCGGCTCGGTTGCAGCTCCGGCTACCGGGTCTCCGGCCGCACGGAGACGGTGGATCTCAACTGGTGTGCCGTGGCCACCGGAGCGGCAGGGCACGTCGACGACTTCGACGACACGCAACCCGTGACCTATATCCACGCCGGGCCCACCCTCGTCGCGACCGCCTTGACCTTGACCCAGCTGCTCGACGTTTCCGGACCTCGCCTTCTCGAGGCGCTCGCACTCGGCTACGAGGTCCAGTTCCGTGCCGGCCTGACCATCTCTCCGGAGCAGTACGTCGCCGGATGGCACAGCACCGGAGTGTTCGGAGTCATCGGTGCGGCCACCACCGCCAGCGTCCTGCTCGACCTGGACGAGGAGGCGACCGCCGCCGCCATCGACCTGGCCGCGCACCTCATCGTCGGCCACCAGGAGGGTCTGGGGACGATGAACAAGTCGTTCCACGCAGGGCGCGCCGCGGCCAACGGCCTGCGCATCGCGCTCGCGGTGCGGGCCGGCTTACGCCCATCGTCAGGGGCCGCTGGTCTCGAGTCACTGCTGAGCGCTATGGCTATCGGCTACTCACCTCGCCTCGAAGCGGCCGTCGGCGACGCGGGATGGCGCCTGCTGGAGAACCGCACCAAACCGTTCCCGTGCGGCGTCGTGGCCCATCCCGGCGTTGAAGCCGCCCTGTCGGCCGCCGCTGAGCTCAGCGGCACAGTGGAGTCCGTCCAGCGGATCGTGCTCCGGTGCTCCCCGCTGGCCACGACCCTGACCGGGATCGCCCAGCCCTCAACGGAACTCAACGCCAGGCTCAGCCTCCCTCACGCCGTCGCGGCCGCCCTGGTCAGGGGTCGGGCCGGGCTGGCCGAGTTCACCCGCGAGGCGATCGCCGACCAGGCGATCGCGCGACTGCGCGCCCGGGTCGAGCTCATCGCCGAGCCCCGCCGCTCTGAGTTCGGCGCACGACTGACCCTCGAGCGCGAAGGTCTTCCAGCAATCGAGCGCGAGGTGACCTCCGTGACTGGCAGCCAGGAGCACCCCATGACTTACGACGCCGTGGCTGACAAGTTCACTGCCCTGGTCGAACCGGTCCTGCCCGGCCGCAGTGAGTCTCTCCGGCTGTGTGTCGGCTCGCTCGATGCGTCCAAGTCGGTCAGCAGGTTGCAGAGCCTGACCCGCCCAGAGTTCGAGGTGCACTCGTGAGCGCCGTCGCGGATGAGGTCACCTGTGCCCTCGCGGAGTTCGCCGAGCGGACGCGCAGCACCGGGCTGGCCGCCCCAGTCCGGGACTGCGCCCGGCAACTGGCTCGACTCTGCATCGACAACGGCCGGGCTGCCGCCGGCTCGAACGTCGGAGGGCGACTCCACGCGATCGTGGCCGCGGCCGAAGGGCGGCCGCTGGGCGCTGCCGAGCTCGGCGCCGTCTTCGCCCCGCTACCGGCGATGTCCCGATCCGGTGCGGTTGCTGTCAACGCCGGCCTTATGTCCCTCGGTGCGCCGACCGACCGAGCTCGAGGACACTCAGAGCTGCTGGCTTCGGCGCTCGCCGCCGGCCTCGCGGCCGCGAATCTCGATGGGGCAGACGGATCCCGCGTTCTGACGGCGTTCGCGAGCGGCGCCGAGGTCGGCCTGAGGTTGGCGCTCGCGGTCGACCGGTCCCGACCGGGCTCGGGGTGGGCCAGCCCGCAGGCCGCCAGTGTCGTCGCCGCGGCAGTCACCGTCATTGCTCTCCTGGACGGCTCGGCCGCCGAGCTGCATCAGGCCATCGCGCTTGGTGCCACTCAGGCCTCGGGACTCGATGGGTCTCGCGGGTCGGCCGACTCCGCGTTCGTCACCGGGGAGCTTTCGAGCCGAGGCTTCGAGTCCGGAGTGCTGGCCGGCACGGGCTGGGCCGGCCCGGCGCGACCGCTCGACGGCCCTCGCGGCTACTTCCACCTGCTGACCGGAGCGCCGCCCCCCGCGGCGGTCACCGAAGGTCTCGGGACCGCCTGGCTTCTGCTCGGCGTCGCCGGAGCGAGGCCCACCTCTCCGAGCTTGGCGGTCGCTGCCGACGAGCCTCTCGACGCGCTGAGCTCTGCTGAGCTCACGCTGCTGCTAGGACGGTGATCACGAGAAGAGCTTAAGCGACCACCTCGGGCCCGGATTTCGTTTCACAAGGCTTCTCCACTCGATGCTGAACCTTCAGAAGGGAACTTTCCATGACACGCCGAAGAGGACTGCCTGTTGCCCTGTTGGGAATGGCCGTTTCGACAGTGTTAACCGTCACCGCGTGCAGCAGCGGTGGGGGTGCTTCGACAGCGGGCAACGGCCAAGGGTCTGGCCCGACCGCAGCGCAGTTGCAGAACGCGCAGTCTCTGGTCAGCGCCTCCACCCCGGAGCCCGCCTTCGTTGCTCCCGGCCCGAAGTTCGACCCCTCGAAGGCAAGAGGCAAGACGGTCTACGCCATCCCGGTCTCGGCCTCCGTACCGTTCAACGTCTACGTGGGCAAGTACCTCACCGAGGCGCTCTCCAAGTTCGACATCAAAACGGTCTACTACTCCACGACCGGCCAGTCCTCGCAGTGGGTCGCGGGCATGAACACAGCGATCTCGCAGCACGCCGCCGCGATCGACCTGATCGGCCTGGACCCTGCCGCCCTGCAACCGCAGATCGCGGCTGCGAAGGCAGCCGGCATCCCCGTCATCGTCGACCACTTCCTCGACACGTCTCACACCGACTACGCGGGCTATAAGGACGTGGCCGGCATCGTTGGAGCGCCTTACAACCTCGCCGGGCAGCTCGAGGCGGCCTACGCGATCAACGACACCAAGGGAAGCGGCACGTTCCTCCTGGTCGAGTCTCCCGACCTGCTCTCGTCCACTGACGTGGCCGTCGGCATCGAGGCAGAGTTCGCGAAGGACTGCCCTTCCTGCCATGTCGTCAAGGTGGACGTGCCGTTCAACGACTGGTCGACCAGGATGCAGACGGCCGTCTCGTCGGCCCTCACGAGGTACCCCGACACGACGTACGTGCTCCCGGTCTTCGACGGCATGGTGCAATACGTCATCCCAGCCATCACCGCTGCCGGCAAGACCGACACCGTCAAGCTCGCCTCGTACAACGCCACTCCGTTCGCGCTGGACTTCCTGGCCAAGGGCAACGTCGTCACGATGAACCTCGGTGAGAGCTTCTCCTGGCTCGGCTACGCACTTGCGGACCAGACCCTTCGGCTGATGGTCGGCCAGCCCGCGCTGAGCGACGAGAAGGTCCCGGTGCGAGTGTTCACCTCGGCCAACGTCAGCCAGACAGGTAACCCGCCAGCCATCAACACCGGATACGGCAATGCCTACCTGGCCGGCTATCAGGCGCTGTGGGGACTGTCGGGCTGACGTCCGATCGCGCACGATCGGTCCGTCGTGGGGCCTCGGCGGGACCACGACGGACCGTTCACCCGACCAGCAAGAGGAGCCAAGATGAGCGACACGGAAGATGACCGGGCAAGCGCGCGGCCCAGTCGCGCGGCCGGTGATCCTTGGGATGGCCGCGGCGACACCCTGATGATCCGCAATCTCTCCAAGAGGTTCGCCGACACCACGGTCCTCGACTCCGTGGACCTCCGGATCCGCAGGGGTGAGGTCCACAGCCTGCTGGGCCACAACGGGTCTGGAAAGAGCACCTTGATCAAGGTCCTGGCCGGCTTCCACGCGCCGGAACCGGGATCAGCGATGGAGTTCTGCGGCGAGTCCATCGATCTACCACTAGCGCCCGGCCGGGCCAGCGAACTGGGGATCGCGTTCGTCCACCAGGACCTCGCACTGCTCCCAAGCCTCACGGTGCTCGAGAATCTCCGGATCGTCGAATGGTGCGCCGGGAAGGGCCGGATCCATTGGCGAGCCGAGCGCGTGCGCGCTCGGGCCGACCTCGAGGCGCTGGACATCGACGTTGACCTCGACGCTCAGGTGAGTTCGTTGGACCAGGGCCAACGTGCATTGATCGCTGTCGCCCGAGCGGCGTCGACGCTCGGGGTCACGCGGCAGCGGGAGGGTGGTCAGGCCCGTGGCCTCTTGGTCCTCGACGAACCGACCGTCTTTCTGTCCGAGGCTGGCCGCGAACAGCTCTTCGCGCTCATCCATCGGGTCGCCTCGCTGGGCGTAGGCGTGCTGTTTGTGTCCCACGACCTGGACGAGGTTCTGGAGAACACCGATGCGGTGACGGTGCTCCGAGACGGCAAGGTGGTCGGAAGCAAACCAACATCGGCCACGAGCTATGACGAGCTCGTCCGGCTGATCATCGGCAAGGCCGAACTGCCGGTGAGCTCGCGTACGTCGCAGGCGGATCCGGACATCGTGGTCGCCGGGGTCCGCAATGTGTCCGGCGGCAGGGCCGGTCTGTCCGATGTGGACTTCGACATCTTCAAGGGCGAGATCCTCGGCCTGACGGGCCTGCTCGGATCCGGGTTCAACGAACTGCCGTATCTGCTCTTCGGCGCGTCGGCGGAGTCGGGCACCGGCGGAGAGATCCAGCTCGATGGAGACGTGTACCACTTGTCCTCCCTGGACCCGACCGACGCGATCCGCCGCGGACTGGCGCTGATCCCGTCCAACCGCCCGCGGGACGGCGGCATTCTCACTCTGCCGGTGGCCGAGAACATCACCATGCTCTCCTTTCGCCAGTGCATGGTGGGGCCCCGGCTCTCTGGTCGCCGGATCGTCAAGCTCGCCGCCGACCAAGCCGACGAGTTCGACGTCCGCCCGCGCGACGTACGAATGCAGTACGGGCGGCTCAGCGGGGGGAATCAGCAAAAGGCGCTCATCGCGAAATGGCTGCTGACCAAACCACGCCTGTTGCTCCTCGACGAGCCGACGCAGGGCGTGGACGTCGGCGCCCGCCAACAGATCATCAGCCAGCTGCGACGGGTCTGCGCCGACGGGGGTGCCGTCCTCTACGCCAGTGCCGATCACGCGGAGCTCGCCGAGGTATGCGACCGGGTGCTGGTCTTCCGCCACGGCCGGCTCGCACGAACCCTCGATGGCGAGCAGTTGACGAAGGACACGATCACCAGCGAATGCATTGGACTTATAGAGAGCGAGCAGACCGATGACTCACGCTAAGCCCGAGGCGCACGACGCGAAGGGAGGCCCCGGACCGGGATCGGAGGCAGTCGTCGGGTCGAGACGTCCCGATCTGATCCAGCTCTTCGAGCGGTTCGGCATTCTGCTCGTCTGGGCCGCTGTGGCGATCGGCTTCTCGATCGCCGAGCCCAATACCTATCTCACCGTCGGCAACCTCGCCAACATCTTCGGCTCCCAGGCCGTTCTGGTCGTCGTGACGCTGGCTCTGATCATTCCGTTGACCGCAGGCGACTACGACCTTTCGGTCGGTGGGGTCGTCGCCGTGAGCTCGATGACGATCGCCGTTCTGAACGGGCAGCACGGGTGGCCGATCGTCCCGGCCGTCGTCGCGGCGATCCTGGCCGGCGTCGTCGTCGGGCTGTTCAACGGACTGGTCATCACGATCTTCGCTATCGACTCCCTGATCGTGACCTTGGGATCCCAGACCGTCCTGTCAGGTCTGGTGCTCTGGATGAGCGACTCCCAGACAGTCAGCGGCGTCTCCAACAGCCTGGTGAACCTGGTTGTGGTGCAGAAGCTGTTCGGCATCCCACTGGCGTTCTACTACGCCATCGTGATCACCGCCGCGATCTGGTATCTCTTCGAGCAAACGATCTTCGGCCGCAAGCTGCTCTTCACCGGACGCGGTCGCGACGTGGCTCGGCTCAGCGGTGTGCGAGTGAACCGACTCCGCGTCGCGGCGCTTGTGTGCTCTGGTGTCGTGAGTGCGATCGCCGGTGTGCTGTACGTCGGAACGACGGGTGCCGCCGATCCGAGTTCGGGCTTCTCCTTCCTTCTACCGGCATTCGCAGCCGCCTTCCTGGGGTTCACCGCCATCCGACCGGGCCGGTTCAACGCCTGGGGGACGTTCGTGGCCGTGTACTTCCTGATCTCCGGCATCACTGGCCTCGAGCTCAAGGGCGTGCCCCCGTTCGTCCAGCAGTTCTTCTACGGCGGCGCTCTGATCCTCGCCGTCGTCCTACGGCAGGTCGTTCGCGGCCGAACCGAGACCTCCGCGGAATGAAAGACACAACGAGCGATCCCGGAGACGGGTTCAGAAACGGACGGCAAGTGAGCGACCGCAACTTCAGCAATCCGTACGGCGACAACGACCAGATCGGTCGGCTCAACGAGCTGGCCGGCGGGCAGCTCATGAACGTCTTGCTGCGAGTCGATCCCGGCCGGGTCTACGACCTGTCAGTCGAGTACTTCGTCGGGATGCCCAACTGGACCATCACCGGCGACCCGGCGTTCCAGATCTGGATGACGGCTCGACCCTCGGGCGAGATCCTCGACGACCCGATGCACGTAGGCGAAGAGTCGAACAAGACGGTGAGCCGCTCGGGCGACGCCATCATGATGTACACCCACAGCGGCACCCACGTGGACACGCTCAACCATATGGGCCTTCACGGCCGGATCTACAACGGCTACACCGAGGACGAGCATCTCGGCAGCCGGCATTGGCGTGTGTGCGGCGCGGAGCAACACCCGCCGGTCATCACCCGTGGGGTCCTGCTCGACATCGCCGCCCTGCACGGTGTGCCGATGCTGCCGGACTCCTACGGGATCGGCCGCGCCGACATCGAGGGCGCCATGGAGCGCCAGGGCGTCCGCGTGCAGCGCGGCGATGTCGCACTCGTCCGCAGCGGCCGGATGAGCACCTGGCCCGACTCCGAGCGACTGATCCCGAACGAGCCCGGGCTCAACCTCGAAGGCGCCAAGGCCCTGGCCGACCTGGGCGTGATCATGATCGGTGCCGACAACATCGGCTTCGAGCAGGGGCCCTCCGAGGACTCGGTGAACTGGCAGACGGTACACACCTTCCTCTTGACCGAGTCGGGCATCCCGATCATCGAGCTCGTGAACATGGAGGAGTTGTCAGCCGACAACGTCTACGAGTTCGCCTTCATCGCGGCGTGCTTGAAGATCCGCGGCGCCACGGGCAGTCCGATGCGGCCGCTCGCCATCCCCCTGAAGCCGCTGCGGTGAACGGTCGACAACGCGGATCGTCCCCGTTGCAGGGCAGGGTTGCCGTCGTGACCGGCGCAGCAACCGGTCTCGGGCTCGGTATCGCCGAGCGCTTCGTCGCCGACGGGTGCGTGGAGGTCCACGGCCTCGACATCACGCCCACGCCGGACCGCGTCGTCCCCGGACTGCAGCATCGGACCGTGGACGTGGGCGATGCTCAGGAGGTCGACGATTGCGTCGAGGCGATACTGACCGCGGCCGGCCGGATCGACATCCTCGTCTGTAACGCCGCCATCATGCAGGACCGGCACGAGGTCCTGCAGACACCCGACGAGCTTGTGGAACGCGTGTTGCGAGTCAACTTCGGTGGCGTCTTCAACCTGTGCCGGGCGGTCGGACGTGCGATGAAGGACGCAGGCTCGGGACGCGTCGTCACGGTCTCGTCCCAGGTCGCCGAGACCCCGTGGCCAGGGATGGCGGTGTATGCCGCGTCGAAGGCAGCGGTGACGACGTTCACGCGGGCGTTCGCGCTCGAGATGGCGCCGTACGGCGTCTACGTCAACACGATCCTTCCCGGCACGATGGACACCAACCAGATGCGCGACAGCTTCGCCGGACTGGGCCGGATGACCGGCGCGGACCCCGAGTCGCTGATCGCGGCCAAGCGGACGAGCATGCCGTTGGGCCGCATGGGAACTCCGCAAGACGCGGCGAACCTGGCGTCTTGGCTGGCGAGCGACCAGGCATCCTTCAGTATCGGCGGCGTCTTCGACCTGACCGGCGGCGAACTGTGGTCACGGTCGTGACCGCCGACCATGTCGTCGAGGTGGACCTGGAACGTTCACTCGTCGAAGACCCACGGTCGGGCCACAACCGGTGGCACCCCGGCATCGCGCCGATCATGACCATCCGCCCTGGTGAGGTCGTACGCGTGGACTTGCGCGACGGTCTGGACCACCAGATCACCAGGGCCAGCACCGACCGGGACATCCTGGACATGGACATGCTCCGGGGCCACCCCCTCAGCGGCCCGTTCCTGGTCGAGGGCGCCCGGGCCGGCGACCTGGTCGAGATCGAGATTCTCAGCATCGAGCATCACGGCTTCGGCTTCACCTGCGTCCGGCCTGGCGCCGGCCTGCTCGCGGCCCACGTCCCGGGGCCGTTCTTGGCGACCTGGGAGCTCGCCGAAGGTCGGGCCACCTCGCCTCAGATCCCGGGTGTCACTGTGCCCGCTGACCCATTCCTCGGCATCGTAGGCGTCGCACCCTCACCAGAGCGCATGCGGGAGTATGCCGCCCGCGAAGAAGCCCTCGCGCGGCCCGGGGGCGCAGTGTTACCGCCGACCCAGCAGAGCGCCATCCCGCTGGACGCCGGCATCGCATCTGTCGGCCTGCGCACAGTGCCGCCGCGCGAGAACGGCGGGAACCTCGATGCCAAGTATCTACGAGCCGGCAGTCGGCTGCTCGTCCTGGCCCAGGTCGATGGTGCGTTGGTGTCATTGGGTGACGCGCACTACGCACAGGGCCATGGAGAGGTCTGCAGCCAAGCGATCGAGATGTCGGCCACTGTCGAGTTCACCTGCAGGGTCCGCCCTAGGGACGCACAGTCCTGGAGGCCAACGATGCCGGTCATCCTGTCCGCCCCGGCGCCTGCACCCCAACGCCGTCTGGTCACTACCGGCATCCCGGTTGAGGCCGATGGCACGAACCGCTCGATGGACCTGAACGTCGCCGCCCTCAACGCTTTGCTCGCGATGCAGGACTACCTGACCTCGGAGCGAGGTCTGAGTGCCGAACAGGCCTACGCGCTGTCCAGCGTGGCCGTGGACCTCGAGATCCTCGAGATCGTCAATGGGGCCAACGTCCTCGTCGGCGCCGCCGTCGACCTGACCATCTTCGACGACGACCGGGACGGCGTCGCACGCCCGACAGGGAGAGGTACGGATGACGCTCGCAGGTAGAACCGCTCTCATCGTCGGCGCAGCCGGCGGGATCGGCAGCGCCATCGCCTACGCGTTCGCCGCCGAGGGCGCGACCCTCGTGCTCGCTGATCACGAGCAGCGGCATCTGGCCGAGGTGGCCGAAGGCTGCCGTTCCGTAGGCGCAGCCGCACGCACCGAGTTCGTCGACCTCCGGGACGAGACTTCCGTCCGCGATCTGGCTCGTGCCGCCGAGGGTCCCGATATCTTGGTCAACTGCGCGGGCCTCCTCCTCGAGGCGCCCCTGGAGGAGATCACCACCGAGGACTTCGGCCGGCTGATGGACGTCACCCTGCGCGGCGTCTTCCTCAGCTGCCGAGAGGTCGCCCCAGCGATGAAGGTCCGCGGCTCCGGCCGGATCATCAACGTCGCCAGCCAGCTGGGCATCACCGGCGGGGCACGGCTCAGCCACTACGCCGCTGCCAAAGCAGGGGTGCTCGGCTTCACCAAGTCGATCGCCAGGGAGCTGGCTCCGCACAACGTGCTCGTGAACGCCATCGCGCCGGGCCCGATCGACACCGCGATGACGGCGTCGATCACCGGGGAGTGGAAGGACGCCAAGTTGCGTGAGCTGCCGCTCGGCCGCTTCGGGCGGCCCGAGGAGGTCGCACCATCCGCCGTCCTGCTCGCGAGCGACCCCGGCGGAAACCTCTACGTCGGCCAGACCCTTGGCCCGAACTCCGGCGACGTCATGCCCTGATGAGAGATCGCCTCCAGGACCATCATCCAGAAGGGAAGTTCATGCCCACGTCGACGAGTACACCGCCCCTCCAGGTCACCCGTGACCTTGTCCGAGCGGTGCTGGACCACCAGCGGGACGACCTGCCATCCGCCATCGACGTCCACGCCCGGATGCATCTGCTCAACGTCCTCGCGCTGACCGTGTCGGCCGCACGCCAACCGGCCGTTGAGGCCGTCGTTCAGCTGCAGAGTGCCGTCGGTGGCGCCGGTGTCACCGTCGTTCCCGGCCGCTCGGAACGCCTCGACCGGCTGCTCGCGCCCGTCGCCATCGGGGTCGCCGCACACCTCGACGACTTCGACGACACTCACCTGGCCACGGTGATCCACCCTTCGGCGGCGGCACTGGCGACCGTTCTGCCGGTCGGCATCATGGCCGGCTCCTCCGGCCGCGATGTGTTGCATGCCTTCGCGTGGGGATGCGAGGTGCAGTTGCGCGTTGGCCTCGCGATGTCGCCGTCCCACTACGACGCTGGCTGGCACATCACCGGGACGGCCGGCGTCATCGGATGCGCCGTCGCTGCAGGCCTTCTGCTCGGGCTCGACGAAACTGCCCTGGGCTGGGCTGTGGGCCTGGCGGCCTCATCCGCCGTCGGGCACCGTCAGGCATTCGGCACGATGACAAAGCCGCTACACCCTGGCAAGGCCGCGAGCAACGGCGTCCTCGCCGCGCTGCTGGCCCGCGACGGCTTCACCGGCCCGGACACGGTCTTGGAGGCACCCCGCGGCTACTTCGAGGTGCTGTCCACTCACACTGAGCTCAGCACCGTGCTCGACGGAATCGGCGAAAGTTGGCACTTCTCTGACAACGCAGTCAAGCCGTATCCATGCGGAATCGTCGCCCACCCGTTGATCGACGCCGGCCTCGAGCTGCGGCGGCTCGGTGTCGAACCCAAGCGGGTCGTGGGGCTTCGCGTGTGCTGCAATCCATTGGTACCGGACCTGATGGGACACCGGGATCCTATCGACGGCTTGCAGGCGCGCTTCTCCGCCGTGCACGGCATTGCCTCGGCCCTTCTGGACGGCGAGGTCGGCCTGCCGAGCTATGAGACCGAGCGGGTCCGATCGGACGACGCCATAGCCATGCGTGCGCTGGTCGAACTCGTGCCGACGACCACCTGCGCTCGTGACGCGGCCATGGTGAGGGCGGAGCTCGACGACGGTTCAACCGTGATCGCGGATGTGGCTCACGCCCGAGGCAGCATCGCGCGACCCCTGTCAGCCCAGGAGGTCCGGGCCAAAGCCGAGGCGCTCCTGGCACCAGTGCTCGGCAGGGCGTGGCTTGCCGTACCGGAAGCGGTCGACGGCCTCCCACGCGCGCAGGATCTGGAGCAGCTCTGCCTCGCCACGACCCTTTCGGAGGATGGCCGATGACCACGCCCACCATCTCGGTCCCGCCAGTGACCCAGCTGTTCGCGGATTTCGCCCTGTCGCGTCTCGACCTTCCAGAGTCGGCCCGCCGCGCCGCCAGGATGACCTTGGCCAACGGCGTCGGCGTGATGGTCGGAGGCAGTCGCGACGAGGCGGTGAGCCGCGCGGTTGCCGCAATGACGGCTGCGGGTGAGCCGACGAGCTGCGCCGTGTGGGGGCGGACTGAACGCACGTCGATGACCGCCGCCGCGCTGGTCGGCGGGATTGCCGCGCACGTGCAGGACTTCGACGACACCGATCTGCGGACGGTCATCCACGCCGCCGCCCCCATCGTGCCCGCGGCGCTCGCCGTCGCGGAAGCCGAGCAGGCCTCGTTGGCGGAGGTTATCGACGCTGTCGCGGTTGGTGTGGAGATCACGCTGCGAGTCGGACTCGGTCTTGGCATGACCCATTTCGCCCGCGGCTGGCACATCACCGGGACGACAGGTCGGATCGGCGCGGCCGCCGCTGCCGGGCGACTGCTCGGTCTGACCCCGGACCAGATGGTCAACGCGCTGGGCATCGCAGCCACTGAGGCCGCCGGGCTGCAGGCGGCCTTCGGAACCATGGCCAAGTCGTTCCACGCCGGCAAGGCGGCGTACGACGGGGTCGAGGCAGCGCTGCTCGCGTCGTTCGGATTCACCGCAGCACGCGACGCCATCGAAGGCCGACGCGGACTGGCCGCGGTGATGGCCGATGACGCCGAGCCGGCGATCATGGTCGACGGGCTGGGCAGCACGTGGGAGATAGAGCACAACGCGTTCAAGCCCTACGCCTGCGGCATCGTCTCCCATCCTGTCATCGACGCCGGAGTCGAGCTACGGGACGCCGGCGTCACTAGTCAGGACGTCGATTCGGTCCGCCTGAGAACCAACCCGGTCGTGCTCCAAGTGATGGGCGTCGCGGACCCCACCGATGGGCTCCAGAGCAAGTTCAGCGTCTACCACTGCTTCGCAGTCGGTCTCCTCGACGGCGCCGGCGGACCCGTCCAGTTCAGCGACGAGCGTGCAGTAGCGCCAGAAGTCGTCGCCCTGCGCAGGCTGGTCATGATCGAGCCGGACCCGGCTGTGGCCAGGGACGAATGCTATGCACACGTGTCAGGCCGCACGTCGCGAGAGGTGCACATCGAGCACGCGACCGGCAGCGAGGCCCGGCCGTTCACCGAGGGGCAGCTGGTGAACAAGTTCGTCCAGATCGGTGAACCGGTCCTCGGTGCGGACCGCGCCCGCGAGCTCGTCGACGCCTTGATCCACGGCGACGACCGCCCTGTCGCTGATCTCATCAACCTCGCTGCTGTCACCGAAGGCTGAACATGTCCGCACCTCGCATCCGATACGAGCTGGCCACGGGGCGAGAGCCGTTGACCCCACCCGCGCCCGGCAAGAACGTCATCGTGAGCATCGTGCTGAACGTCGAGCGCTGGCCCTTCGACCAGGCGATGCCCCGCGCCATTCTCAACCCCCCACACGGCGCGCAGCCGGTGCCAGATGTCCCAAACTTCAGCTGGGCCGAGCAGGGCATGCGCCTAGGCCTGCCCCGACTGGTCGAGATCATCAACGCGCGGGGCTTGCCTGCCGGTGTCAACCTCAACGCAGCCGCAATCGATGCCTATCCGCAAGCGGCAGAGCTGTTGTTGCAGAGCGACTTCGAGTTCATCGGTCATGGCGTCAGCCAACGGATTCTGAACACCACCGACGAGAGGTCGGTTGTCCGCGAGGCAGTCGACATCTTGACGAGCTATTCCGGCCAGAGGATCCGCGGGTGGCTCGGCCCCGGGTTGCAGGAGACGTTCCACACGCCCGACGTGCTCTCCGAGTGCGGACTCGACTACGTGTGTGACTGGGTGGTCGATGAACAAGCCGGTATGGCTGGACGCGAAGCCCCGACGGCTCGTCGCCGTGCCGTACTCCCTCGAACTGAACGACAGCGTCATCTACGCGGTGGAGCATCACTCCTCACCCGAGTTCGAGCGACGTGTGGTGGACACCCTTCGGTCTTACGACGCCGAAGGTAGCCGCACACCCTTCGTCTTGGCCCTCCCCCTGCACCCGCATCTGATGGGCGCCCGACACCGGTTGCCGTACTTCACCTCGGTTCTAGATCTGCTCATGGGGCGGACCGACACGGTCTTCATGACCGGATCCGAGATCTGCGACTGGTTCGTCGGTCAGACTGCCAACGTCAACTGAGACCGCTACGGCCCGCCGAGAAGGCGCGGGCTTCGGCACGCGTGCGCCGACCGGGCAACGGTGACCTGCTACTGGGCGCCAGGCATGCCAGACCGGCGCACGCGCTGTCCATGACCGATGCCGAAATGCCTTCATCGGCGCGTTCGGTCAGGCAGGCACAGACCGCGGCCGGGGCGGCGGTTAGCGGTGTGATGCCGCGGCCGGCGCACCAACGTTCCCACCGATGCCAGCTGTGGCCGGGCGGTGCGGGTGGACTCGGTAACGGCGACCCGTCACAGACCCGGGAGTCACGCTTCCGCTTCTTCGGCACCGAAGGAGCATGGAGCAGCTGGCCACCGTTGCCTTCTGGCAGGACAAGCGCGGTGTCGAGGAGATCAGCCGGCATTGGACCGATGCAGTTCAAGCGCGGTGGTTCCAGCTGCCCTCCACGGAGATCGACCGGCTTCTCCTTACCCGCCGCTATTGGGCTCTCGCAGCGTTTCGGTGAAGACGAGGTCCACGGCCTTCGTGATCGCCACCCGGTAGGCGTTGGTGATGTTCTTCGGGTTGGTCATCTGCTCGGGCTGTAGGCCGGAGTGGTCAGGCCCCTTGTTGGCCTCGTAGAGCTTCGGAGTCGCCCGTTCGATCAACTGGAAGTAGCGCAAGCTCAGCAGGTCCTGGACTCGGTGCCACTCTTGGCGCGGCGCATCACTAGCGAAAAAACCAGACAGCCGATGCTCGATCGCGTCGCCCGACGTGCGGCTTTGAAGGTACCTGCTATCCAACTCGGGGCGGAGTTGCTCCAGCTTGGTTCGCGCTGCCTGGTCGCCGGCGTTGTTCTCGACGAACTCCTTCGCCCGCATGTAGTGCTGCGTCATGAGGTACAGGGAGGCCGCGGAGTCCGACATCTCGCCGACAAGCTCATGGCGTAGCGCGTCGTCACGAGCCCGCTCTTCCCTGGTGCGCTGTGCGTCCTCGCGTGCCTCGGCGCGCTGCGTCTCGGCCTCCTCGCGTGACTCCGCGCGAGCACGCTCCGCCTCGGCCCGATCGATGGCACGATCCGTCTCTGCCCTCTGGCGCCTGTGCTGGATCGTCGACGTGATCCACCAGACCACCAGACCGCCGACCAAAACTGTGACGGCCGGCCCCACTGCAGCGACGACGATGCGCTCCCAGAGCGGGTCGGTCGATGCGGCCTCCAGGATCAGCAGACGCATCTCGGCCTCCCACGATGACGGTCCACAGGCCCTCCCAGGCGGAGGGTCGGACAAGTGTCCCGCAGCGATCGCACTCGCGCGATCCGGCGTACCCACATATGGGCGGAATAGCGTGCGGTCGGGTCAATAGTGTGCGCCCACTGTGTCGCGAACGCGGCGGTGTGACACACACCCATGACGGCGCTGCACGTCTCGGTCATCGCACCAGCCTGCCCCGGCGGTCTCGGTGCTCGCGTGAAGGCGATCGAGGGATGCCACGAGGGATGAGGGACGCCTGCGGCTCTCCCCACCGTCAGTAACGAGCAAGGCCCTGACCGCGTCTCCGTAGGTCAGGGCCCCGATCGTCTGTCTCAACGCAGCGTGCGCCCGAAGGGATTCGAACCCCTAACCTTCTGATCCGTAGTCGAAATCCCGGCTGTTCAAGGCGTCGATCCGAGCGAATTGGAGCACCATAACTGCGGACCGCGTCCGTCGAAATGTGGATGGTGACAGCCTGCGGTTAGCAGTGCCGTTAGCAAATCGCCGGAGCGTCTGTGATCGCAGACGCGTCGCGTTCGTTGCACGGTGGCTGCACGTGATGGTGGCTAGGGCCTCGCAATGCCACATCACGCATCAACGTGATGCGTTACGTTCCCCGCATGACGTGGGGTTGGAATCCAGACACGATCGCGGCGTGTGCCACCGGCGCCGCGACCGTCTTTGCTGCTCTGGCCGCACTGCTCGCAGTGTTGGACGTGCGTTCGCGGCGCATTCTTGGTCGAAGGGCGCAGGCTGACCTGGTTGCGGCATGGACCATGCTGGAGGAGGTTGAAGAGCACGAGTACCCCGGGATGCACATCTATGAGTGCGTCCTTCGAGTGGCGAATCGTTCGGACCTCCCCGTCATCAACCTGCACGTCACCTCGATGCCATCGAACACGAGTGGCGAGCCTCTTGACCCAGCGGTGCGACGCTGGCACAGCCTGGGTCCCGGGCAGGTTGATCGAGTCAACTTGGGTCGGACCGACGGACATGATGCGCTTGGTTACCCCGGCAGAGTCTTGGCTGTTGAGTTCACCGATCACGCGGGGCGGCGATGGACCCGTAATGAACAGAATGGTTTGCAGGAGGGCCGAGGTCCGGCCCGTTGAGCGATGCGCACTGCGATGTGGCGAACCTCTGGCTCGGCGACGACAGGAGGGTCTGATGACCAAGAAACGCAAGCCGAAGGCACCGACCAATCCGCGGCGGGGGCGGCTCCGGATCCTGGGTCCCGCCCTCCCGCCTGGGATTGTCGTTGACACGTACGAGATGACGGATCTACGAAAGTACGACACCTCAACTGAGTCGGGCGAAGTAAACCATTACGTCTATGTGTGGACAACACTTCGAGACAGACTGATCGACCGCTGGCTCGATGCCGAGCGGATCCTGCGGACTGCCTGCGTTCTTCTCCTCAGCCCATCAGACGAACTTCGCCCGCGAGTCTGGACCCTCGTGGGACGTCAGAGCGGCGATGCGCTGATCGATCTTCTGGGCGACCTACTGGTCGCGAAGGGACACGAACCCCCAGATGATTTTCGAAGGAGCCTGAAGGCTCTCGTTGGCGTGCGAAACCTGCTTGCCCACCAGCCGTCCCGACCCCGTGAAAACAAGCGCTCCGACGGTCTCGTGTTCCTCAAATCGACAGGCTTCAAAGAGGGTGTCTACGTCGAGATCTCGTATTCAAAAATCGAGCAAGCAATGTTGGACGTGCAGCCAAGCATGGACTGGCTCGTCGAGGAGATTCCGGAGTCCGACGGTGTGGTGGTTCAGTTCGACGATGAGGTGTTCGATTTGTTGGCCGCCCAGTCCGATCCCCAAAATGGCCTTGAATGACTCGTCGACCCAAATGCTGAAGCGTGAATGACACAGTTCTGTGAGCGGTTTCGTGGCCGACCTCGCGTCGGTTATCGTGGGGATTCGACGCGCTGGCGCCAATCTTGAGTGGTGACGTGCGGGATAGCCGGGTGCGCTGACTTGACCGCGTAGGGCTGGCTCCGCATCGGCGCGAGCACCCTGAAGGTTTCAGGATTTCGAGCGCGCGATTAGAACCGCGTCTCGCCAGTCTAGGAATTCGAGCATCACCTCGGTGGTGAGTTGCTTCAACGCGTCGTCTGCCGCCCTGCTTACGCGTCCGCGGCGCTCAAGTGCCTCGCGCGCGACTAGCAAAGAGAGGCTACGGGGGTAGCGCCGAACCTTTGCCGCAAACCGGGTGCCGACACCTTCGATAAGACGGCGATGGGCGTCGCGCGCAGCCTCGGCCTCCTCACGCGTAGGCGACTTGCCCGCATGCGCCACCTGGTGACGCATCTGAACAAGATTTGCACGCCACTCGGCCACAGCTGATCGTCCTTGCGGTTGCCAATTCCCTCCGAGACGGGTGTGGTATTCCGTGCGCACACGCACGAGAAGCGGAGGATCGAAAACCAGGGCGGCCTCACTCGCCGCTTTCCCCTCCTCCCACAGCATCAGCATGAGGGCGAGGTCCAAGAAGACCTCGCCGGCGCTGTAATAGAGCATGACCGACGATCTGAAGTCGCCTGCTATCTCAAGTGCGGCCTCTCCGTCGGCCTGAAGCTCGAGCACGGCAGTGATCGGGTACCTCCTGGCCTTTTGATGAAGGTACGTACTCATACGTCGAATTTCGGCCTCGGTTGCCGTCCGGCGAATTCCGGGCTGGCCGGCAAGTGCGAACACGTTCAGGACTTGGTACGGAGGGTGATCCCACGAATCTCCGGATAGTTCTGCAGGCCGTGTTCCAGCCAGGATGAAAGGCCCTAACCGCTCTCGGGCCGGAGGTCGCATGACCGTCTTCGTCACAAGGCGGTATGCGTCTAGCAGGTGCAGTAACGCCTCGATGCACATGGTGAGGTTCTCGCCCATGACTGAGTCTTCGACGCTTGCCGGCTGCCACTGCTCATGGTCGAAGGGCTTTACGAGTGGGATCGCCATCTCAACGACGGTGTAACTTGACCAGGTGTCATCGGCGTCATCCTCGTCCAGAGCAGTTCGCGTGGCGGGACCTTCGTCAATAGCAAGGTTTGGAGCCACCTGGCTAGCGACTAAGTCCAGCTCGTCCATGGCGGTATCAACGACAGATCTACTCTTCTTCCCGCGATGGAAACGAACGGATACGAACAGCTGTTGCATCTGACTTGATGGGACGGTCAAGAATGGAGTTTCACCTGTCCAGTGAATGACCGACTCTCCGAAGCCGTGCAACTGTCCTGACAGATCTACACGGTGGGAGCGGTCGCCATTGAGGCCCACAGGGTCGGCATAGCAGGCGAAGTAGGTCGCAACTCGAGGTCTCGCATCCGACATTCGTTCCCCCAGGTTCACCACGGGACTGCCCGCTCGCATTTCACTTACGCGAACATACCCGGGGACTGCTCCCGAGCCGTCTCAATAGAGCCTGCTGCGTCAGCCTGAGCTCAGGGTCTTGGGGTCGGCCAGGGAGAGCCACCGACCCGATAGCGGATGCATGGAGGTAGGCCGGAGAGACTGTCAAGCCCTCCGTGTCCCTACCCGAGGCGACTTGGCGGCACACGGAGTGTGCACCTGGATGGGCCTACGACCGAGGGCTTGACCGACTCGGAGGCCTGCCGGATGCTGCCGCGCCGGGTCGGCGACTCGGAGGTGAGTGGACGCGGACGCTCAGGAGTGGGTCAGCGGCTTCTATTCAGGGAGTATCAGTCGGTCGGCAAGGTCGGGGTGCGGTGGGGTGCGCGTGGCGCGAAGCGCCTAAGCGCGGGGCCCCATCGCGGGGCCCCGGGCGTTGCGGCGCGGAGCGCCGCCTTGATCCCTTAGGAGCCGGAAGCAGCAGAGCCGCAATCAGGGTCATCGTCTCCGTCGGCGGATGCGCGACATGGGGTTCGCGACTTGCTCCTTCTTGGCCGATGCCGGCTACTTCTTGAGGTGGATGGTCTTGGTCGTGCCGAGCATGGACATCTTGAAGGTGATCTCGTTGTCCTTGATGGTGAAGACCTTCTCGGCGTCCTGGGACCCGAGCATGGAGGAGGACAGAGCCTCCTTATCGGCGACCGACGTTACGGTGTCGCTGCCCGTCGGGAACGTGCCCTTCCAGTACAGCGAGCTCGTGTCCTTGTCCACGATGTGTATCTCCACGCTGTTCTCGGCGATGACAGCCTCAAGGCCGTCAGCCTTCCAGGTTCCGTTGAGCGACACCGCTTTCTCAGCCTTGACAGGGCTGTTGGTCGGCCCGCACGCCGAAAGGGCGAACGGAAGGACCAGGAGAGCGGTGAGTACTGCGATGAACTTGCGCATGATGCCCTTCGGGGAGTTCTGTGCCTGCGACGCAGACAAAGGAGAGACCGATCAATCCACTGCGGAGGTGGGTTGGGTTTGTCTTGGCATTCAGCGGCTGCCGCTCGATCCGACACTGGATGACAGCGCCACGAAGTCCACTGGCGGATCCTTGCATGGCTCAGCATGCTCCGCTGCCGAATCGTAAGAACCCCATCCAAATCGGACGCTGAACAGCCTCTTGCTCACTGCCCGCAGCGGAGCATGACAAATGCCTCGCGCCCGGCTGCGAGACGAGACCAAGTCTCGGGCCTTGCCACAGCGCGGCCAGTCGGGGGGCAGTCGACCGCGGCGGTATGACGCGGTCAGCACTACGTTGCCTAGTCGCGGTCTCCAAGGCGTGAGGATCTATTCTGCGCGGACCTGCGCGGCAAGGCAGAGGCGGGTGGCGCCTAGGCATCCAACAACCGAGGATTGCCTAATGGAGGACGACTCGACAAGCCGTGGGCTCATCTACGTCGCTTACGGCGAGCTCATGCACAAGCTGCAGGTGATGGAGATGAGCCTCTGGGAGATCCAGGCACTGCGGATGAAGAAGGGCATGACTGATGCTCAGGCCTTCTCCCAAGTAGAAAAATGGGACGGCACAACATTCGGGGCGTTGTACCGGGGCATGAAGTCGCAGCCGCACTGGACCGAGGAACTGATCTGGAAGGTGGGACAAGCAGTTCAGTTGCGCAACCACCTAGCTCACAACTTCTTGCGCGAGTTCTTTCTGGCGGTCGAATCCCAGATCAACTTTGAGGCAGGGGTAGAGCAGTTGCTGGAATGGCACGGGGCGGTGGATGAGCTTGCCGAGCAACTCGACGAGCACATCAAGACGCTTGGCGGAGCCCAGTGTGACGAGCTGGACGACATGACAAGGGCTGAGGTCGAGGCGCTACGGCCGAAAGCATGGCCCCTCAATAGGCAAGGCCAATCCGAATGACGTGAGCAGCAATCAGTCCTGTTCAGCACTCATCCCGCCCTAGTGCCGGCGCCCGCCTCGCGGCGATGTGACGCAGCCCGGGTTGCGAATATGTGGACGGAACCTGGGAACATGTGGCATCGAGATCCATAGGGTGTTGTGGGTGCACGGGTGCCTTTCCGCTACGCAGACCTTGTGAGCCTGGCCGATGTGATGGCAACACAAAGCAAGGGAGAGCTTCGCAATGACTGACGCGCCGGCCAGGGCACGGGTGGAGGAACTCCGCATCTTCGGCGATGCGGCCGAGTTCCGCCGGGCTCTGAAGAAGCGGTTGGTCGCGGCCGACGGGTTGCGGGCTAGGGCTTTGGCCCTACGAGACCAAGTTAGGGTCCTTCCTCCCGTGCCGCATAAGAGTCAGAAGATGGGCTTTGTAGCCGCTCTGACTCGGGCGCCGGTTCTTCAGGGCGCCTTCAGCCTTAAGTCCTCGACTGATGCCTGGCGACGAACGAACGATGTGGTGCTGGCCCGCTATCTCGGCGCTGCCGCCGCCGAGTTCAGGCTCGGGCCGGTGGACAAGGCGCTGGTGGCGAGGGCTGTACAGCAGCTTTTCGCCGGGTTTTCGTCAGTGGAGCACGCTCTTGCGACGCTGCGAAACGACGTTGGCACTGGGCATGGTCGCGCCCAGCTCCCTCCGGGTTTGCGGGCGCGTCACGGCCAGCTCGCCATCGATGCAGCAGACACCTACACCCGGTACATCGTCGAGACCCTACGTGACCTGAAGCTGCTCTAGAACGTGATGAGCTCAAAGGGCGGCCTTGGCGACGATGGTTGGCTGAATTACGTAGAGGCAGCGCTGGACCGATAGCGCACGTCCAACCAGGATCCTGAAGTGACTCCGGCACGCAGCGAAGAAACGCACCGCCCGCACGCGGCAAACCAAGGGCCTTGCCGCCAGGATACGACTGCAGATTGTTCTCAACCCACGTCACCCTCACGGTGGGCCAAGCGCCCCATCCCGGACCCGCTCGTGTTCCATGTGCAGATGAAGATGTCGGTCTCAACGTTTGCGAGATCTTGCCTCAAGCGACCGAGCTCCTCCATCGTCCACGCCCGCACATATTGCTTGGATCGGGTCGTTCGTTGACCGTGGACGCGGCCTGGGTCGACATTCGCCAGCCAGACTGAATGCACCACAGCGTCCCGACTAGCCAAGAGCGTCTCTGCGCTGGATAACGCTTCCTTGAATGCCAGCGTGTCTTCGGCCGAGATCAGGCCAAGTCTCGAGGACCTTCCTGAGGTCTCATCCTGCAGCGATGACCCGATACCCCTGTCGAGAAGGCGCCTGGCCATGCCGATCAGGGTGCTTCCTCGTTCGCCCTGAACGAGGATGGAAGTCAACGGCGATCGTGACAGGGACGTTACGGCGTTGGCGAGTTGCAGTTCGAGACTGGTCGCATTGGCAACGATGGCGCCGATCGCGCGGTGCAAGTCGCTTACATCTAGGCCTTCGGTCTCCGTCACGGTGTCAGGCTAGTGACCAGTAGCCCATGCACAGCCGGCAAGGCGATTGTCGGCACGAGCGGATCGCGGCGGATTGGGGCGGCCAAGCCCGGCCGTGCGACCCGGATAAGGCTCGCCCCGGCGCAGTCAGGGATTCGCGAAGCCTGCCTGGCGCCCCGCTCTCATGGCAGGACGCAGGACGCCCCCGCAGCATTCATGTCACGATGTCAATCAAGTCGGCCGGTGTCCCGGCCGCGCGCGCCCAGAGCGGGTGCGCGGCTATCAGTCGGTCGAAGGGCTCTTATGGAACCGCTATCTCCCGAGATACTCGACATGCTCGATTTCACCGCTGCCGCGTCGGCTGAGTCGCAGTCTTGGCGAAACTTGCTACCTCCTGAGCCCTGGTTGCCAGTGGTGGAGAAGTACCCGAAACTATTGGGGACTACACGCGCCACCGTCTTGAGGCGGGAATCTCAAGCGCACCGACCGTGATTGTGCGCGCTCGCAAGTCCCACCAGCAGGTACGCCCTGTCCCCGTCGTTGGGATCCCCGAACGAATTGCCTACCGCGCTTTCACCACGAAGGTGCTTGATGGCCAGCCCCGGCTGGACCGCTCGCAGGATGCATATCGACAGTTCATCATCGAACCCATCATGCATCTGATGAGGGGGCGTCGAAAACTCCGGTTCGGGCAGATTGACGGTTACGTCGTCGAGTCCGACTTCGTTGCATTCTATGAATACATCGGGCACGTACCACTGCTCGCCGAGGTTGAACTCCGGACGTCAAGCGTTCTTCTCCCCCGCATCCTTGTCAGGTTTTTGACGGAGTTGCAAGGGCGCCCGTTTGGGCTGCCACAACTTCTCGATCCGTCCGATGACCTCTCTGAGGTCTATGGCCGGATCGTAGAACGCGAGCTAAAACGGCGAGGCTTGGAAGTCTGGCGATATAACGACGACTTCCGGATGGTCGCTAAGGGTTACGACCATGCCCAAGCCGCGGCTGAGGCACTTTCCGAGGAAGCGCGAACAGTTGGGCTAGTCCTCAACGAACCTAAAACGCGCATCGTCAAGTTCATCAATTACTTCTGGTCCAACGTCACCGAGCCGCGAACAGACGCTGATGTGGAGTTCAAGCCGGAACTCATTGAGGTCTTCAGCGAATATGGCGAGTCAGAAGGGGATGCCGCGACCGAGTTCGCGCATGGTGTCATCGACCGCCTGGAGGCCGATAGCGACCCCGCTACGCACCTCGACCCGAAGAAGATGACCAGGAGTGAGGCGCGCGAGCTTAGTAGGGCTATAAGCGTGCTTACCAGGGAAGCTGACTCGTATGGTCTGCACCACGTGCCGGACCTCTTCGAGTTTGTTGCCCAGCTGGGCCATCGGTTAGGCACGTATATGGCCGAACTTCAGAAGAGCGGCGAAGACATCTCCAGCGTGTGGGACAACCTCGTGGGACGTGCACACCAGTTCAACGCTTGGCAACGCATCTGGCTTGTGTACGTCGCCCGCATGGGGTCCCTCCTCGGTGTCGCTGCGCGCCGAAACTGGGTGACCTCACAACTGAATGACCCGGACCCACTTCTGAGGGCCGAGGCCACGCTCGCGCTCGCTCCATACAAGGCCATCAATTTCGATGCGATCGATCGCGCGGTGCGCCTCGAACCGGAAGCACTGCTCCCGTGGTACGCACTCGCAGCTCGTTCCATCCCCAACGTCAATCCAAGCCGGCTGAGCTCGCTCAAGGAGAGTCACAAGCTCATCGAACTCGTTCTGCACAAACCGAAGAGGGCTACGACGAGTTCACCCAAGCGGAGCGCCGGGGCCAAGCCCACGGACGCAGCCACGTGAGCAGCGAACCCGAATGGGCGCTCACTGACGAAGCTCTTGTCCTAGTCCTCCATGCCGAAAGCGACATGACGCGGGCTACTGCTACCTCGGGCTCAGAACTCTTTCGGGAGCCGCCCCGACGAGACATGCTCACGGCCGCGCGGGTCGACGTGCTGTGGTTGCGTGAAACCGCAGTCCTTAGGCTCGTCTCCACGGTCGAGGCCTACACTGACGCCGCTTCTAGACGTTGCGCAGACTTGAAGGGTCTTCAACCGCCAGCAAAACCGCCATTCTCGTGGGATCAACGGATCAAGCATTATTCTTCGACGCATGCCATCGATCTCTCTACTTGCGCGGGATGGCGCGAAGTCCAAGCGGGCGTGAACCTGCGCAATTGCCTGGCACACGGGCTGGGCGCGCTCACCCCTTACCTCCTCGCGGACCCAGACATCGGACAACAGATGCTGTCCATCCACGTAGACGTCCACAGTGGACGAATGCACTCCCGAACGACCACCGTGCCCCTCTTGGCAGCCGCATGTCGCGAGTACATTCTTGATCTCGAAAGTCAACTACTTGGGACGCTGTAGCCCCCTCTCACCATGGGCCAGGAGGCACGTCAAATGGTGAAGATTTGCATGGGATGTGAAACAGATGAGAAGGGCGCAAAATGGCAGGATGGGAAGGTGCGGGTGGGAACCAATTCGTCGCCCAGTGGCTCCCGCGTGCGCCTGCCCCGCCTACTGGATTGCTTCCACATAGTCGGGTAACACGTCACCGGCAAAGTAGGCGGTCGGGTGCCGGGCTAAGTGGTGAAGTGGGCGCCCATAGTGGGCGGTAGGCAGCACATCGATCAGGGCATACTCGTGATCTGAGTCGAGCGTGACAGCGCGCCACGGAAGGGCCCACTAGACCGCAACTGCCCGCCCCTAAGATTCGGCAAAGTTGCCTGGCTATTCGACCCAGACGCGCGCGGCCGGCTGCCAGCGAAGGGATGAGTGTGCTTGTTTGGCGCAGTCTCCCGCCGACCAGCGATACCAGTCGCGCTCGGCCAGCACGGTCAGCGCAAGGTCACCACTGTCAGTCATGCGAAGTGGGCTGACCGCCCTGAGGTCCGTCTCGATGGTGTCCGCCACGATGACTACCCGGCGTCCGACCAGGTCTGGATGTCCTTCAGCCATTTGGAGAGGACGCAGCTCGGGCGTATTCGGGTTGCGGTTGAGGTTGTCGAGCCAGGGCTGTGTATTCATCACTGGTGGCGCGTCCCGCGTTGACACGTACTGCTCGACCCACAGGCGTGAGAGGCCGACGGCGAAGCGGTTGGTGGTGAGGCGATCTTGGTAATAGTCCCGCTCTTCTTGGATCCAGATCCCTGGCTCTCCTAGGCCGTCTACGTGGTCGCTGGCTTCGGAGGCGATTCGCAGACCGTCCTTCCAGCCGTGGGCTGTGATCTGGCCGTCGTGGTCGTGGCTGGTCATGAGGTATCGCGCGCGCCGGCCCAGGAGAGGCTCGTGTAGTCCGCTCGCTCGCCGAATCAGCAGCGCCGGGACGCTGACGTCATTGGCCCTCGACACCCGTTGGGAGGCGAGGTCTTGGTACTCGTCATCGCAAGAGTTCGGGATTGGACGATCATCCATGGTTGCCTGCCGCCCTGACCTGGGTGGACTGCGTGGCCGGCCGGGCGACGAGCGCCAGCTGGGACTTGAAGTAGGGGTCGCTCAGAACGTCGTGGACCACCTCGACAGTTGCGCCGGTGCGCGGTGCGTGGACCATGCCGCCTTGCCCGTCGTAGATGCCGACGTGGTGGTAGGTGCCCGGCGGGTCTCCTGGCGCGTGGAAGAACAGCAGGTCCCCGGCCCGCAGCGGTGATCCGGGTGGCACGTGCGGGAGAGCGGCGGCCTGGGCATCAGTGACTCGGGGCAGCATCAGGCCGGTGGCCTGGTGGTAGGCGTACTGCACGAGAGATGAGCAGTCGAACCCGACGGTGGTACCACCGAGTCCGATTCCCAGGCCTGGGCCACCGATGCCGCCGCCGCCCCAGCTGTAGGGTGTGCCGAGGTATTGCAGGGCGGCGGCCACGACGTGGGAGCCGCTGGTGCCGTCGCCGTGGTAGTCGGCGGCGGTGTAGCAGGTCGCGGACAGGACGCTGGGGTCGGCGACTATCTGCTTGGCTATCGGTTCCCAGCGGGCGTAGGCGTCGGGGAAGGCGCTGTGCTGCACGGACTGCGCTGCCTGGGTGAGGGTCATCGACTGGAAACCGGGGACCTGGAGCAGGCCCTTCTGGCCGCCTTGCCCGCCCTCGTAGAACATTCGTGCCGCTGTTTCGGGGTTCAGTCGCGCGGCTGCGGGCCCCCAGCCGGTGCGCTGTTGGAAGAGCCCGACGCTGTCGAGGTCGCCACCGGAGAGGTTGGTGAGGCTGGACTCCTGCAGGGCTGTGGCCACGGCGATGACCCACCCGTATGCCGGAACCTTCAGCTGCCTGCCGACGGCGACGATGGTCTGTGCGTTCGCGAGCTGCTGAGCGTTCAAGCCGGCTGCCGTCTGACGTGAGCCAGCCATCAGGGTCGAGCAGCCGTTGCCCCTCGGGGCTGTGGTGGAGTCGTCGCCTCCGGACGAGCTCACCAGGACGGCGAACACCGTTACCGCGGCACCGCCGACCAGCACGACCGGCAGCGCGATGAGTGTGAGCCTCGCTAGTCGGCGCAGGACCACCTTGCGGGCGACCTGCCCGGCGGCGAGAAGGATCGGCGCCGGCATGTTCAGTTCCCGGTCGCGGACTGCCCTGGCACCAGCGATGGCGTGGGTGCGCCGGGGGGTGCGTCATCGGGCGCTAGCGCGTTGGCCTTCCACGTGCCGCCGGTGCGGACCAACGTGATGTTTATGCGGCCGCCGTCGGTGGGGACGGTGACCGTTGCTGACGTCGGAGTGGTTTTCACGAGTGCGGCATCGCCGGTGACACGCGTGGCCGGCACCTGCCGGGGATCTGTGCCATCGAGCGAGCTGAGGAGGGATGCGGTGGCCCAGGGCTTCAGGCCTGCCAGCCATGCCGGTCCGCTGAGCGTCGTCCGCGCCCAGGCCGCAGCGAAGGCAGCCGCTGAGGCGACGGGCGAGTGGACGTCAGACGGTGGCGCTGGCGCGGCGCTGGGCGCGGAGGAGGGAGATGCGGGGGTGGTCGGGGTGGCGCTGGCAGGAACGGTCGGGCTCGCCGTAGCGGTGGCCGTGGTGGCCGATGCCGTCGTGGACGCGCGCGGGGATGCGGTGAGGCGTCCGAGGCTGGCCATGACCGCCAGGACCACCACGGCGGTGATGGTCAGGTTGCGCCAGGACCACAGGGGCCAGCGCAGGGCACGACCCCAGGTGGCGGGGTTCATTCCACGCTCCGGTCCTGCACACTGGGGACCGTGCGTCGGGTGTCGGGGTCGTAGAGGCGGGGACCGATCCCGTCGCGGCGGAACAGTGTGTGCGAGTCGTGCGCGAGGTTGTCGAGGGCCCGGGCGTTTTGGGGCACCTCGTCGACCAGGACGCCGCTGAGCACTTGACCGCGTTCCACCAAGGGCTGCCGTTCGGTCCCGGGCGTGACGGTTGCGTCGACACCTCCGGCGAGGACGTATGCCGGATCCTCGCGCGTGGCGTCAGCCGAAGGGAATGCATCCGAGGCCGAGACGTCACGCGCACCGCCGCCGTGATGGGCCCGTGGGTCTTCGACGGATGAGAGTTGCATGTGGGCGGGTGCACGCAGGAATCGTTCGCCGTCCCTGAGGTCAGGGAACCCCGATGCCGCTGGGCGCGAGAAGGTCTCGGCCGGGAGGTTGACCAGGCGAACGGTCCGGCTCGGCGTGGTCGAGGTGGTCGGGACTGGCATCTGCTGCTCCTCGAGCTCGTGCTCTCCCGCCGTGATGCCGTCCTTGGTCGCCTGTCGGCGCAGCGCGTAGTTCCAGACTTCGCGGCCTCCCCGGCGTAGCAGCCGGTGCCCTTCGCCGGACTGGCCCAGGATGCTGGTGAAGCTGAGCAGCGGGTAGAGCACGACGAACGCGGCGGCGGTGACGACCAGGCACAGCACCAGGCCGAGCACGCCCATTCCGGCGTTGGTGGCGCGGCTAAGGACGGCGGAGATCACGGTGGTGTGCACGGCGGAGCCGGCGGAGAACGCGATGACGTTGATGATGGCGGCGCCGCCCATGGCGAACACGCGGCGCACGATGGCGGCCATGGGTGCCATCACGCCGACGACGGCGACGGCGGGGAACAGCATCACCAGCAGGCGCAGCATGACCAGGCCGGCGAACAGGAAGATGTCGGCGACCAGCCGGAACAGCAGGCTGAAGGTGGATCCGAGCGCGACCATGAGGCCGGTGCCGGTCCGTCCTCCTGCTTTGCCCTGCAGGGCGCTGTAGGCCACGGGGTCGTTCTGCTGGATGTCCGCGGCAGTGGCCTTCCATTCCTCGGCCTTCTTCTCGGCCATCCGCCGCCCGGCTTCGGGGTCCTTGGCGGCCTGTGCGGCTTCGGCCCAGGTGAAGGCGCTGGCCTTGAACAGCGTTGGCCCCCACCGTTTCGCGGCCGGTGAGTCGCTGGAGCCGAGCTCTCCGCGCAGCCAGTTGTCGTAGAGGACCCGGTCTACGACCAGAGCTCCTTGGGCGCGGGCGGGGTCTGAGGAGGCGGGCAGGTTGGTGAGCCCACCCACGCCGGAGTTAATGGCCGAGATGCTGGACGTGACGGTGCCGTCGAAGAAGGTCGCGACCCGGGTGGGGTACTGACCGATCCCGGCAACAACGGTCAGGACCAGCAGCGCCCAGGCAGCGGCCGAGGTGACAGCCGAAAGGCGTCCGTGCAGTGAGTAGAACAACAGCAGCGCACCCACGCCGAGGAGCGCGGCACCACCCCAGGGACTCCAGATGGAGTCGTGCAACCGCTGGGTGACCGCGGCGACAACGTCGTCCAGGGGCGCCATGTACTGCTCGGGGTGAGCGACCTTGTTGTGCAGCCCGTTGGTGGCAGCCGTGCCCCAGGTTGCGGCCGAGAGGAGAAGGTTCCCGGTCGCGGTGTCCATGCTGGCGTTGATGTCCCGCAGACCGCCGCCGCAGCCGAGGTCATAGGTCTGCCAGGACAGCCCGGCGTACCCGTACTGCTCATAGACACTCGTGCGCGGGTGCGCCACGAACGGATCCATGGGAGCGGGAGGTGTCTTCGGCCCCTCGTCCAGGAACCCGGTGATGCCGCTGCCGGGCAGTTGCGCGGTGGGCGCGTCCTTGCAGTCCGGGATCCCCGGAAACGATGGTGACGCTGACGCCGACCCGGACACTGCCAGGCATAGACCGGCCGCGATCGCGATGAGGGCGAGGACGCGGCATACCGTCCGCCGGGTGGTGTCCATGTCAGGCGCTCTCCCGATCGGCGTCGTCGTCGTCAACCGCGTTGCCCTCACCCGTGGTGTCCTCAGCTGAGGCGTCTTGGGCGGTGAGCTCGGCGCGGGCGACCCGGTTGAGGGCTTTGGCCGGTTCGGCGGTGGTGTTCAAGGCTTCGAGCAGGCGCGGGTGCGCGGACAGGTCCATCCGTATCCGTTCGATGCCACCGGTGCCGTCGGAGAAGATGAACTCACGGGCGCCGCGTCGGCCCTCCCTGGTGGGGCGGGACAATGTGCCGAAGATCTGCTCGTACCCCATCCCGTCGCGGATCCCCGGAAGGAACCGCAGCGCGTCCCGTTGCGCATCCTCACCGGTGAGGCGGCCGATGAAGGCGGCGGAAATGAGGTTGGCCAGGTCGAGCCGCAGGAGGTCGGCGGGGTTCTGGGAGGCCATCAGCACGCGGGTGTTGTGCTTGCGGGAGTCGCGGGCTGCGCGGTCGATGAACCGTCGGCCGGTGCTGAACGTGGACAGGGCCCAGGCCTCGTCGATGAAGATGCCTTTGCGGGCGTTGACGTCTCCGAGGTACATGCCGCGCTGGGTCAGCCACGCGGCGAGGTAGAGCACGCACATGGACAGCCGCTCGTCCAGGTCCTCACTGTTGGCGGTGGACTCGTCCGGCAGCGCCAGGCCCCGAAGGCTGTACACGGTCAGCAGCGGGTCGGTGCGCCCATAGTCCAGCTGGTACCCGGCCGGGAAGATGAGCCGCCCGTGGCTGGTCTTGGCTGCCTCGAAGAGGAAGTCGGCCATGTACCCGGCGTGGCGGCGCAGGTCCGGGTCCCCGTCGAGGCGGCGCAGCTCGTTGACCACCTCGACCGTGGACGACGTCTGGTTCGCGGACACGGCACCGACCGCCCGCATCAGCGCCACCTCGGTCAGGACGTGGTCCTGCAGCTGGCGGGGCAGCATCGCCCGCAGGACGCTGGAGGTCAACAACCGGCGGGTGTCCTGCGCCTGGTCCTTGGCCACTTGCCAGTCCAGGTCGGAGGCGTAGTGCGCCCGGCGCGGTTCGGCGATCACCCGGTAGGTACACAAGGCGCCAGGTGGGGCGTCCAGCAGGTCGATCGCCTGGGACACCTCCGCCAGCTCGGGCAGCCGGCACAAGGCAGTCAGGCGCCCGGAGGGGTCGAGCACGGTCCACGGGACGCCCTGCATCACGGTTCGGTAGATGATGTTGCCGCCCGCCGTGGACTTGCCACCGCCCAACCCGGCGCACAGCACCGCCAGCCCGGACTCCTCCCGCGCCTCGGTGGTTTCCCAGGGCTCCCAGGTGACGACGCGGGCGCTCGTCCCGGACGTCTCCCCCAGGTGGATGCCCACGCGGTCTCCGACCTTGGCGGTCGCGGCGGGCACGGCGGCGGCCAGGGTCGTGACCGGCATCCGTCGCTTGTATGCCGTAGAGCCCAGCTTCTCTCCGGGGATGAACTCGCGCGCCACGGCGTACTGGTCCGCCGGGCGGGAGATGGTGATCTGTGGGGCATAGAGCTTGCGCAACAGGCTCGCGCGCTCCAGCGCCTCCTCCTCCGAGTCGCCGGCCACGGCGATGCGGTACCAGCCCGAGGTCCTCGTGGACAGACCGGACAGACCCATCGAGATCTCGTCCTCCACCCCCAGGGCCTTGTCAGCCTGACGGTCCAGCGCGCCCGGCGCCGGTTCGTGGTGCTCGAGCTCGTAGTGGTCCTTCTGCGCGCGGATCTTCTGGATATTGCGTCGCATGGCCGCGCCGACCTTGGCAGAGTCCTCCACGTTGACCCGGGCCGACCACTCCACAGGGAAGCCGAGCTGGTCGGTGCGCTGGATCCAGGGGACCCCCGCGGGGATCTCCAGGTCGGTCATCCGGCCCAGGGACAGGACGCAGACGTGTCGCTCGATGCGCTGGTTCTCGTTCTCCCCGATCACCCGGATGGGCGGGCATAGGGCTCGGCGAACCACTGCACGTGGTCGGTGAACTCGTGCAGGTCCTCCTCCTCCCACCGCCCGTCGTCCACAGCGCCCAGAGTCAGCGGCGCGGGCAGGCCCAGGGAGCAGGAGCGGTGCAGCAGCCACTCCAGCTCGCGGGGGGTCGCCGGGGCACCATCCATGCCCGGGGAGGACATGACCTGGTCGGTGGCGCGGATCTGCTTGGACAGCGCCGCGACCTCGCGGTCGGAGAAGGTCCCGGCCAGGCCACCGAGGGCCTTGTACAGGCCCTTGCGTGCCGGGATCTCGACCCCGAGGTACACCTCCTTGTCGGCCATGCTCCGCCCCGAGAGGTGCCGCTGGTCGGTCAGGAGGTACTCGCGCCAGCCGGGCAGCGGGGCAGGGGCGTTCGCGTCGTGCGCGGCAGCCCAGCTGCTGACCGGGTACGGCCTCGTCGTCACCCGCAGGTGCAGGCTCCGCTTGGCGAGCTGGGCGTAGACGTCGGCGCCGTCGATGATGACCTGCTCGCGGATGCTGTCCGGTCGGAAGGACCAGCCCTGCGGGTCGAGGCGGTACCAGGCGTAGATGCGGTCCGCGGTCACGGTGCAGTGGCCGCTGATCCTGCGTAGAGCCAGACCGGTCTTCCCGCTCACGACCCCTCCGGGGGAGTTGGTACCGGTGTCGCCGCCGCGGTGGCTCGGGCCGCCTTGCGTTGGGCCCGGCTCAGGCGTGTGGGGACAGCACGAACCCGAGCCGGGTGAACGTGGCCAACGGTGGGCTTGGAGCGCTCTCGTGGCGCGCCGACCTCATGGGCGAACGCCGCAACAACGGAGCTGACGGGCCGATCCGCGTCGACCACGGACAGGATCAGCCGGGTCAGCCCGACGGTGGCGAGCACGCTGTAGGCCAGGCTGAAGAACCCCAAGCCGATGCCCAGCCGCCGCTCAATGATCTGCAAGAGCACGAAGACCAGTGCGCCCACCGCGTAAGCGACATACCGTGCCCGGAACGGCAACGTCTTGTGCGGCGGGCCGAGCCAGACCGCGTCGACGTTGTAGATCTCGTCATCGACTGGGAGGCGCATCGGCTCAGCCCGTGACCAGACCGGCCATCCACGAGCCTAGGTTGTCGGCGTTTCCGCTGCTCGCCAGCCCCAGCACAGCCAAGGCGATGATGACGCCTGCCACGACCTTCATCGCCTTGGCGTTGTCGCCACGCTGGGCCAACACGAAGAGCATGACGGCTATGAGCAAGAGCAACAGTGGGATGATGTTCGACCGGATCCACGACTGCAGGCCGCCGGTGTTGGCAGCCGCCGCCAGGGCCGTGTTCAACGTATGCATGATCGTCCCCAATCGGTTTGGTGCGAGCGACCACCCACCCGCGGCCCAACCATTAACGCCGCCCCTAGCACCTCAGTCCAGGGATTGTTGGCATTTGGGATCATTACTTACGATCTGTTTACCTTCAGCGTCCCACCGAGAGACTTTCCGACAAGAGCGGCGGGATGCCTGCAACCCGACAGCCGGGGAGGCGGTTCAAGCGATTTCGCCCCCGGGACCAGGGAACCCGTTGGTTGCCGCGCCCATCCTCGACCCGGTCTCAAAGATCGCCTTTTCGGCCGCCGTCGCGACGTGGCGCACGATGTATGCGTGGCCGCCTACCCGCCACAGGCCTTCGCCTTGCTGGAGGTCGGGTAGCTGGTCGCGTTCGACGCTGGTGAGGCCGAGCTCGGTTGCGGTCCGGACTGATTCGCTGTATTCCTGCTGGTAGGTGATGGTGGTGGAGCAGTCGGCGAGTAGGCCGCGGGCGAGGTTGCGCGACTGGCTGTCGGCCTCACCGACGGCGTCGAGGTCGGACAGGCGGTGCACGATCAGGAGATTGGCGATGCCCAGACCCCTGGACAGCTTCCATTGGGCCTGCATTCGTGCAAGCAGCGCTGGCTGGCGCATGAGGCGCCACGCTTCGTCATAGACCACCCAGCGTTGCCCTGCGCCTGGATCGGCCAGGGCGGCTTCCATCCAGGTGGACGCGCAGGTCATGACCATGGCGATCAGCTCGTCCGAGCCCTGGATTGCGGAGAGGTCCAGGGACACCAGGGGCAGGGACGGGTCGAAGCCCACCGTCGACGGCCCGTCGAAGAGCCCGGCGAGGTCCCCGGCGACCAGGCGCCGCAACGCGTGCCCCACATCGCGGCCGTCCCGCGTGAGCTCGGCGGTGGTGGCACCGGCGATCGCGACCCGCGGCTCGAGCAGGCCGTCGACCACGGCGGGCAGCGTCGGCGCGGACGCACGGGCGACGGCGTGGGCCAGCGCGGCATCCAGGGCGGTGTGTTCCACGGCCACCAGCGGCCGGCGCAGGGCCGCCTCGGCCAAAGACCGCAACAGGGTGCGGCGCCGCCGGGTCACCTCGGCCCGCCAGGCGTCTTCGCCTATTCCGGGGACGCGGGGGCCGGGGTCGAGCGGGTTGAGCCGGTTGCAGCTTCCACCCCCGAGCGTGATCGCGGCCCCGCCGACCGCGCGCGCGACGGCCGTCCATTCGCCCTTGGGGTCGCCGGGCACGTAGACCCGCCGCCCGAACGGAATCGACCGCGTGGTCAGGGACTTGGCCAGGAACGACTTGCCCTTGCCGACCACCCCGGCGAGGAGGCAGTTGGGGTTGGTCAGGACGCCGTCGGCGTACAGGACCCAGGGGTCGAAGCAGAACCCGCCACCGGACCAGGCATCCTGGCCCACGTACACCCCGCGGTTGCCCAGGCCGGCCTCGGCGAGGAACGGGTACGCGCCGGCCACCACGTCGGTCGTGGCCCGGTGGGCCGGGACGCGGAACCGGCGCCAGGACCGCAACGCCTCGGCGCCCGGTTCCCCACCCGCGGGCAGGGACGCCGGTTCTCCACCCTCGCTATCGACACCGGGTCGTGAGCGGCGCATTAGCTGACCTTTCGGGCCAGCGGAAGCGCGGCCGCGGTGAACGCTCGGGCTTGCTGGCCGTGCAGGCGGCGGGTTTCGCAGCCGCAATGGATCGCCGCCCGGGCGACCTCGGCGACGGCGGCTTCGAGGGCGTCCCGGTTCGCGGCGGTGATGGTGATCAGGCCGGTGAAGCGGACGTCGGCGTGCCCGGCCAACAGGGCCCGTTCGCGGTCGAGGACGTCGCAGTGTTCTTGGGCGTCGGCGGCGTCGGCGAGGGCACCCAGGCGCGCCTTCTGGGCGGCGTCGGTGACGTACTCGACCTTGGCCCTGCGGATGTCGCGCATCGCTTGCTCGACCGGCAGCGGCTCCAACGTCAGTGAGATGGTCTTGCGGACGCCGGGCTGGAACACCAGGGCGTGCAGGAAGAACGTTGGCGCGTCTGTGCGCGGCCACTGGCAGACCCACAGCACCGTCGAGTAGCCGGTGTCGTGCCGCAGGTGGTCCCAGTGCTCGTCGACCGCGACCGGGCCCGCAGTCGCCAGCCGGCCTCGTGCGCCCTCCCCAGTGGCGGCCCGGCCATCGTCGGTGTCGTGGTTCGTGTCGTGGTCGGGGTCGTACGCGGCGCGGAGTACCCCGGCGAGTCCGGGCTCGTCGAGCCACCCAGTGAGGGTGAGGTCGGCGGCGCGCAGGCCCCCCTCGAACGCGGTCATCTCCTGCCGCAGGAACGCCGCGGACGCCTCAAGGCCCCGCCCTGCCTGCCACCGGTGGGTGCGGGCTCGGCGTAGGTCGAGGCTGATCGTGACAAGGGTGCGGTGGGTGGCGGTCGTGGGGACCACGGTGCGGATCAGCTCCTCGTACTGTTCGGCGGCCCAGCCGCCGTCGCGGCGTCCATGCGCGGCCCACCAGGCGGTGATGCCCGCGCCGGAGTCGGGCAGCGTGGTCTCCAGGACCTGGATGCGGGTGCCGGTGCCGGTCGCGGCGAGTGAGGCCAGCGCGCGTCCCCAGGCGTGCACCAGCCGGGTCTGTTCGTCGGCGGACAGGAGCACGAAGGCCGGGTGCCGGACGTGGGCGACCGCGGTCAGGGTCTGGGTGTGCGGGTCGTGCATCATCGCGGCGCCGGTCAGCTCGTCGAGGTGGAACCGCAGCGCGGCGGCGTCTCCGGGCAGCGCCAGGGTGCCGGCCGGTCGAGGTCGGTCAATCCTGGCCCGGTACCGCGTCTGGCCCATAGCCTGGCGCGTCAGGTAGTGCACGGCGGTGGGAATCGCCTCGACGGCGGGTCGACCGTTCCAGCGGCCGAACGCCAGGGCCAGAAGGGCGCAGCAGAGTGGCCCCATGAAGGCGAGGGCGAGCCCACCCCCGGTGAGGAGCGCGATCACCAGGAGCGCGCCCGCGCTAGCGAGGCAGGCGACCCGGATCCCGGACAGGCCCAGAAGGAGCCCGCGCCGGGGCAGGCCGGCGAACCGGACGGTGGGCACACGGCTGGTGGTGTCGGTCACGATCGACTCCTTCGACTGGGCGGCTGATGCTGCGCCGTGGCTGACGGGACCGGCGGAGACTCCGGACGCCCCGCCTCGGCGGCGGACTCCGCGCCCGACCTCGCGGCACCGGCCGCCGCGCGAGCCGCGGCTGTGCCCACCTGGGCGGCAGAGGCTGCCGCCATGACCGGGGCGGCCGGGGGGGCGGCGGCTGCGGCGGCGCCAGTAGACCCGACCGCCCCGGCGATTGAGCCCCCGCCAACGGCTGCCTGTCTTGCGGGAGCTGCCTGTCCACCGCCGTCCGCCTGACCGGCTGAGGTGTTCCGCGTCCGAGCGACGGCGGCCACGCCTGAGGCCGGGTTGGGCTTGGCGAAACCGTCCGGGTCGCTGCCTAAGGACCCGCTATCTGGGCCAGTGCGAGGCGAAGGCGCCGCCACCGCTCGCCGCGGCGCGGACCCGCCTGAGGCGATCGACCGAACCTGAGCCCCGATGGCCGCGGCCTTCTGCGGGGCGGCGATGGCCGCCCGCGCACCGGTGGTGGCGTGCCCGGTTGTCAGATGCGCGGCATACAAGGTGTCGCCGGCGAAGTGGAACATGCGGATCGCCACCCACGGCGAAAACCCGCCCAGCAGAATCACCAGCGCACCGCCGGCGAGCTGCGTCGTGGTCTGGGTGAGGCCGTGCCCGGACTGACCGGCGCCGTTCACCATGGACAGCCCGATGCCGAGGATGATGACGAGCAGCAGCTTCGAGACGACCATTGCGGCCACGAACTCGACCCATTTGCGGACCCAGCCTCGGGTGATGTCGGCGGTCGCGCCGGCGAACGCGAGCGGCGCCAGGACGGCCGCGATGAGGACCATGACTTTGCGCAGCATCATCGCCGCCCAGACGATGACCACGGCGGCTATAACCACGATCGCCAGCAGCAGGCTGACCGCCGGGTTCTGGTTGGTGGCCAGCTCTCCGAGGGCTAGCTTCGCGCCCAGGCCGGTCATGTTGGTGTGCAGGGTGTATCTCAGCAGGCCGGTGCTGAGCGCGTCGACCGCGACCAGCAGGGCCTGCGTGGCGCCCAACGCGAGGGCGGTGCCGACGAAGCTGACCAACAGGCCGCTCAGGGCGCGGCCCAGGCCGCCGGGTTCGCGGCGTAGCGTCGCGGTGATCACCTGGATCAGGAACAGCCCCAGGCACAGGACGGTGGCGATGGCACCGGTGGCGGCGAGCTGAGTGCGCAAGCCCGGCAACGTCAGGTCCAGGGTGGTAGCGGTGTCGAGCTGTCGCCACAGCCACGTGGCGGCGCTCTGCGCGGCGAGGCCGAACCAGCCCGAGACCCGCGAGAAGGCGCTGTCCGCAACGCTGCTGGTCGCGGATGAAGCGACCGCGCCGATGAGGCAGACCGGGTTCATGGCGGATGCCCCGACGCAGCTCACGACGCACCACCGGCTGGGATGATCGTGTAGGTGACTGCGGTGACGAATCGCCAGTCGGCTGTGGTCGGTGGTCCTTCCAAGTCGAGACTGAGCGCGACGCTGAACTGCGCGGTGCTTGTGTGGTCACCGGTCCTCTGATGCAGGGTGACCGTGGCGGCGACGAGTCGCGCTGTGGTGCCTGGGTCGGTGATCCGGCCTGCCTGGATTGCGTTGGTCCAGGCGGTGGGCTCAATGACCCGGTCGACCTTCACGGTTCTGTACGCGCCGGAGGCGGCGAGCGCCGTCCATTCGCCCCGGCTGGGCACTGCTGCAGGTCCGACGGTGGTGTCGGTGACCGAGTCGACGGCGAAACGGTCCCGCAGATCGGGCGGGACGAGGCCAATGACGAGCGGGTCCGCGAGCGGGGAAGACTCCGCCTGCACCCATGACAGCACGTCCTCGCGCGGCCGCCGGTAGTCCTGGGTGAGCAGCCGACGGACGAACTCCGCCGCGTACAAGTCCGGCTGCCGGGTCGCCTCCCCGGTGATGACCGCCTCCCGCGGACCGCCGCTGGGGACGTCGAGGCGACGCATGCGGTCCAGGTCCCGCGCCAGGTCGATCGGGTTGGCTGAGGCCGCCTGTACGGATGTTGCGGGTGCGGAGCCCGGAGTCGACTGCGGTGGCTTGGTGACCGTCCGTGTGGGGGTGGCTGGGGGTGCTGGGTCGCTCGGGCCCTGTGTGGCGACGGCATACCAGCCGATGGTGCTTGCGCTGCCCAGAAGTGCCGCGATGACAGTAGCGACCACGATCCGGGGACGGCGGCGGTGTGGGCGCATCAGCGGACACCTGCACCGGCGTGGCTGAAGAATGTGACCAGCGTGCTCGCGGCGCCGACGAGCATCGCTGCCCCGCTCGAGACCAGGACACCGCTCTTGCCGCGGCCAGCGACGTGGGGGTTGGACGAGTGGGAACCGACCGCCCACGCAATCGACGAGAGGGCGATCCCGGCGACGGCGGCGATGAGCCCGAACGTCAGGAGTGCACCGACGATGTCTTCCAATACGGCGATCCCGGGCAGGCCGGTCGTGTTCGGGCCGATGTCGATCGAGGTCATGAGAGAGCCTTCCGCAGCACGATGGCGTCAAGATGACGTCACGCGTACGACTACGGCCAAGGACGGGGCAGCATTGGGCCGCCACTTGTGTTCATGATCCGTGGGCCTCGAGATGGAGGGAGAAGTCGCCGATTGGTCCTCGAGCAGCTCAGGCGCCGTAGGCCCGAGCAACATGTGGGAATCGTTGAATTAGCGCTCTGCGAAGTCCGTCTGCGCGCTCCGTCTCGGGCATGCTCGAAAGAGTGTGCGGGTTCGCGGTCGGCGTGGCACCCAGGAGAGGATGCGGCGGCGTGCTGGCGTCGAAGGCGTCCGCGGACCTGTCAGGCGATGTGGCGCAGGGCTGAGATGCCGCTCCCGGCGAAGGAGCCATACGTGACGACCTTAACGACGTCGCCGGTCTTGGGCGCCACGACCACGAGACCTTTCCCGATGTAGAGGCCGACGTGGCCAGGGACGGCGAGGCTACCGTCGCTGCCTGGAGTGAGGACCAGGTCGCCGGGTTGCAGGTGAGCCGGGTCGGTCGCCACCCCGTCCCGCATTTGGTCGTACGTGGTGCGGCTGATCGACACGCCCGCGCGCAGCCACGCGGCTTGCGTGAGTCCGGAGCAGTCGTAGCGGTCCGGTCCGGTGGCGCCCCATTGGTACGGCTTGCCGAGCTGGGCGAGGGCGAACTGGACCGTGGTAGCGGCTGCCCGACTCGCGAAGGCCGGGATGGTCCAGTCGTGCGGCAGCCCGAGGGTGTCTTCCGCGCCTGGCGCCAGGGCCTCTTTACCGCTGCCGCAGTCGGGGCCTTGCCCGGCGGGCTGGATCTGACCGAGCAGCAGCGCAGCCTGACCCTGCCGGGCCAGGTAGTTGGCGCCGACAGTCGCCGAGAAGTGATTGGCGGGGCTCGGAATGCCATCGTAGGCCGATCGCTGGACGAGCTGCGCCACATATGCCGGCGGTAGCGACGACCACGCAGGTGTGGCGAGCAGCCTGTCCAGGAAGAGCTCGGTGGACGTCGCCGGATCCATTCGCTGCGCGGCCGTCCCCCAGCCGGGCCGCTGCTGGAACAACCCCAACGAGTCGTGGTCGTACCCAACTCCCTGGTTCGTGTACGCCGCGCCCGCCGGGTCGTGAGGATTGACCAGGACGAGCAGGTTGGACTCCGCCAGGGCCACCATCAGGGCAATGTGCGCCGCTGGGTCTCCGCCGCGGGCGGCTGCCACGGCCACGACAGTCCTCGCGTTGGCGGCCTGCGCTTGCGAGAGCCCGCGCACCGGGCGGGTGCTCGTGCAGGTCGGCGCGTCCCCGAACGCGGTGTCGCCGCCGAACCCGACCATCACGACACCGACTAACCCAGTGACGGCACTGGCCACGCAGACTGCGGCCGCGACCACCCCTCGAAATGACATGGTTAGGTCACGTGCTACTCGGGGGCACCATCGTCCCGCGGTTGCGCTGTCGGTGGGGAGCGAGACATTGTGAGCATGACGATGCCCGAGAGGCAGGCGCAGACGCGTCCTCAGGCCAGTGCGAGTGATTCGGCGCCGGCCGCACTGACGATGGCGGCGGAGGATGCGCGAGCCCTTGCTCTCGAGCTCGCCGGCCTGCGACCGCGGCAGATCATCGACCCGGCAGCGCTCGGGATCGTTCTCGCGCCCGACGAGGCCGCACTGCGGGTCCTCGACGTCTGGCTGCGGTGGCTCGTCGACGGGCAGTGGCAACCGGCGCAGCGCTGTCCGGCATTGGTCACCGACCGTCGGCTCGTAGCGCGGTTGCCTGCCTCCGGGCTGCGCTCTTTCTGGTGGGGCGCCCTAGTCGGGCTCACGGTTGACCTCGACGGTGGGCATGTCATCCTCGATTGCGGCGACGGCCATCCCCGGGCCCTGTCCGGCGTGGCCACTCCGATACTGGCAGTCGCCGCCATTGCGGGCGCCTATGGAGTGCAGGCTCTGGCGACTCATGAGGCGATTGCACCTTTGCGGTCCTGAAGCGAAGGGGACCTGAGCAGCGCGCGGAGCTGACGCCTGGCATACGCCTGCTCCGCAGCAGTGAGGTCCCTCTGGGTGGCGAAGATGGTAAGCAGCCCTGGCCAGCCCGACGGCGACCCGCCGAGAAGTCGCTGCATGACTCGGAGCTGGGCGCCGGTATAGCCGAGGTGCCCAAGCATCCGTCGGGTGGCGGCCCGCGAGTTTCCGCCGGCTGTCGAGTTCCGCACGACCGCCAAGGGGTCATCCGCCTTGCGGCGGGCGGCGTCCTCGACCCGGCATACCAGGACCGCGAAGGCGTCGCCGACCCGTACCCTGGCGAGCTCCTCGGCCCCACAACCCAGCTGGGTCGCCATCCAGCCGACAAACGATGTCGTCGTCACGAGGCGACCCTCTCTTGGTCGACCTCGGCCCATCGGACCGGAGTGCCGGCGGGCACGTCGACTAGACCGCGCAGTTGGTCTGCTCGAGCCGCGCGCCCGGAACCGTTCATTCCCAAGGTCGCCACCGCTCGCATCGTCCGGTAGAGCTGGGCCGGCGGAAGGGCCCGCGCCTCGTCCTCGTGTAGGCGAAGCCAGTCCATCACGGCGAGGAGCTCGGTGGACGCGTAGTCGCTCGAGATGGCCACTGGCGCCACTGATCCCATAGGTGTGACGGTGCGGCTGCCGCAGGTGCATACCGTGGACCAGATCGCCATCATGAGGTCTTCGCGTTGCTGCGAGGGCTCGGTTACCGAGGCGCACGCGGCCAAGGTGTCGACCAGGCCGAGGTGAGCCGCGGTGGTCGTGGTGCGCGACACTGCGGTGGTCATGCGATCCTCCTCATGCCGCTGCGAAAGGTGATGGGCGCCTCGGCTCCTTGCTCCAAGACAACAGACGCCAGGGGGCACCCAGCGGATCTTCTTGCCGCGCTGTGGATGACGGAGACACTCGTCTCCCTTGTCCACAGGGCGCTCTTCAACGCGCCACGCTCCCCCATCCCCGGCCATAGTGGTGGAGTCGCCGTGAGTTGGGAGGTGGTGCCGATGTGGCGACGCGAGCAGAGGTCAAAGACGCGCACGGGAGATCGGATCTCGTTGGAGGAGAATGGGTCTGGGACGGAGTTTGGGATCATGTCTGCCAGTCAGTCACCGATGCTCCAGGGCCGACATGACCGCACGATGCACCGACGGTGCACCCGCAGTGCACTCATGTCGATCGAGCGGGATGGCCATGAGTGACATCGTGGGGGAGTGGTCGGCCGCCGACGCCCGCCTCCTGCAGCGCGCTCAACGAATGACCAATGAGGCGTTCGCCGAACGCCTCGGCGCCGCAGTGCGTACCGTCGCCAAGTGGCACGCGAACCCCACGATGCAGCTCACGCTGGAGATGCAGCAGGCGCTCGATGTCCTGCTCGCCCAGGCCTCGGATGACGAGCAGAAGCGGTTCCGGGCACTGCGCGTCTCGGCGTCGTCCACCCCACAGAGCACTGACCCCGACCTCGAGGAGTGGCGCCGGCGACTCGCGGAGGCACGAAACCTTCATGCCGCGATTCAGTGGCTGCAGCGGCGCTCAGAGCAACCCGGCCCACCGGTCGCCGAGCGCGTTGTCGCGTATGCCGCGCGGCGAGCCCGTGGAGCACTGTCGCGGCGTGCGGGCGCGATCGAGAGTGAGCCGTCCACGAGTGCGGTCGAGCTTCTCAGGTCCTTCTACCGCCGCGCGGACGGCCCCCACGGGTTCCTCGACGTCGTCGTTAATGGCACTCGACTGTCCACGTCGATGCTCGTGGACGATCAGTGGCTCGGCCTCGACCAGAACCTCGACCAGCCGGCGACCGGATTCCGCTACGACCCAACCCCTCCCCCCGTTCCACCTTCAGATTCGGTCCTGACGGCCGTCGCGGCGGAGCGCATCGGTGACATCCTGGCCAACGGAACCCGCTTCTACGACGGCGAGCTCTACCGGCTCACGCGCGTCGCTGTCGGCCCAAGTGGACTCACCGCGGACTTCGGCACAGGCTCGTTCGCCCAGTACGCCCTGACCTGGGACCTCCTGGAGTCCGAAACCCTCGCCGCGACCGGCATTGGCAAGACCGGAGACATGCCGCTGCGTCAACGCCTGCTACCCGACATCCCGAGCGTCCTCAACCCAGCGTCACGGCTATGCATGGGTGGCGTCCTGTCGCTCACTGCGTTCGCCCGGTCGGCGACCCACCGCCACCCAGCCGACTATGTCTTGCTCGTTCAGGAGCGCGGCGACCAGGTTGTCAACGCCTCGCGCCGCCTCGCTGTCGTGCCGAAGTGCTTCCACGAGCCGGCCGGCGACCCGGTCGAGGACGTCGACATCCGGCAGTCGCTGGTCCGCGAGTTCGAGGAGGAGCTGCTCGGCCGCGCAGAACTCGACACCACCATGGCGGGCGCTGCGATCGCGGCACCACTGCACCTGAGCCGACTGACCGAGCCGATGCGGTGGCTTACGGAGCACGGGGTCGCACGGATGGACCTGACCGCCTTCGGATTCAACTGCATGTCCGGCAACTTCGAGCTGCCCTGCCTCGTGCAGGTGGCCGACGATGATTTCTGGGAGGGCCATGGGGGCGCGGTCGTCGCCAACTGGGAGGTCGCTCGGCTGCGCCGCGTGTCGAGCATGGACGCCGACGGGCTCGCCCGCCTCATTCAAGATCCAGCCTGGTCCAGCGAGGGACTCTACGCTTTCGTGGCAGGCTTGCTCAGGCTCGCCAAGGTCGACCCGAGCCGGGTGCGGCTGCCCCGCCTCGAGATGGGAGTTACGCGTTGAGCATCGCTACTGGAAACGCCTACGACGACGGTGACAAACACCGCGGCTGGCTGGTCGGAAACTTCATCGAACCGGCCGACAGCGTCGCCAACTCCCGCGACGTCGAGATCAAGTGGGGAATTCACGAGGCCGGAGATGAGCGCGCCGAGTGGACGACCGGCGAGACCCGGACTTCGTTCATGGTCCTGATCTCCGGCCGGTTCGTGCAGCGGCTGCCCGACCGGGAGGTAGAGCTCGCCCGGCCCGGCGACTACGTGATGTGGGGGCCCGGCGTGGTTCACGCCTGGCGGGCCGTGGAGGACTCGGTGATGCTCACCATCCGTTGGCCGTCCACCTGATCCGCCTGATCCGCTTGGCGTAGCCGTCGCCGCAGCTCGGCGCCGCCCATATCGAGCAGGTAAGCCGCGCGGTCGAGTCCCGAGCTCACCACGACCGCCGCTTGGGCTCTCGCCAGCTGGGTGTCCGCATCGCTGAGGCTCTCGGCTAAGCGGGCTCGGGTCCTGGCCGCGGCGTCGACGTTCTTGAGGGCGCGGGCCTCGGCCTGCTGCGCCTCACGCAGCCGGGTCCTGGCCGCTTGGCTCGCGGGTGTCGATGTCATGGGTGCTCTCCTCGTTCAGCGAGTGCGTGTTCTGCGGTGCGTACGCGGGGAGTCGGGGCAGGATCGGCGCCGCCCAAACGTCCCGAGCCCTCCCGCCGCGGCACGGCCGAATCGCCCCTGAGGCCCGCGGCTCGACTTGCCGGTGTTCCGACCCCAGCCATCGGAGTCCGGATCGCGACCCCACGCGACCATGCCTCACCGGGCTCCAACCGCCCCCCTCCTCCATACCCGGCCCCTACGTCCATGCACCGGTTCCTCGCCACGCGCTCCCTAGGGCGCCCATCCGCCGCCCTCCTCCAGCGGCCCCGCAAGTAGACCCACCGTTTCCGCCCTTCTCTGACTTCCACACCTCTGGCACGGTCGCTGCGCTCCGTGGGCGCGTGGTGCCCCGCGCCGGGGCGTAGGCCTCTTCGTGACGATGTCGATCAGGCGGATGACGCTCGGGTCTGGGTACGCGTACCTGATGTCGTCGGTGGCCCGCGCCGACGAGGCACGGGTTGTGTCCGGGCTGACCGCGTACTACGCCGCGAGCGGCACCCCGCCGGGTCGGTTCCTGGGCGCCGGGCTCGCGGGTCTGGCGGGCGGTACCGGCATCGCGGCCGGCTCGCCGGTGAGCGAGGAGCAGCTGTGGCGCATGCTGGGGATGCTGCAGGACCCCCTCACCGGGGACCCGCTGGGCAGGCCACCGGTCCCGGACCGGGCCCAGCTCATCGGTCCCACCGGGCGGATCCGCAAGGCAGCCAGGACGGTGGCGGGGTTCGACCTGACGTTCTCCGCACCGAAATCCGTCTCGGTCGTCTGGGCGTTGGGCGACGAGGCCACCCGGGAACGCATCCACGCCGCCCACCGGGCCGCGATCGAGGACGTCATCGCGTATGCCGAACGGCATGTGTTCGCGACCCGCACCGGCGCCGGTGGCCTGATCTCCCAGGACGTCCGCGGGGTGGTCGCGGCGGCGTTCGACCACTGGGACTCCCGCGCCGGGGACCCGCAGCTGCACACCCACGTCGTCGTCCTGAACCGTGTGCAGGCCGTCTCCGACGGAGGCTGGCGAACCTTGGACTCCAAGGCGCTGTTCCGGGCGACCGTGGGTCTGTCTGAGCTGTACAACGCGGTCCTCGCCGACCGGCTCAGTAATGAGCTCGGGTGGGTGTGGGAGCCCCGGCAGCGGGCCCGGTCGGCCGCGCCGGCGTGGGAGGTCGCCGGCGTACCGGAGGCGCTGCTGGACGAGTTCTCCCAGCGCGCGCACCAGATCGAGGCGGCCACCGAAGACCTCGTGGAGGGGTTCGTGACGTCGCACGGTCGGCGCCCGAGCACGGACGAGGTGTTGCGGCTCCGGCAGCAGGCGACCCTGTCGACCCGCCCGGAGAAGCAGCGGCACAGTCTGCACGACCTGATCGCCGGATGGAGGGTCCGGGCCGAGCGCATCATCGGTCACGACGGTCCCGGCTCGGTTCACGGGCTGGCCTGCGCGGCCATCGACTCTGCGTCGCGACAGGTCGGTGTCGACCATGCTGGCATCGGGGCAGCCGCGGAGCGGACCCTGGCCAGCGTCGGGTGGAAGCGGTCCGTGTTCACCCGGGCCAACGTGTTCGCCGAGGCGGTCCGGCAGTTGCACGGCCAGCGGTTCACCACCGCCGCGGACCGGGTGGCCGCGGTCGAGGACGTCACCGGGCTGGTCCTGGACGCTGCTGTCCGGCTCACTCCCGACGACCACGTCGAGTCACTGCCGGCAGAGATGGTGCGCGCCGACGGGTCGTCCCGGTTCCGCCCCCGCGACGGGGTCACCTTTACGACGAAGGAGACCCTGGCGGCCGAGGAGGCCCTCGTCGACGCCGGCCGCGCCACCGACGGACCACTCGTCGGCGAGGTCCTCGCCGAGGCCGCGGTCGCGGCGCCGCTGCCCGGGTCGGACACGGTCCTGGGACCGGACCAGGCGGCCGCGGTCGTCGCCGTGGTGTCCTCCGGCCGCGCTCTGGACGTGCTCGTCGGGGCCGCCGGGACCGGGAAGTCCACCGCCATGGCGGGGGTCCGCGCCGCCTGGGAGTCGGTCTACGGGGCCGGGTCCGTGGTCGGGCTCGCACCGTCCGCCGCCGCAGCCGAGGTCCTCGGCGACGCTGTCGGCGTGGCCACCGAGAACACCGCCAAGTGGCTCACCGAACATGATCGCCAACCGCAACGCGAGGCAGAGCTGGCACGCCTCGACCGCCGGCTGCGCTACGCCGCCCCATCCCTGCGCACGCGGGCCCTGCAGCGGCGCCGCGCCCGCCTCGACGCCGACCACCACCGGTGGGGACTCGCGCCCGGGCAGCTCGTCATCGTCGACGAAGCGTCCATGGCCTGCACCACCGACCTGCACCGCATCACCACTGCGGCCCGCGCCGCCCACGCCAAGGTCCTGCTCGTCGGCGACCCCCGCCAGCTCTCCCCCGTCCAGGCCGGCGGAGCCTTCGCCCTGCTCGTCGCCGACCGCGGCCACACCCCCGAGCTCGGCATAGTCCGCCGGTTCCAGCACGAATGGGAACGCGAAGCCTCCCTCCACCTGCGCGCCGGGCGCCGCACCAGCATCGACACCTACCACGCGCGCGGCCGGATCACCGGCGGCCCCCGAGACGAGATCCTCGACCGGCTGTATGCCGCGTGGCGGGCCGACATCGACACCGGCCGGACCGCGATCATGATCGCCGCCGACGCCACGACTGTTGCCGAGCTCAACTCCCGCGCCCGCGCCGACCGGGTGGCATCGGGCCTCGTCGGCGACGGCGGTGTCATTACGGCGCACGGGACGCTCATCGGGGTGGGAGACGTCGTTGTCACCCGCCGGAACAACCGCGACCTGACCATCCCCGGCGGGTGGGTGAAGAACGGTGACACCTGGACCGTGTCAGCGCTGCGTCCCGACGGTTCGGCGACGCTCACGCGGCCCGGCAGAGCGGCCGGCGCGCCCGATTCGGTCGAGCTGCCCGCCGCATACGTCGCCGACCATCTCGATCTTGGCTACGCGATGACCGCGCACCGTGCCCAAGGCCGCACCGTCGACGTCGCCCACGCATACATCAGCGCCACCACCACGCGCGAACCGCTGTATGTTATGGCCACCCGCGGTCGCGAGGCGAACCTGCTCTACGTCGACACCACGTCTGACCCCGACCACGCCACCTTGCACGAAGATCTTCCGGAGACCGACCCAGTCGCAGTTCTGCGCGAAGTGCTGGCCAGCAGCGGCGCCGACATCACCGCCGTCCAGACACGCAGGCACGAGGCCGAAGCAGACATCCGGCCCCGGCAGGTGGCTGCTGAAGGCGCGGCTCTGCAGGCCCTGGCCCGCGAACGCCGCTACACCACGGCACTGCTCGCGACTGGCCACCGTGAGCACGCCATCGAGGCCGCCAAAGAGGCTGACCAGTGGCGCCCTCTGCTCGCCAAGTTGGCCATGACCGAACGTGCAGGGCTCGATCCCGCATCGGCCGCGGACCTCGACCGCTCGGCACGCTCCCTGGCGGATCTTGATCACGTCCTCGACCTTTGGCTCGAACGTGTACGCCGGCAGAGCCGGGTTGCTGGCAGCAGACACAGGTACTTGTCGGTCAACGGAACAAGGCAGGGCGTCCGACTCGAGGCCTGAGCGAACGCCCCTAACCAGGTTGGCCCCCGCCACACGCACATCCATGGAGGACCAGCGCATCTGGGCATGTTGCACAAGAGCACCACCGTAAGAATGGGTCGTCGCAGGTCACCGACCGGCTGGCCAGGATCCGTGACCCGATGCCAGCGACGTAGGCTGAGTATGAGTTCCCTCATGGCGTCGTGTCGTGCGCTGAAGGGGTGAGAGCCAATGCGGCAAATGGTCCGTCGCGCGATCACCGAGCCCTTCGCGAACGGATAGCCGTGCGAGCTTTTCGCATGATCAATCCACTGGCTCGGCGGATGATCCCGGTCGGTACCGACAAGAACCCCCAACGTCCTGCTGTTGGTCCCCGGCCGCCGCTCCGGCATCGAGCGCACGATGCCGGTCACGCTGCTCAACTGCCCTGATTTCGGTGGCTAGAGACTCGAGGAAATTCATCGCCAAGTTGCCAGCCGCTTCGCGATTTGCCCGAAGTTGCAGCGAATGACATTTGAGGCCGATAGACCGACAGGTATACGATGCGTTTTTCCGTGATTGATCTGAACACCGAGCATGAAGTGCCCCTGGCAAGCTGTCTCGGCGATCCGCCACAGCACCGAGTCTGAGGCATATGTGGTCGGCCCAATGAGCACTATGGTGCCTTTGGTCCGGCTAATCCGTTCCTTGCATTGGGTCTTGTACGATGAATCCCAAGGATTTTGGACGAAGTAGTCGACGAACTCGATGTCATTTCGCTTGGCTCCCGCCTGAAGGCCGCACCGACGTTGCTCTTGTCCCGGTAGCCGCGCTTGCGCGTCCAGCCCAGATGCCTAGACCGACGTGACGGCGTACTTGGCGCCCCCAGTCGGTGGCCCAACCGTGGTCTTGGATGATCAGGACGGTGGTGCTCGCCACCTTCTCCACCAAACCGACGAGGGCCTCAGAAGCGCTCCTCCGCGATCGAGTTGCCACCGTCGACGACTAGGCATTGGCCGGTGACGTACGCGGCGCCAGGAGAACAAAGGAAAGCGATGGCCGCCGCCACCTCCCCACAGGTGGCGCTCCGCCCTATCGGCGTGCCCTTCGCCTGGTCCACCTCGTGTGCCGTCTGGCTGCCGGTACGGACCCAGCCCGGCGCCACGGCGTTCGCGGTGATTCCTTTAGCAGCGTGGTCCAAGGCAACGGACCGCGCCAAACCGACCATGCCCGCCTTCGCTGCGGCATAGGCCGCCTCTCCGCGCATGGCCATGACCGGGCCTGTCACGGACGCGACCATCACCACGCGGCCCCATCCTCGCTGCCGCATCCCCGGCAGCACAGACGCGGTAGTGAGAAACGCGGTGTCGAGGTTCCGGGTCAGCGACCGACGCCACTGGTCAAGGGTCATGGTGCCGACACCCCCAGACTCCGCGCCCCCTGAGGCCGACACATCAACAGCCGGGGAGCTCACACTCGTCATGCCGGCGTTGTTCACGAGCACCGTTGGGGCGCCGAGGGCTGCGGTTACCTCGCCGATGGCTCGCCCGACCTCCGCTTGGTCTGTCAGGTCGACCACAACACCAAGAGCCTGGATCCCCGCATGCTCGAGCTCGTCGGCGCGCTGGTACACGCGCGCCGTGGTGGCTGTCACTGCGACGGCGGCGCCCATGCCACCAAGCAGCCTGGCCGTGGCGAAGCCGATTCCATCCTCGGAACCTGCCCCTGTGACGAGGGCGACGTGACCACGAAGGTCGAAAGGGTTGGCCTGCATGGCATGACCCTGACCTGTATGAGGGGTCTGGTCAAGAATGCACCATGTCGACTGCGGTGGCCTCGACGACGACGACAACGGTCCGTCTGTTCATGCCGGTTTCGGGAAGCTCTCGCGGACCATGTCGATGAAGGCGTGCGCGGCGGCTGATACCGGCCGCGTCGGCGTCACCAAAGAAACGACGAACTGCGGATGCGGGCGAACTCGTCGCAGCACAAGGCGGCGAGGGTTGGGGAGCGTGGATGGGCTCACGAAGGCGAATCCGAACCCTGAGCGGACGAGCTCGGATACGGTGGGGATGTCTCCGACCTCGACGGTGATCTCGCGCTGCAGGCCGGATTCGGCGAAAAGCCGGTCGACGCTCACTCGGGTACCCCAGCCGGGTGGGTTGTCTACGAAAGTCTCGCCGTCGAGCTCGGTCAGGGCGATTCGTCGGCGTCGGGCCAGTGGGTGGCCGGGCGGGCAGGCCAGCAGCATCTCCTCGGACGCGAGAGTGCGTAGGTTCACTCCCTTTGGGTGACCCGTGGGCAGGCTGGCAAGCGCGAGGTCGAGCTTGCCAGCCTGGACATCCCGGGCGAGATCGGCGGATCCGCCCTGGGCCGGGCGAGGGACGAGCCTGACGTCGGGGTACTCGCGGTGGTAACGCGTCAGCAGCGCGGCCAGGTCGATCAGGGCCAGCGAGTGCATGATGCCCACGTGCACTGAGCCACGAAGCCCACCCTTGACAGCGGCTACGGCGTCTCGCGCGGCCTCGGCCGCGGCGAGGGTGCGCCGAGCCTCGACAACCAACGCCGTCCCGGCATCAGTGAGCTGAACACTGTGTGTGGTCCGGTCGAACAGCTGCGAGCCGAGTTCACGTTCGAGACTCCGGACCGAGACCGACAACGCGGACTGGACCAAATGGAGCCGTGCCGCCGCCCGCGTGAAGCTGCGCTCCTCCGCCACCGCCAGAAAATGCTCAAGGTGTCGAAGCTCCACGTCCAGCTCTCTCGTCTCATGCACCAAATCGATGACAGATATCAAATGATTTCGTTGGACAGCATAACCATGTTGGGCGAGGCTGGAAATACCCAGACAAGGAGCCCGCCGTGACCAACTCCATATTCGCTCCCACGACGACACGTTCCCATCAGCCCACTGCCCGTCCCAAGAGGAGCAGAGGCAGCACTGAGCAGTCCTTCCTGCTCCAACGGGTGCAACCGGCTATGGCTGGCTTGATGGACGGCTCCCTCTCGACGCTCGCGCCCATCTTCGCGGTCGCGCTCGCCACCCAACACCCTCGATACGCATTCTTTGCTGGACTGGCGTCCGCCATCGGCGCCGGTGTCAGCATGGCCTTCTCCGAGGGGCTTTCGGACACGGGCGAGGTGACTGGTCGCGGTAGTCCGTACCAGCGCGGCTCGATCGTCGGCGCAGGCACCTTCGTCGGCGGCGTCCTGCATACGTTGCCGTTCTTGATTCCGGACCTGCACGTAGCGCTGATCCTCGCGATCGTGATGGTGGCCTTCGAGCTCCTGACCCTGTCCTGGATCCGCTGGTACTTCTTTGAGACCGGCTTTGTCCGTTCGTTCGTCTCCATCACGCTGGGCGGTCTCGTCATCGTCGGTATCAGTGCCGCGATTGGCTCGGCCGGCTGACGCCCGTGACCAAAGGCCCAACCCACCACGCGCAGGTAACCCCCACGATTACGACATCCACAACCAACCCTGAGAGGGAGATATGGCACAGCTCGCATTCCTCGGCCTAGGACAGATGGGGGCGCCCATGGCCGCGCGCCTTGTTCAGGCCGGTCATGACCTCACCGTCTGGAACCGGACCCCGGCCAAGACCGAGCCGCTGGTCGCTCTCGGCGCGGCAGCGGCTGCCTCACCCGCCGATGCGGCGGCCGCAGCCGACGTGGTCATCACGATGCTGGCGGACCCGCTGGCGCTGGAGCGAGTGCTGTTCGACGAGGACGGCGTGGCTGGCGTCCTCACGGGGGGCCAGCTGCTCATCGACATGTCGACGGTCGGGCCGGACACGATCCGCTTGGTCCGAGGTCGACTGCCCGAGCATGTCACGCTGGTCGATGCCCCGGTTCGCGGTAGCGTTCCCGAGGCGACCTCGGGCCGGCTCTCCATCTTCGTCGGCGCGACGGCGCCCGACTTCAAGCACGTCCAGCGGCTGCTCGCTCCCCTGGGCACCCCCCACCATGTGGGCGGACCGGGCGCCGGCGCAGCCGCGAAACTGGTGGCAAACCTCGTCCTCGGCGTGACTATCGCCGCGCTCGGTGAGGCACTGGCCCTCGGCGACACGCTCGGCCTCCAGCCGAGCACCACGTTGGACGTGCTGGCCGAGACAGCGATCGGTGCCACCGTCACCGCCAAGCGCCCGAACATCGAGTCGGACCAGTACGAGCCCAGCTTCAAGCTTCGTCACGCACTGAAGGACCTCCGCCTGGCCCGCGAGACCGTCGAGGGCACGAAGCTCGATCTCACCGGGGCAGCCTATGAGTGGCTCGTGCGGGCCGCTGGAGACGGTGCGGCAGACCTCGACGTCTCCGCTGTCGTGGCTACTATCCGCGCCGCCATCCCCGGCCCGGACAGTGATGCCCCGCCGGCCCCCACACCATGAGCCCAGGCCCGTCCTCTGGGATCACGACGTTGAGCGAAGTCAGCCGCAGCGGGTCGACGCGCCCCGCCCAGGCTCACGGACCGCTGCGCCCTCTGCTCGTCGGGCTCACGGTGGTGACGGGACTGGTGGATGCCTTCAGCTATCTGAGCCTGGGGCACGTCTTCGTGGCGAACCTGACCGGAAACGTGGTCTTCCTCGGCTTCGGGTTCGCCGGTGACCGGAATATCTCCATGGCAGCCAGCCTGTCAGCGATCTTGGCCTTCGGGTTCGGTGCCTTCGTCGGGGGCCGATGCGCAGCGCACCCCGGGCTGCATCGCGGGTACCTGCTGGCCGCAGCGTCCGGGACGCAATCTGGGCTGGTCGTCGCAGCGAGCATCATTGCGGGCGCTGTGGGAGTTGGGCGGCCTGCGGCGCAGCTGTGCCTTGTCGCTCTGCTTGGCGTGGCGATGGGGGGCCAGAACGCGGTCGCACGAAGGTTGGCCGTGCCCGACCTGACCACCTCCGTGCTGACGCTGACTGTGACCGGCCTCGTGGCCGACATGTCCGCATGGTCGATCCGCCGCCAGCGTCTGGTGCCGGTCGCGGCGATGCTCGCTGGAGCCGTCGCTGGCAGCGCTCTGGTGCTGCGGGTGAGCACCGCGGCGCCCCTCTGGCTGGCTGCCGCCTTGTTGGCCACGTGCTCACTGATCGCATATGCCTCAGCCCGCCAGCCGCAGTCCCAAGTCTGGCGATAACGACCGGCGTGAAAGCAGGCAGGCTTATGACTGTTCAAGCCTGCTGAGCTGTTGTGGTGTGAGCCGAAGCTCGACCGCCGCCGCCGAGGCTTGGATGGTTTCCGGTCTGCTGCACCCCGGGATGGGGACCACGACGGGCGACCGGGCCAGGAGCCAGGCGAGAGTGACCTGCTGCGGGGTTGCGCCAACCACCTGGGCGACCTGCCCGAAGGCGCAGAACGCACTGCCGAGGGCGGCCGCGTTCTTGATGCCTCCGAGTGGGCTCCACGGAAGGAAGGCGATGCCAAGCTCTTCGCAGAGCCTTAGCTCCGGCTCGCTGGATCGGAACGCCGGCGAGAACTGGTTCTGGACCGACGCCAGCCTGCCGCCCAGGATCCCTTGGGCCGTGCGGATCTGGTCTGGGTTGGCATTGGAAATGCCCACCATGCGGATCTTGCCTTCGTCGAGCAGGTCGCGCAGCGTCCCGATGGAGTCCTCGTAGGGGACCGCGGGGTCTGGACGGTGGAACTGGTAGAGCCCGATGGCGTCCATCCGAAGGCGCCGCAGGGACGCCTCGCATGCCGCACGAAGATGTTCCGGGGAGCCGTCTAGCGTCCAGGTGCCGTCGCCGGGGCGCAGGTGTCCCCCCTTGGTGGCGATGAGGACGTCTTCGGTGTCGGCGCCATATGAGGCCAGCGCTCTGGCGATCAGGAACTCGTTGTGGCCGACGTCATTCGCATCCAAGTGGTACGCGTCGGCCGTGTCGATCAGGGTGACGCCGGCGTCGAGGGCTGCGTGGATGGTGGCGATGGACTGAGAGCTTTGGGGCCTGCCCTCGATGGACATGGGCATGCCGCCGAGACCGATGGCGCTGACCTTGGTATTGCCTATCCGGCGCATGTGCATGGGTAGTGGTTCCTTGCTGTCTCGGTTCAGGACGCCAGCAGGTCGACACATTCGTCGGCCGTGACTCTGAAGGAGTGGAGAGCCTGTTGACGTTCACTCTGCTCGGGGTCCGATGGGGCAGGGTGTCCTACCTTGGGTCATCGGCGTTGCCTGAGGACCCTCCGGAGGGTGAGTCGAGCCGCGGCGACCCTCGTCGGAGCGATGAGGCTGTCGTCCCTCTCGTAGGGGACGGGAAGATGCGGACTGGCGTTGATGGCGGCGCGCTCCACCGCAGCACGAACCAGCATGGCTCGGGAGAGGTAGGTCATGAAGGTTTCCTTGGGGGGTGATGGTGGTGGCGAAGGCGGTGGGACGCTGGCTGGCGTCAGCTGCCCTCGGCCATGCTCCACATGGCCCAAAGGGTGGTACGCATGCGCCTCGGCTGGCGCAAGACGGTCACCACGGCCGCTCCGATGTCTTGCGGCTGAAGAAGCGCATCCAGCGCCGGATCACCTTCCGTACGGCCAGTTCCGATCGCGAACCCGGTGTGCACGCCTGCCGGACAGATCGTGCTGACCCTGATGCCCTCTGGGCGCACTTCCCGGTCGAGCGACCCGGCGAGCCCAACTTGGGCAAACTTCGTCGCGGCATAGACCGCCTCGTTGCCGCCGCCGCGCAGGCCGGCCACGGAGCTGATGACGACGATGTCGCCACCTGCGCCTTGGGCTCGGAACTGCCGAATGGCGGCCCGAACACCCCACACGGTGCTGTCGACATTGGTGCGCATCATCGTGATGAGCTCGCCGTCCGAGGCGTCGAGGATTCCGCCGTAAGCGCCGATACCGGCGTTGACCACGATGCTGTCGAGACGACCAAAAGCCTGGACCGCGGCCCCCACGAGGTCACCCGCCGCCTCGGGTTCTTGGACGTCGCCGGGTACGACAACAACCCTTTCCGTGCCGAACTCGTCCGCGAGCTCCTTGAGTCGGTCCTCGCGACGGGCCTGGACGGCTACTCGCGCGCCAGCCTCGAGCAAGAGCCGGGCAGCCGCAGCTCCGATTCCTGAACTGGCCCCTGTGATGGCGACGACGGTGGATGTCAAGTCTCTGGTCTCTGCGGGCATGGTCGTTGTCCTTTGTTGGTGAAGGTGAGTCATCGGTAGGTTCAGATCGAGAGGGGAGAGGACGTTCTTGGGGCCGGAAGGCCTACGTGCCAGGCACTTTCGGGGGGTGCAGGGTGAGTTCCGAGCTGCGAGCTCTGGCGCACGACAAGCTGCGGCTCGAAATAGCGCTCGCGCGGCGGCCCCTGGTGACCGGCGATCCGCTCCGCGAGCATCTCCCCGGCGGCTCTGCCCATGTCGTAGGCAGGTTGGGATACGGCAGTGACTGTCGGATGCGAGAAGGACCACCAGGGCAGGTCATCGAAGCCAGCCACTGCGACGTCGTGCGGCACGGCCAGACCTTGGCTGGCAAGGGCTTTCAGGACGCCGAGTGTCATCTGGTTGTTCGCAACGAAGAAGCCGTCGGGGCGCGACGTTGGATCGGTGAGCAGCTCGAGTGCGGCCGCGTGAGCGCCCTCCTCCTTGAAGTCGCAGTAGCGCTCCAAGGCCGGGTCCACCTGCATCCCTGCCTGACGAAGGGACTCTCGATATCCTCGAAGCCGCTCTTCACCAGTCGTGGTGTCGTGTCTACCCGTGATGCAGGCGATCCGGCGACAACCCATCGCGATGAGGTGGCTCGTCGCGACCTCGGCCCCCTCGTGGCTGTTCACGAGCACTGTGTCCACCGGCTGAGAGAGCTTGCGGTCAACGGAGACCACCTGCACGCCTGCGCGGGCCAGTCCGCTGATGTCGACGTCGGTACGCGTGGCGGAGATGATGACGCCTGCCATCTGCTGGGCATCGATGAGGCGGAGGTACTCCGCTTCCCGCTGGACGTCCTCATCGGTGTTGCACAGGACAACCGAGTAGTCCGCCGCTCGCGCCACGTCTTCCACGCCGCGGACCAGCGCGGTGAAGAACTGGTTCTCAATGTCCGAGATCACACACGCCCAGACCCTGGATACCTGCTTGCGAAGGCCTCGGGCGATGAGGTTGGGCCGGTATCCCAGCTGGGCGATCGCCCGGTCGACGTTCTTCTTGATCTGCGGACTGACATTGCTGCCGTTGAGGCAGCGCGACACCGTGGCTGGTGAGACGCCCGCAAGCCTTGCGACGTCGGCCATCGTCACGGCGCGCTCATTCGGCGAGCTTGCCCGGCTGCGCGGTTCCGTCACGAGCGCTCCCATCCCGGATAGGTGTGCTGCCACGGGGAGTGGGCCTCGAAGGCCGCGCTGGCTGCAAGCACGCCGGCATCGTCGTGCCGATGTCCGACGATCTGCAAGCCGACCGGGAGGCCGTCTACGAACCCCGCCGGCACGGAGGCCGCTGGGTGCCCGGTGAAGTTGAAGGGATAGGTCAGGCACCAGCCGATCGACGGATCGACTTGCACGCCCTCGACCGTAGATGGACCCGTGGTATGACCGTCGTCGCGATTCGCTACAGCAGTCACGGCCAAGGTGGGGGACACGAGGAAGTCGTAGCCCTCCAGGGCGTCCTCTACGGCATCCAAGACCGTCGTGCGAAGTCGCTCATCGGCGCGTGCCTCCATGGCGGTGCGAGACTGCGCCGCCACGACCATCGTCCGGAACGCCGGCGTGAGGTCCTGCAGGTGGTCGGCGAGAATGTCCGTCCCCCATTGCTTGACGGCCTCGAAGCTGTCCGAGTAGAGGACACCCATCAGCCGGTTCCACAACGCGGCCAGCTCCAGCTGGTCTGCTGGGAGCTTGAAAGCGATCTCCTCGACCACAGCCCCAGCCTGCTCGAGGACGATCAGCGAAGCCTTGATCGTCGCGCTCACAGCTGGGTCGACCGGGAAACCCCCGAGGTCGGGGCTGAAAGCCACGCGCTTCCCGTGCAGCCCGCCTCGCGCCACGTCCGCGAGGTTGGTCATGCTGGCGGGAAGGCTGAATGGATCTCGGGCGTGGGGACCAGCCATGGCCGCGAGCATGAGCGCCGCGTCTGCCACGCCGCGCGCCAAGGGACCAACGGACACGAAGGGGCTCGATGAGATGAAGGCGTCAGGTCGTGAGACATCGGCCACCCTCCCGAATGAGGGCTTGATCCCGTAGACCCCGCACCACGAGGCCGGGATCCGCACGGAGCCCCCACCGTCCGTCCCCTGCGCCAGTGGCACCATCCCCGCCGCAACGGCCGCGGCCGCGCCCCCGGACGATCCACCGGCGTTGCGGCTGAGGTCGAACGGGTTGCGGGTCGGCCCGGAGACCAGGTTGTCCGTGACGCCCTTGTGACCGAATTCCGGGGCGTTGGTCTTGCCGACGATCACCGCACCGGCATCTTCGAGCCGTTGGACATAGAGGGCGGTCTGCTGTGGAACGTGGTTGCGCAGTGGCACTGAACCGAACGTGCTGCGCACGCCGGCCCTGAGGTCGAAGAGATCCTTGATCGCCACAGGCAGGCCGTGGAGGACGCCCAGGGGCTGCCCACTGGCCGCGCGGGCATCGAGGCGACGGGCGGTTTCCAGTGCCAGGTCATGCGTCACCGTGGTGAAGGCATTGACTCTGGGGTTCTCTGCGTCGATGCGTCGAAGAAACGCCTCGGAGACCTCCACCGCACTCACGTCCTTGTTGCGTAGGCGGCCGGCCAGCTCGACCGCCGACTCGAAGAACAGATCCTGACTCATCGTTCGTCTCCCTTGCTCTCCCGCGCGAACAAGGTCTCCGCGGGGTTCGTGGTCTCAATCATCGGGAAGCCGCTCTCCTGAAAGTTCTTGATCTCGGTGTCGTGGCACATGAGTATGCGATCGGCAAGCCCACGGATCCTCTGCACGCTGGACAGTCCGGCCGCAGTCGACCACAACAGCCCGCAGGGAACACCGTCAGCAAGGCTCTCGCGACTGTTGACCGCGTCGCCGCTCACACACAGCACCCCCTCGTCGGTGTTGACCAGCAGGGACTGATGCCCGGGAGTGTGCCCCGGGGTTTTCACCAGTCGCAGTCCCGGGAGAACGTCGAAGAAGTCGTCCTGCACCAAGGTGTAGTCGAAGAGCCCCAACGGAGGCGCGAGCCACGAGTTGTTGTACAGCACCGTTTGAGTGCTGAGCGGCGCCTGTGCGTACTCCCATTCGGCAAGGCTGACAAAGAACTCAGCCTGCGGAAATGCCGCGTTGTTGGCGCAGTGGTCATGATGGAGGTGCGAGTTGATGACCATGTCGACGCTGTTCTTGGCCCATCCCAGCCGCTCGAGAGCTCCGTCGATGGTTTGCTCCGGGGCCTGCCAGGCTGGGCACATCAGCCGGGCGACCCACTGAGGATCGCTGATGCCGGTGTCGACGATGATGCGCTTGCCATTTCCTTCGATGGCCGCGCACCAGACCGGAATGTCGACCTTCGTCCCGTATCCCCGCCCGTACGACATCTCGGAGGCATCGACGCGCATATTGCCGACGTTGACGGCTGTGACGCGGTACCGCGGCGTCTTGGACGCATGCCGCTTCAGAGTCGCCTCGTCCGTCGCCGGTAGCGCCGGACCGTCAAGCGCGGGCATAGCGCCTCGCCACGGTGCTGAGGGCAACCGCCACAATGAGCAGCCCACCGGAGAAGATGTACTGGAAGAATGTGGGGGCGCCGAGGATCGCGAGGCCGTTGAAGCCAAAGCCCACCGTCATGACACCGATCAGGGTGCCGAGGATGTGGAACTCGCCATCACGCAGTGCCGCCGACCCCAGAAACACGGCTGCGAACGAGTTGAGCAGGTATGCATCGCCTGCCGTCAGCTGACCGCTGCCGACCCTGGACGAGAGGAGGACTCCGGCGCCAGCGGCTGCAATGCCGGCTATCACAAAGGCCCAGACCCGCACCCGCTCCACTCGCACACCTGACAGTCGGGCAGCCTCATGGTTGCCGCCTACGGCCTGCATCTGCTGTCCGAGGACGGTGCGGTTCAGCAACACCCACAAGAAGCCCACGGCAAGAACCATGAAGATGATCGGGTTGGGGATCCCGGCGAACTTGCCAAGGGCGAGATCAAGGAATCCCGCACTGGTCGGTGGCAGGGTGATCGGGACACCATTCGTATATGCGTAGTTGAGGCCTACGACGACCGTCCCCGTGCCCAGAGTTGCGATCAGCGCGTTGACGCCCAGCTTGGTGACCAGGAGCCCATTGATCATGCCGACCGCGACGCCGACGGCAACGGAGAGGGCCACTGCCAGGGGAATGGAGAGCCCATCATGGCTCATCAGGCCAACGCACAGCACTCCCGCGAAACTGGCCTGATATCCAACGCTCAGATCAAATTCTCCGACGACGAGCGGCAGCGTCATGCCGCACGCCACGATGGCGATGAGCGAGTTCTGGGTCAGCACGTTCACGAAGTTCGACATCGAAAGGAACGTGCCAGGCGCAGCTATCGACAGCACGGCGATCATGACAACGAGTCCGATGATGGTTCCGTACTTACCGGCGATGGTGAGCGCGGCGGAGAGGGCGCGTCGCTCACCCGCGCCTGGCGCCAATGTGGAGGTGTCTTGGGCAACAGACGCCGTCTGGGTCATTGTGGCTCCATAGTGATTGAGTGGGGTTGTCCCTGATGGTGATCGGCGAACGACGCCTCCAAGACAACAGATTCGGATGCTTGGGACGGAGTGAGATTGGCCGTGATCCGGCCCTCTCGCATGACGACGACCCGGTCACAGCTCTTGAGTTCTTCGAACTCCGAGGAGATGACCAGCACGGCCGTTCCGGTGGCAGCCTGCTGGCGGATCACGCGGTAGATCTCCGCACGGGCGGACACGTCGACTCCGCGCGAGGGCTCATCGAGCAGCAGCACCCGACATCCGTCCACCAGCCACTTGGCCATGACCACCTTTTGTTGGTTACCTCCGCTGAGCTGCCTTACCAACGTGTCGGTAGACCGAGTCTTGATGTCGAGGCTGCGGACCATGGCCTGTGACCGCTCAACCCGCTTGCGGGTCGACAGGAGCCGCAGCGGGCCCCTGATGGACTTCAAGGTCGGCAGGGCCACGTTGAAGTCGATGCTCTTGTCCAGGAACAGGCCCTGCGATCGACGCTCCTCGGGAACGAGCGCCACGCCATGACGGATCGCCTCGACCACGGACCGAGGACGGTAGGGCCTCCCGTCAATCCGCATCTCGCCGCCATCAGGCCTGTCCGCGCCGAAGACCATACGTGCCACCTCGGTACGGCCACTGCCCACGAGTCCGGTGAGCCCCACCACCTCTCCAGGCATCAGATCCAGGTCCACTCCATGCACCAAGGGGGCCCGGCGCAAACCACGAAGGCTGAGAACAGGACCTTGGCCATCCGGGAGCGCCGCCGCAGGCTCGTCGGCTGCAACGGGGACCGAGCGGCCCCCGACGATTCCCTTGACGAGCGCTGGTCGGTCGATCGCTGAGCCGGTGAGGATGTCGACGACCCGTCCGTCACGGAAGACCGTGACCCGGTCGCACAGCTCGACGACTTCGTTGAGTCGGTGTGAGACGTAGAGAACACAGACGCCGCTGGCACCCAGACTGCGAACGACCGCGAACAGTCGCTCACACTCCTCAGCCGACAAGGAAGCGCTGGGCTCGTCCATGGCGATGAGTCGCGTGTCGCTCATCAGTGCCCGTGCAATGCTCACCAACCACGCGTCCGCGACACTGAGCCTTTCAGCCGGAAAGTCCAGCGGCTTCTCCAGGCCGATCATGCCGAGGACCTCCTTCGCCCGAGCGCGAAGGCCGGCCCAGCGTAGAAGCCCGGCTGGCGACGTCTCCCAATGGCCCATCGCAAGGTTCTGCAGTATGGAGAACTTCGGTACCAGGGAAAGCTCCTGATAGATGAAGCCAAGCCCCAAGCGTTGCGAGTCGCTCGTTGAGCGGAGGGTGACGGGTGACCCGTCGATCTCGATGGCGCCACTATCAGGGAGGTGGGCCCCGGCGAGAATCTTGATGAGCGTGGACTTGCCGGCGCCGTTGGCGCCGACGAGCCCGTGTACCTCACCGCGACGGAACTCCACGGTCACGTCTTCGAGTGCCGTGATGGCACCGAACCGCTTGGTGATCCCCGATGCCCGAACGAGTGGCTGCCGGTCCATGGCTCGGGTCAGCTCGCCTTGACTGCGTCCGGGTGGGCGGCCACGAACTGGTCATAGTTGGCCTTGGTGACGAGCACCGACGGCGCTGGGACCTGCTGGGACGTGCTCGACGGACCCGTCTTGATGGTCTTGGCCAAGACGTCCACGAGCGTGGAACCCACTGCCGACTGGTCGAACCACAGCGTCGCCGTCATCGCGCCATCCTTCACAGCCGCAAGTGCTGGCGGGATTCCGTTGAAGGAGTAAACCTTCACGTCATCGCGGTTCGTCTGCTTGAGGGCGGCGACAGCCCCCAGGGCGGGGTCATCGAAGCAGGCGTAGATGGACAGACTGGGTGCCGAGCCTTTGGGGTGGGCAGCGAGCCACGCGAGGGTCGCGTTCGTGGCCGACTCCACCTGGCCCGGCACGGTGATCGCCTGACGAGTCACCTGCAGGCTGGGCGCCCCGGAGCCCTGGGTCTTGTTGAACGCCGCCAGTCTCAGCTGGCAAGGTCGACCACCCAAGTAGGTCAAGGTCAGGACGTCTCCCCCATGCGAGCTCCCATCAATGAGAGCCTGCGTGACCTTCTCTCCCTGGCTATCGTCGACATTCACTGCGACGCCGTCGCCTGTGCCACCGCCGGACGTGACGACGGGGATGCCGGCCTGCTTGGTGCTCGCCAGTCCAGCAGCGAGGGACGACACCGGGAAAACGGTGATGGCGATGCCAGCGACCCTGCGCTGCACGAGGTTCTGCATGGCGGCGTTTGCTTGGTCAACCTGCCCCTGGGCATCGACGACAACGACGTCGTAGCCAGCCTTCTGCGCCGCCTTCTTGGCACTGCTGATCACGATATTTGCCGAGGGGTCGGTCGCGGAAAAGGTGATGAGGCCGATGGTCTTCTTGCCGCCGTTGGCAGCCGCCTGCGGCACCACTTGACTTTGGGCCTGCTGAGCAGACGTGCATGCCGTCAGTCCGAGGCCTGCCGCAACGACTGCGGCAGCTGCGAGTTTGAGTTTCATGGACTACTCCTCTGAAATCGATTTCACGAGACTAGGGATGGGGCTAACGTTCTGTCAAGGGTTGCCGGTTAAGACTTTTCGCGGCACATACAGGCAGTGGTGAGGACTGTCCGGAATCGATTTCTCCCCTGCACCTTGGCCGCGACCTGCGACGTGACGACCTCAGGCTGCGACTGAGAGGGCGTGGTAGAGCGCACCGACGAACGCCTCATGCCACGTGAAGGGGCACGAAGCAGTCCGGCGCGAGGCGCCCCCGCAACCGCACCTCCAGGTCCAGGTGCCCGAGGCGCTACGGCAGACTCTCGGGTGGTGAAGGTCGGTCCTGGCAACTAGGGCGAAGTGGTGCCAGGTGGGGTGGTTCCTGTTCATGCGCACCACGATCCGCCGCCATCACGCGCCTGGAGTGTTCTACTTTGGGACACGAACGTGGGTCGTGAAGTCGGGCTCGGTGCGCTCGCGGACCTCGTCCTCGGTGACGCCGGGGGCGAGCTCGCGCAGGACCAGCCCCGCGTCGGTGACGTCGAGGACGCAGAGATCGGTGATGATCCGCTGCACCACGCCGCGGCCGGTGTAGGGCAGCGAGCACTCGTCGACGATCTTGTAGGCGCCGTCCTTGGCGTTGTGCTCCATGAGGACGATGACGTGCTTGGCGCCGTGGACCAGGTCCATCGCCCCGCCCATGCCCTTGACCATCTTGCCGGGGATCATCCAGTTGGCGATGTCGCCCCTGGCCGAGACCTGCATCGCCCCCAGGATCGCGGCGTCGACCTTGCCGCCGCGGATCATCCCGAAGCTGGTCGCGGAGTCGAAGAACGAGGCGCCCTTGCGCAGCGTCACGGTCTCCTTGCCGGCGTTGATGAGGTCGGGGTCCTCCTCACCGTCGTAGGGGTAGGCGCCGACGCCGAGGATGCCGTTCTCGGACTGCAGCACGATCTCGACGTCGTCCGGGACGTAGTTCGGGACCAGCGTCGGCAGGCCGATGCCGAGGTTGACGTAGGCGCCGTCGGTCAGCTCCCGGGCGGCCCGGGCCGCCATCTGCTCACGGGTCAGTGCCATCTCAGGCCTCCTGCTGGGTCGGGCCGGCGGCGGGGCGGGGGCGGACCGTGCGGCGCTCGATGCGCTTCTCGCCGGCCTGCTCGGGGGTCAGGGCCAGCACCCGCTGCACGTAGATACCGGGCAGGTGGACGTGGTCGGGGTCCAGCTCACCGGGCTCGACGAGCTGCTCGACCTCGGCGACGGTGACCCGCCCGGACATCGCCGCGAGCGGGTTGAAGTTGCGGGCGGACTGGTCGAAGACCAGGTTGCCGTGCCGGTCGCCCTTCCAGGCGCGCACCAGGCCGAAGTCGGCGACGATCGCGCGCTCGAGGACGAACTCCTTCTGCACCCCGTCGACCTCGAACACCTTGGTCTCCTTGCGGGGGAGGACTTCGCCACGGTGCCGTCCGCGGCATACAGCCAGGGCAGGCCACCCTCGGCGACCTGGGTCCCGGCGCCGGTCACGGTGTAGAACGCCGGTATGCCGGCCCCGCCGGCGCGCAGCCGCTCGGCCAGCGTGCCCTGCGGGGTCAGCTCGACCTCCAGCTCACCGCCGAGGTACTGGCGCTCGAACTCCTTGTTCTCACCCACATAGGACGACACCATGCGGGCGATGCGCTTGTCGCGCAGCAGGATGCCCAGCCCCCAGTCGTCTACCCCGCAGTTGTTGCTGATGGCCTCCAGACCGGTGATCCCTGCATCGTGGATCGCCCGGATCAGCACGCTCGGGATGCCGCACAGCCCGAAACCACCGACTGCCAACGAGGAGCCATCGACGATCCCGTCGATGGCCTCGGCCGCTGAGGAGACGACCTTGTCCATGACCGGGACTCCGCTCAGTCGAGGGTCGCGAGGCGGGCGAGCACGCGCTCCGGCTCGACGTCCGCCGGCACCTCGGCGAAGAGGAAGTCGCCCTCCGGCACGTCGCCCTCGCTCGTCCAGAAGCTGTCTGGCACGACCGCTCCCCGCGCCTCGGACGCGCGCAACACGACCTGCTGGTCGGTTCTCAGACCGAGCTCCCAGCGGAAGTGATCTGCCACGTTGGCCAGAGGGGCGTACGAGCTGAGATCATCGGCGGGAAGCCCTGCCAGCGTTGACCGGTCCGCCCGTCGGCCATCGAGGACCAAGAGCGTCACGGGAAGTGTGTCGAACCTGCGAAGCCAGTCCGCCAGGTACATCGACGCCTGCTCACCGTGTTCGGTGTCGATCGTATCCAGCGACGTGGCGCCCGAGGTCAGCTGCGCCCGAGCTAGCCAGCGCAGTGGTGATGGCACTTCGAGCACCAAAGGCTGGCGGCTGGTCTCCGACAGCACCCGAACCAGCTTGCCGACGGCCTCCGCGATGTCATCGTCACCCAACAGCGTCTTCAGCGCGAAGCCCGTCCTTGAGCGTGCCCCCATGGCGGCGATCAGTCCTGGCCGGGACGCCAGGTGCTGGGCATAGGCCGCTCCAACGTCCACCAAGATCGCGTCGGGGCGAAGTAGGCCCTGCACCCTGCCGAAGTAGCTCGCGCAGTCAGGTGGGCTGCTCCATGGCACGGGCGCACCGCGCAGCAGGACCCGGGAGCCGTATGCCGCGTGGTCGAGGAGGAGCGCGGTCCTCCGCCCGGATGGCGGGTTGGCGCGGAGTGCATCGAACGGGGTGGGCATGGCAGCAGCTCCTGGCTGAGGTGGTGATGTGTCGATACAGCCTGTGCGGGTGGGTGCACCACGTAGTCGTCGGGTGCACCCACCCGGGCTGGGGTCAGGCGAGCCGCGAGGTGGTCTCGCCGTACTTCTCCTCGAGCTGCTTCACGCGAGCCTCGAGCTTGGAGATCGCGACCTCACGCCGGTCGGGGATCATGATGATCGGCATCTCGTCGATCGTCGCCTTCACCCGTCGGGGTCCGTCGATCTCGAACACCGTGGCGGTCAGCTCGTCTGTGTCATCGCCCCAGGAGCCGTAGTAGAGGAGGTCCTGGGGAGGCTCCGCCGTGACCCACTCATCGACGAACTCCTGGTAAGGACGACCTCGGTCGAGGCGCGCCTTGCGTGCCTCGGCTCGTAGCCGGCCGGTGCCTTCGAGGTCCAGGAGGAACGTCGCCGCGTCGTAGGCGACCGCGAACATCTCTCGGGCGACCGTGGCGCTGATGCGGCCGAGCTCGACATCCTTGACGACCGCTGCAGGATCTCGCTCGAGTGGATCGCCGTAGCCACCCCCCGCCCCCTGGGAGATCATGTACAGCTCGCCGTCCTTGGCAACGTCGAACTGCAGGCCCATGTGAGACGTCTGGTACTGGCCACCCTCGAAGGGGCGCTCGTTCATAACCTTCTCCATCGAGAGGTCGAACTTGCTGGCATCCTGACGGATTGCCTCGTAGACGTTGGTGCCCTTGACCATTGCCAGGGGATAGGTCCCGCAGCCGTAACCGCCGAACATGCCGTAGACGGAGGAGAACTTCGCGCCGGACGTCACTGTCATGAATCCCCAGTGCGGCGTGCCCTCGCTGGCGACAATCATCTCGTAGCCCATGCCGCCCGTGAACTTGCCGAAGCCCATGTTGTCGCGGACGAGACGCTTGGAGACGAGCTGCATGAAGGGCACCTCCTCCTCCATCACCTCCTGCTCGGCCGTATCTGCCATGGCGCAGAACAGCGGTGACACGGCGTCCTCCCCGTCCTTGAACGGCTTGGCTCCGCCCGGCATACCGTTGAGATCGGCGCAGAGGTTGCCCACGGTGTCGCCGTGCTGCGTGATGCCGCCCCAGAGGAAGGTGTTGATCTGGTTGAACCAGTTCGCGACGACGTTCGAGTACTTGTTCGGTGTCGAGAACTGCATCTTGCCGTAAAGGGACTGCAGGGCCGAGAACGAGCGGAACGAGGCCTGGAGCGACTGGCCCATCGGCGCGTCATAGCTGGCGTCCGCCCACGTGCCCTCGTCGCTCACGATCTCGATGCAGCTCATGGCCGAGGTGCACCTCGGCAGGTCGGGCCACCAGAACGCCAGGATGGCCTGCATCATCATGGACTTCACCGAGCACAGCGGCGAGTTGATGGCACGGTTGAGGATCTCCGGTCCCGTACCGCGAAGGTCCACAGTCATCTGGTCGCCCTTGATGTGGATCTTGCACGCCAGCTTGATGAGGATGTTCTCCTTCAGCGTGCTGTCCATGAACTGGTTGAAGCTGACCGTCCCGTCAGGCAGCTCTTTGATCCGGCGGCGCACCTCGACGTCCACGTCCTCGACGGTGACCCGGAGGGCAGCGACAAAGGTATCCACACCCACCTCGTCGATGAGGGCGTCGACGCGCTCCATGATGCGGCGGACCGAGCCGATCTTCACCTTGAGGTCCGCCAGCTGCAGCTTCGGGTCACGCACCGAGTGCTGCAGAAACGTCAGCAGGTCGCGTCGCAGGTGGCCGCCCTCGACGATCTTGAACGGACTCATCCGCAGGCCGTCGTCGAAGGGTGTCTCCGAGCCCGAGGGCATGCCACCCGGCTCGCAGGCGCCGTTCTCACCCTCGTGGATGGTGGCCGCAACCCAGGCGATGATCTGCCCATCGCGCATCACGGGCATGATCATCGACTGGTCGGTGTTGTGGACGTTGCCGTAGCGGGCGTCGTTGTGGATGAACCCGTCACCCTCGTGGATGCCAACGGTCGGCTCGTCCTTCCAGTACTTCATGATGTAGCGAATTGGGTGGTGCAGGATCGCCGAGAAGGCAATGACGCCATGGCAGGACAGGTACGAGACGTCGCCGGCGGCGGTGTAGATCGCCGTCGTCAGGTCACCCCACTTCGCGCCGGGGGCGGCGCCCTGGGCCTCGCACATCTCGTACCCCTCGTCAAGGGCCCCGGCGATCCGCTTGCGAATGCGCTCGACCGTCAGCCGGTCGACGCCCTTGGAGATGCAGGCGTCCTCGTACACCGATCGTTCGGCGATGCTGTGCGAACGCATGATCTCCCGGTCTGGTCCAAGAAACAGGGTGGTCTCGTCCATGAACTGCGCCACCCACTCCTGCTCCTGCGGGGTGAGGGCTTGGCTCTTGGACTCATGAATAGCGGTCATGGTGGTGGTCTCCTTGGTATGCGGTGCCGTCAGTCCTGCAGGAACCAGACGGCTCCCTGCGGTGTCGGCTCCAGACGCCATCCGGGCTCGACGAGGAAGGTGGTGTTCTCAGTGGTGACGATGGCCGGCCCTGTGATCACGTGCTCGGCGGTCAGGGCGGCCTGGTCGTAGACGGGCGTCTCCAGGACGTTGGGGTGGTCGACGAAGTGGACCAACCTGTGACTTGTCGGGACCGGGCAGCTGCGCGTGCCGCCGGCCTCCAGGGAGTCGAAGCTGACCACGTCACCCTCGACGTAGGCGGCGACCCGGATCGTCTGGACACGAATGCCCGCCTCGGGCGCGGCGGAACCGGAGCCGTAGCGGTGGCTGTAGACGTCCGAGAACGTACGGATCGTGTGCAGCACGTCCCCGACACCGTTCAGCCGGCTGATGTCCAGGACGACGGCGGTTGTCACGAGCTGGTTGCCGTACCGCATGTCCATCTCGAGGCGGTACCTCACGTCCTTCGTGGCGAAGCCCTGACGAACCAGGTCCTCAAGACCTCGAGCCTCGAGCTCCGCTACGACGGCGTTGAGCTCGTCGTACCGATCGAAGAGCGCCCGAGTCGTGGCGTTGTAGAGCACGACGTGGGCTCCGCGCTCGTGGAAATGCAGCTGGCGCATGTTCCCGGCGCCGCACGCCGAGAACACAGACGAGAACGGGGGAGCTAGCACTCGCTTGATGCCTGCCTGCTTGGCGATGCCACAGGCGTGCAGTGGCCCGTTCCCGCCGTAGGCGAGCATGGTGAAGTCCTCAGGCAGGTATCCGCGCACGCGCAGCTCCTTGCCTATCCCGATCGCCATCTGCTCGTCGACGCCCCTCTTGATCTCACGCGCGACGTCGATGACGTCCATGTCGAGCTCGTCGCACAGCTGGTCCTCGACGGCGAAGACTGCACGCTTGGGGTTCAGCTTGATGTAACCGTTGGCGTAGTTGTCGGGGTCGAGGTAGCCAAGGAGCAGGTCGGCATCGGTGACGGTCGGCTTCAGACCACCGCGGTCGTAGCAGGCTGGCCCTGGGCTCGAACCCGCGGACTCCGGGCCGATCTTGATGGCGTTGTGGATCCGGTCGTAGCTGGCGATGGATCCGCCGCCGGCACCGAGGGTGTCGAGATGGACCATCGGGACCGACACGAGCCAGCGGTCGATGGTGGGCAGGAAGTCGTAGTGCTTCACGCCCCCCTCCGGGACCAGGCCGATGTCGAACGAGGTGCCACCCATGTCGGTCGAGATCACGTGGCCCAGACCCGTCTCGCTCGAGAGGTGCTCGGCGGCACCGACGCCGGCGATGGGCCCCGAGTGGATGGTCTGGAGGGCGTCGGTGGAGTTCATCTGGGCCATCCCGCCGGAGTTGTGAATCACCAGCATCGGCTTGTCATACCCGTAGTCGCGCAGGTTCGTGGACAGCTGGCTCAGCGCATGGAACATGATCTCGTGCAGGAAGGCATCCACGATGGTCGACGTCGCGCGGACATACTCCCCCTTACGTCCCGAGACCTGATGACCGAGCAGGACGGGGATGGCGCCGAGCTCATGGGACGGGAACTCCTGGAGGAGGATCTCCTGGATCTGCAGCTCGTGTTCGGGGTTCTCGGTAGCGTTCGTGAGCGAGACCACGACGGCCTCAGCGCCCGCGTCCACGAGATCGCGAAACACCGTGCGCACATCCTGCGGGTCCAACCTGGCCACGACCTTGCCGGCCGAGTTGATCCGCTCCTTGACCGACCTGATCAGCGCGCGCGGCACCAAGGGCTCAGGCCGCTCGGCCGCGGGGAGGTTCTGTTGCATCGAGTTGTCCAGCCCCTCCCCGTAGCCCCGACCACGAGACAACGGGATGGTGTCCTCGAAACCGTGCGTAACGATGGCCCCGACCTTCGGACCCTTGCGCTCGATCAGCGCGTTGGTCCCCAGGGTGGTGGCGTATCGCACCGAGTCGACCTCGGACAACACGGTGCCGCGGTCGAGCTCGGCTCGTTTGCAGGCGAGGTCGAGCGCCTCGTTGAACCCCAGGGCCAGGTTGTGGTGGGTGGTAAGGGCCTTCGCCTCGACGTAAATGTCGTCCCAGACGAAGAAGCAGTCGGTAAACGTGCCGCCGATGTCGACGGAGATGCGCTTCATGGTGTTCGGCTCCTTCGAGGGTCAGCGGATGTGGCCGGTGGCCTTGTGGTGTGCGGTGTACTTCTGGGCGTCTTCTCCCGGCCCGTAGTTGAAGATCTCCTCCGGGTCCACCCCGCGTTCCTCCCACTGCCTGCGTAGCGCGTCGACGTCCCACACCATGTCGACCGTCGGCGGGTGGCCCGGCGGGACGTACTCTGTCTCGAGCTGGGTCGCACATCCGGGGCAGTAGAACTCGAGGATCCGGCAGTAGGTCGGGTCCGGGGAGAAGGTGAACTCGTACCGCTCCGGGTCGAGGATCGGTTGGTGGATCTCGCGCGGGTCGCGGTCGTAGACCAGGGTTCCCGGCTTGTAGTTGGTGTGGGCGTCGCCGAGGTCGTGCTGGCACACGCGGCATACCCACCGTTCGGTATCGAGGTCGATGAGCAGGTACTCGGTCATCGGAACTCGCATGTCGTCATTCCTTTCGTGGCCACGAGGAGTGCTCAGTGGGTGTCGGTCAGAATCAGGTCGCCGTTGGAGGTGACGTCGAGGCGCCATCCCGCGGGGACACGGGTGGTGAAGAAGGGGCCCTCGACGATGGCTGGGCCGTACGCGCAGGCACCGGCCTGCTGCTCGTCGAGCACGAATACAGGCACGTCCTCGACCACCGACGCGCTGGACCGCACGGCCCGTGATCCCGAGAGGACGGCCGCACGCTCAACAGCGACGTCGCGGTTCCCAAGGTTCGGATGGGGCAGGTCCGCGGTGACGTCCAACAGCAGCGAGACGTGGCCCTCGCGACCGTCAACCGCGTCCCCGCGCCGGTAGGGCCTGGTTGTGAGGGCACCACCGGCGTCCTCGACCCCGATCGACCAGGCCAGGGTGCAGTCGGCGATGTCATACCCCTCTTGGAACAAGTCGCGTTCAGCGCGGACGAGCATCTGGTCGTGCGTTCGGAGGGCGGACTCCTCGCCGGTCTCCGGAACGCTCACCTCGTACGACTTGCCGATGTCGGAGAAGCTGATCCCAAAGGCCGAGAACACGGCAGCCATCCGCGGGACCAGCACTCGCTTGACGCCAACCAACCGGCTGGCTCCGCAGGCGCTCATGGGCCCGGCTCCGCCGAAGGCTGCGAGAGTGGTGTCCTCCTTGACCAGCGAGGAGAACGAGCCGGCGATGGCCTCGAAGTAGGCGTTCTCCATCCGCACCAGTGCCTCCTCCAGGGTGATTCCCAGGGGGATGGCAACGGCTTCGGTGATCACAGCGGCCGCGCGCTGGGCATCGAGCTGCAGCTGACCCTCCAAATAACTGTCGGGGTCGAGCACCCCAAGCAGGAGGTTGACGTCGGTGATTGTGGCTTCCGTCCCACCGAGGGCGAAGCAGGCCGGCCCAGGAGCGGCACCCACGCTTCGGGGGCCCACCCTGATCTGGCCGTCTTTGACCCCGATCACCGAGCTTCCCCCACACCGGCGGAGTGCACGTCGCTCATGGGGAAAGACGTCGGCACGCCTGCGATGGTGCCGCGGTGGCTGGTCGTGATGGCGCCATCGTCGACGATGCCGATGTCGGTGGTTGTTCCACCCACATCCATCATGAGCACGTGAGCCAGCTCGTAGCTGCGAGCCAAGGCGAGCGTTCCCTCCAGCCCACCCCGAGGCCCGGACGAGTACGTCTTCAGAGCGACGGCCTTCGACACCCGCGAGGATGCACCGTCGTTGCGGTAGACCAGCAGCGGGTTGGTCACCTTGTGCTCGCGGAGGCGGTGCTGGGCCCCGTAGAGGAACCGTTCCATGACCGGGTGGAGGAAGGTATTCACCATGCCCGACCACGCTCGGCGACCTCTGTTGCCGTCGCCCACGAAGTCCCAGCTGTAGAGCAGCGGGACCGATCCGAGGAGGTGCCGCGGGAACTTGCGCAGCAGCACGTGACGCATCCGCTGCTCGGACTCGGGCGACTCGCCGACGACGACGATCCGCGCAGCACCCTCGGTCGTGAGCTGGTTGACCTTCTGGACGAGGTCGAAGGCCAAGTCGTCCTGAGACTGGCTGAGGTCCACCACCGCCACCCGGGGGCCGACAAGGTCGTCGAAGAGCTCCGTGGCCGCGGCTCCCTCGCGCAGTTCCTCGACGACGGCGGGATCCTCGACCACCAGGCCGATGGAGGGGCCCTTGCGCTCGACGAGGGCGTTGGTGCCCTGCGTGGTCGAGTAGCGGATGTGCTTGGTCTCGTGGAGGAGGCGTACGAGGTCCTGCTCCCCGTAGATCGTCGCGGAGGCCTTCTCGATCCCATCGAAGAGGCATTGCGACAGGTCGAACGGGGTGGTCAGGGTCTTGGTGAAGTAGAACCCTTCACCGTCCCAGACACAGATATCGGTGAGGGTGCCACCGTTGTCGATGTTGATGAGGTGATTCATGACTCTCCCTTGAGTCGTGGGCCGGTCTCGGGGGCCGGCGTCAGCCCGTTCGGATCACTGTGGCCGCTGTCCCAGGGGGGCCGGGTGTCCCACTTTGAGACACCGGGGTCGGGTTCATCGGGGCGGTAGTGCGAGAGGATGTGACGAGCGGACGCACAAGGAGGTGCACTCCCATGGACGACTCGAGAGTCTCGGGAGATACCGGCGATCGGCGGCTGACCATCGCGGCCGCGCGCGCTGACTTCCTCAGTACGGGCGAGCGAAGCTTGGCTGGGGTCCCGGACCACGTCGCCGCCTCGTGGCGTCGCAGCGCCTCGGCAGGACTCACGAGCCACGGGCTGAAGGTCAGGTACTTCCAGGATCTCGACGTCCGGTCGCGGCTCGTCCGCTGTGCCGAGCCGATCATCCAGAGGATCAGCGAGGAGACCGCAGACCTCGCTTTGAGCATCGTGCTCACGGACAGTCGTGCGCGGGTCATCAGCCGCGTCGACACCTCTCGCACCATCGGCCTCCTCCTCGACCGCGTGTCGCTGGCCCAAGGTTTCGGCTATGCAGAGAACGAAGCCGGGACGAACGGCATCGGCACCGTGCTGGAGTCAGGCGCGTCGGTCCAAATTGTGGGTGCCGAGCACTATGTCGATGTCCTGCAGCCGTTTGCGTGCGCTGGAGCCGCCATTCGCGACCCTGTAACAGGTCGCGTCGAAGGCGTGCTGGACGTCACCTGCCTCACCGAGCACTCCAGTCCGCTGATGCACTCGCTCGTCCGATCCGCGGCCCGAAACATCGAGCAGAGCTTGGTGGCTGACCACAGCCAGTGCCAGCAGGCGCTCTTCGAGACCTACCTGCGGGTGGACGCCCGTTCCCACGAGGCTGTGATGGCAGTTGGCCAGAGCCTCGTCATGATGAACGCCGCCGCCCAGCTGCTCCTCGACACTGAGGAACAGGCAGTCCTTCAGGAGCACGCGCGTTTCCTGATGGTCCGGCACGACGCGCCTGACGACCGCGTGGAGCTCGACTCCGGAAAGTCGTTTAGGCTGCGGGGCTCGCGGATCATGGTCGGCAAGGACATCGCTGGCATGGTGCTCGTCATCACCCTCCTGACCGACCTGCCGGCGACCGGCCCGAGCCTGCAGGACTACGTGCTGCCCGCCCCTGGCGCGCTCAGCTGGCCTCAGGACCGTGGGCTCATCGAGCGTCTCCCGCTCAAGCGCACCCCCATCGCTGAGGGGAGGACACCGTCATGGCGGGTGGCAGTTCACAAGATCGAGGGCGCCCTCCGCGAACGAGCACCGCTGTTGGTCATGGGCGAGTCAGGGTGCGGCAAGCTCACGTTGCTGACCGAGCTCTACCACGCCGTCCACGACGGTGGACGGAGCTTGCGGTTCGACGCGGCCCAGATCTCCCGCACGGGGTATGTCGAAGCGGAGGAGGCGCTGCAGGTCACGACAAGGCCGACGCTCTATATCTTCCGCAACATCGACGAGCTGACCACCGAAGGCGTCGAGCGCCTAGCGACTTTCATGATGGCGGCCGTCGAGACCGACCTGCCCGTGTATGTGGCGGCCACACTGTCGGACGCGAGCCTCGACTCGGAGCTGCCGTTCCGTGAGCTGCTGCCGTTCTTCCAGACGGCGGTCACGGTGCCCCCACTGCGTCATCGGACGGCTGACATTGGCTCCCTGGTCGAGCGGTTGCTCGCCGACCTGGCCCCCCATCGCGACGTGCGCCTGACTCCAGTCGCGCTGCGCCTGATCACACGGTATGCATGGCCACGAAACGTCAGTCAGCTCTCCGAGGCGCTGTCGAGCGCCCTCCTGAAGAGGCCGGTTGGTGCCATCGAAGAGCAGGATCTCCCCGGGTACTGCCACACCACCGCCCGTCGCACGCTGACCACCATCGAGCAGGCGGAGCGGGACGCGATAATCGCCGCCCTCCAGGCCGCCGGCGGAAATCGGCTGCAGGCCGCCAAGGCGCTCGGTCTGGCACGCTCGTCGCTCTACCGAAAGCTCAAGCAGTTCGGCATCACCACCATCTGACGCCCCCCCGCCGCCGACGGCGGGGCCTGGTGGCGGCGTTTTCATGCTTGTGATAGATGACAGATATCTAATATCTTCGTTGGACAGCATAACTGGAGCCCTGGATCGTGGAAGGAACCACGACCAAGGGAGCCCTTGTGACCATCTCGGCACCGTCCACATCTGGGACGAGACGTCCCCCCGCCTCCGCACGCCACCACTCGTTCGGCTTCTGGGTGGCTGCCGCTGCCTTCTTGGTCAACATGGGCTTCTCGGCCGTCCCAGCCCCGCTCTATGTGCTTTACCAGCAGCGCGACCACTTCTCGACTATCACGATCACCGTCGTGTACGCGGTCTACGCCGTGGGCGTCATCGGGAGCCTTTTCCTCGGAGGGCACATCTCGGACTGGGTCGGCCGCAAGCGGGTCTTGGTCCCGTCCCTCCTGGCGAACGTTCTCGCCGCAGCGATCTTCGTCGTGGCACCGAGCCTGCCAGGACTTCTTCTGGCCAGGGTGATCTCCGGTCTGTCGATAGGGCTGACCACGGCGACTGCGACGGCATACATCTCCGAACTGCATGTCGGCACGTCAGCCGCACAGCGCGGCGAACGCCGCGGGCAGGTGGTGGCGACAGCCGCGAATCTCGGCGGCATCGGCGTCGGCCCACTGATCGCCGGGCTCCTCGCTCAGTTCGCGCCACAGCCCCTGCGGCTGCCGTACTACGTGTTCGGAGCCTTGCTGCTCATGCTCGCACTTCTGGTAGCGCTGTCACCGGAAACCACCGACCGACCGGTGCCCGCGCCCCGGTGGCGGCCCCAGCAGATCGCGGTGCCAGCTGCCGCGCGGCGCGTCTTCTTCGCGGCGACAGCCGGCGGCCTCGCGTCGTTCGCGGTCTTCGGAGTGTTCAACTCCCTGGTGCCCAGTTTCCTCGCTGGGACGCTGCATGAGACCTCGCATGCACTCGCCGGTGCGATGGCGTTCGTGGTCTTCGCCTCCGGCGCCGTGGCCCAAGTGGCCCTGAGCCGTCTGGGACTACGGCACATGCTGCATGTCGGCCTGTCCCTGCTCATCACCGGCCTCGTGATGCTGGTCGCGGGGATGTGGCTCCCGAGTCTGGGGCTCTTCGCGGTCGGGGGCGTCGTCACCGGAGCTGGCGGCGGCCTGGTCTTTCGAGGCGCGTTGACCGTTGCCGGGTCGAGCGCTCCACGCGGGGCACGTGCCGAGGTACTGGCGGGCTACTTCCTCGGCGCATACGTCGGCCTCTCGGTGCCTGTCCTCGCCCTGGGGGTCGCCACGCAGTTCGTGGCCGCCCGCTACACCATGCTCGCCTTCGTCCTTCTCGTCTCAGTCGCACTCGTAATCAGCGCGCGGATGGTCCTGCTTCTGACTGAGCGCGAGGGCCACCGGACCAGCACGGCTGCCGGCGGAGAGCTTCGGTCCAGTCGAGCGTGAGCACATCTCGATTCAGGGCTCTGGCACTGCTCCCAGCGCGCTGAGCACCAGCAGCCTCGAGTCTGCATCACAGCGTGCGCACAGACCGCACCGGGACGTGCTCTCCCGCTCCTCACAGACGCTGCACCACGTGATGTGTCGAACCTGCCACGCGAAAACCTGGCCATCCATAAGCCCGTAGGCGAACCTGTTCACGATCTCTCCCGACGTCTCTCTAGCCGTAACTCGGCCCTTACTGTTCCGCCCGTCTCCCGGGGAGTGCCTATGCACCGTGTCACCAGTGTGGGAATGGACTTTAGGATCGAGGTGTCCCAATTTGAGACCCGTACGGGCGCGTTGCCGAAGCCGAGGCGTACGTCGGCCGCACCATCGAGGCCCTTACCCGAGACGACTTCCTCTGGACAGCCGTGCTACTCCTGAGCTGCGTGGCCCTGCCGCCGGTGCCACCACCATGTAGGGGCCATTTGACCGTCGCGTCCGTCTGGGAGGATCGATAGCCGTTGAAATCCTCGTTGGGGTCATCGGGATCGATGCCCTAATGCCGATATGAGATCGTAGGTCAGGGCGTAACGACCAATTGGCGTATAGCCCATTCCTGGGCTTCAGCGACGTTGGATGTTCAGCGTTGGCCTCGGTTCTCAAGCAATCGCCGACCCCGCACGTTTCACGGTGCTCACAAGGCGCAACTGAAATGGGAAGCCGGTTACAGGAACGAGCGGATGGCGTCGACGACCGTGTAGTCGTCGTTGACCAAGGGGACGAGACGCCAGTTGTCGAAGGATGTGCACGGGTGGGAGATGTGACAGCCAACGAGGTCGCCCACCCGTAGCTCCGAGGGATGGGGCGTACGGAGTCGGGCGTGAGGGTCGTTCAGATGGAGCACCTCGTACTCGTTGGGGCTGAGCGTCTGGAAGAGCTGTCGGATCCTTCCCGCGAAGGGGATGGGAAAGCCACGATCATGCGCTGCGTCCCGCTTCCCGAAGTCGAGAATCGCTAGACCGGGCTCGGGCGTGGACATGACCCGCGCCCAGAGCTCAAGGCCCTGACGCAGGGCGCCTTCCCCGATGTTGCGCCTCCCCAGCGGTGAGTACTCCGCGTAGTTGGCCGCATCGTGGGTCAGGTACGCGCCCGCTCTCAAGACCTTCCGCACGGGTTTTGACAAGGAGTGCAGGTCGTCGAGGCCCTCAACCACAAGGTCGAACCACATGCTGCCGCCACCGGTCAGGAGGATCTCGCTCCTTGACGTGAACGCACCGCGTTCATCCAGCCGCCGTGTCAGCTCGCGGAACTGTGACATCAGGGCGGTGATGTCTGTGATGTTGTGATCGACGTTCCCGAGGGGAAAGAGGTTCTCGTATACCTCCACTCCGGCCAGTGCCAGGGTGTCTAGCGTCGCCACCGCGTCAGCGACATGCAGGGCGTCGTCCACGGTCCGACAACCACAACGGCCGCCGGGTATGCCGAGCTCAAGGAGCACAGGGAGCGGTCGCCGTGGTCTCCACGCGGCTAGCTGTTCGTGTAGCAGGCGAGCGCCCTCCACGGAGTCGACGAGACAGAACATCTCGAGGTTAGGGTCGCGACGCATCTCCTCTGCCAGCCAGTGGGCCGACGCCTTGTCCACGACCTCGTTGGCGATGAGCAGTCTGGCGACTCCAGTCCGGCGGAGAACGCGGGCTTGGTCGACATTCGCAACCGTGAGGGCCCACGCGTCAGCCTCCAACTGCAGTTGAGCAAGTTGCGGGGACAGCGGGGTCTTGCAGTGGGGTGCGAGGCTAAGGCCGTGCCGCGCACAGTAGTCACGCATCACGTGGATGTTGTGCCGAAGAGCATCGTTCTTCAACACCATGAGCGGCGTGCTGAACGGCGCCTCCAACGCGTTCCATTGCTGCGTTGCAACGTCCGAGATGCGTAGCGGCGGGTCGGTGCGCGGGAAACCCTTGTACTGCTCGTCGATGGGCAGCTCCAGGATGCGCCGCAGGTCCAATCGCTGCTCGGGACTCACGGTGTCACCCGGCTGGGGACCTCCATTACTCATCGCTACGCCTGGGCAGCCAGTTCGGGTCTCGCAGCTCGGCGACCTTGGCCGCTGCCTTGAGCCCGAGTCGCCTCTCTGGACTTCGCCGAGCTCCGCGAGGTGTACCGAATGCGCGAGGCACTCGAGCCCATGGCAATGGCGCTTGCCGTGGAGCGAGTGACGGAGTTCGACATCGCCACCGCGGAGCAACTGTTGCAGAAGATAAGCCACGTCCCGGACGGCAGCCCGGAGTGGTTGAAGTTGGACCGAGAGTTCCATTGGTTGTGGTACAGCCTGCTCCCTATGCCGCGACTTCTGCGCACGATCGAGCAACTTCTCGACGTCGCCCAGCGCTACCGGGCGGCCTTCAACCTCACCCCGGGAATGCGGAACGTGTCCGATCTGGAGCATTGGATGCTTCTCGAGGCGATGAAAGGACGCCAGGCAGAGGATGCCAAGGCGCTGCTCCAGGTCCACCTGCGCCACGTGCCTACCTCGCTCGAGACACCCACCGCTGCCAACTTCTTCCGTACCGACCCTTCCGACACTGCCGATTGAGACGTTCGTGCCGCCGTCACTTCATCGGCGAGGTTCACCCTCCCGGCGGGTCAGGCGGAAGTGACTACGGCCCCCACCGGGGTCGAGAGAGCAGTTTCCGGCCAGCCGCCGGCGTCCACGATGGCCAGACCACAGCGCATCGTGGCCAGTCGCATCCTCAGGCTGCGACTGACAGCGCGTGGTAGAGGGCACCGGCGAACGCCTCATGCCACGTGAAGGGGCACGAAGCAGTCCGGCGCGAGGCGCCCCCGCAACCGCACCTCCAGGTCCAGGTGCCCGAGGCGCTACGGCAGACTCTCGGGTGGTGAAGGTCGGTCCTGGCAACTAGGGCGAAGTGGTGCCAGGTGGGGTGGTTCCTGTTCATGCGCACCACGATCCGCCGCCATCACGCGCCTGGAGTGTTCTACTTTGGTACACCAACGTGGAGCCGCCCAGCCGCACCCGCATCTGAGCTCGTACTCCCAGGTCCTGCGGTCGAGCACGTCACCCTGTCAGTGGCCGTCGTAGGTGTACAGACGAAGGACAGCCGGGCTTCCCTCGTCAGAACGACCCCGGAGCTGACAGAGCGATTTCTCCCGCACAGCCCACAAGGGCATCGACGATGTGGTCGACGCGATCATCGGTCAGCCGGTTCAGCGGCACGGAGCAGCTGATCGCATCGATCGCCGGGTGACGGCCCGGCACGGCCACTGCCACACAGCCCAGTCCGGGCGTGTTTTGCCCCCGCTCGATGGCCCATCCGCGTTCTCGGACTGCAGCCAAGGCTTCGATGAGGCCTTGCGGGGACGTCAACGTGTCCGCAGTCAACGGCGTCATGGACTGGGGCAGTAGCCCCCTGACGATGTCGATCGACCGCTGCGCCAACAGAACCTGCCCCAAGGACGTCGCGTAGGCGGGCTGGCTACGGCCAATCCGGGAGACGCTGCGCAAGTGATGCTTCGACTCCTGGCTCACCAGGTAGACGACATCGGGACCGTCGAGGCGCGCCAGGTGCACCGTCTCGTCCAGTTGGTTGCGCAGATGTGCAAGCAGAGGGCTGGCCGCCATCACTACAGGGTCTCGTTCCAGGTAGGCCGCGCCCACCCGAAGCGACCGGGGGCCAACGCCATACATCCCGGTCCGCGCGTCAATGGTGACCCAGTTGGCGGCCACCAGGGTGCCGAGCAGACCGTGGAGGCTCGATTTGGGAACGCCCAGCTGAATCCGGAGCTCGGTGAAGGCCATCGGGCCTGGCGCTGCGGCGAGCGCCTCGAGGATGAGCAGGGTGCGATGGCCCGACTTCACCTGGTCCGCGGTTCGCCCTTCCGGTGCTGCGAGTTCGGCGCCGTTCTCGGCGAGTTCTGCCATGACCGATCTCCCCTGAACGAGGTCTTGACGCGTCGTGAACCACGAACTTACCATCGGGCTACTAGTTCATCATTGCGGGCTCCGGTTCATGTATACGAACCACGCCGGTGAACGAAAGCTCCGTCTCACACGAAGAGGAACAACCATGGAGCACGCCATCTTGGAAGGTCTTCGATGATGAACAAGCCTGGGTAGCGCTCATGCCTGGCAGGCAATCGAGCCCCTCCTCGCTCCTCCCGGGGACCTCTTCGCCGAGTATGAGCAGCTCCGCGCGAGGTCGGTATGACGGCGGTCCAGACGACCTCGGGTCCTGTCCAGGCAGAGGACCTGGGGATCGTGTTACCACACGAGCACATCTTCATTAACGAGCTGAGCGAGGACCGGGCCAACGGTTTGCTCAACGACCACGCGGTCATGGCCGCGGAGCTGGCGGCATTCGCCAGCGTGGGCGGGACCACGCTCGTCGAGCTGACGACTGCCGAGCTCACCGCTGGGGCCTCCCCTGACCCGCGGGGACTGTATGGCGGTGCCAGCGCGAGCGGTTGTCCCGACGGCGGGAGTCGCTCGGTCAACAACGTGCTCGGGCTCGCCGACCTCGCGCGCCAGACAGGGGTCAACGTCGTTCTGGGCACGGGCCATTACCGAGACCCGTACCTCAGCGCCGATCCGCTGGACCGCCACGGGGTGGACACGCTCGCCGAACGAATCATGCTGGACCTCACGGAGGGGTTCCCGGGAACCTCGGTCCGGGCGGGCGTGATCGGGGAGGTGGGTGCCGACAAGTGGTTCGTGTCCGCTCGGGAGGAGCGCTCGATCCGCGCCGCTGCACGTGCGCAGGTCCAGACGGGTGTCGCCGTCACCACCCATGCGTCCAAGTGGCCGGTGGGGGGCGACCTCTTCGAGCTGCTCACCGCGGAAGGGGTAGCGCCGGACCGCATCATCATCGGCCATTGCTCCACGATCGACCTCACGGAATACCATCTCGACCTCGCGTCCCGCGGAGCCTATGTCCAGTTCGACACGCTCCGAGGCGGGCCGCCCATGACCGTACAGCGCTCGGTCCGCCAGATCATGGCCCTCGTCTCTGCGGGATACCTCGGACAGGTGCTCCTGTCCCAGGACGTGTGCCTCAAGGACCACCTGCGGGTCAACGGCGGGTGTGGCTACACCTACCTGCTCACGGACTTTCTTCCGCTCCTGGTCGAGGCCGGGCTCGACCCCGCCGAGGTGGACCAGTTGGTGCGCGCAAACCCCCAGCGCGCCCTCTGCTCATAGGGGGAGTCCTGAGGCAGACACCATCGCCGATCTGCCAAGGCGTGTGGCCCGACCAATCAGCCAACGGCCACAGCGCTAGTTTGCTTCCTTGGCCTGGGTGTACTCCACCTGCCCACTGGCGATCGAGCGCTCAGCAGCATCCAGTGCCGCATAGCTGGGGAGAACGCTGCGACCCGACGAACGGAGGGCGGCAATGCCAGCAATGGCATCGAGGAGGTTGGCCAGCTCGGCAGTGAAGGCGGCCTGGAGCATGTCGTCCTCGGGCAGGTCGAAGGCCGTCTCGCCGTTCACCCTGACCGTTCGGTAGCAGGAGAAGTCGAGGGTCGCATCCTGTCCGATGAGCACGATGTCATGGACCGGCGCCCGTGAGCTGAACGACATGTGGATCCCCGTGCGTGCGCCCCGGGAAAACCGGAGCTGCAGGTTGAAATCGTCGACGATCCCGAAGTCGCTGACGACCGACGCAGCGTCACAGACCGCCGTTGTGACTGTGTCGTCGATCAGGTACGAGATGAGGTCGAGGGAGTGTGAACCCCAGTGCGCCACGAGAAAGTTTGGCAGATCCTTCCACCAGGGAAAGTTGTCAAGCCGGTGTGTGAACCGCCGCTCGATGGCCTGGATGGGCGTCCCCAGGTGTCCGGCATCGATGAACTCCTTGGCCCACACGAACATCGGCATGAACCTCAGGGTCTGTCCGCTCATGAGCTGCACGCCGGCGTCCTCCGCCGCACGAACCATCTGTTCCGCCTCACCGAGCGACGTCGCGAGCGGCTTCTCGACGAGAACGTGCTTGCCGTGGGCGATGGCAAGGAGGGCGATCTCGTGGTGCCGGGCAGTGGGCGCACAGACGATCACTACGTCGACGGCCTCCAGCGCACACACAGGGCCCAGCTGCGTGGTTGCGGTCTGCGCTCCGAACTGAACCGCTAGCGCCTCCGCTGCAGCCAGGTCATGGTCAACGACGGCGACCAGGTGCGCACGCGGCTCTCGGTCGACCGCCAGCGCATGCCATTGCGCAATGCGCCCGGCACCGACGATCGCGATGCCCGTCATGGGTTGAGCTCGCCGAGTTGCTGGAGCAGCGTGTCGATATCCTCGGTGGTGTTATACACGTGCGGCGAGATTCGCACCCTGCCCTGCCTGGCCCAGACGGTCGTCCCCAGTCGAGCAAGGTGTCGGTCGATCTCCGCGAACCTCTCCGTCTCGAACGCAACTATCGATCCAGTCGCCGAGGCTGCGCCACCCAGGACGGCGATCCCGAGGTGGCCGAGCCCTTCTTGGGTACGGGCGACAAGAGCAAGGTTGTGCTCCTCGATCTCCGCCACCCCGACGTCGAGCACGAACCGAAGTGCGTTCGCGAGGACACAGATGCCTAGATGGTTGGGCATACCCTCTTCGAAGCGGCGAGCATCCGGCCAAAGCGCGACCGTGGACGGCCCTCCGCTGGGGAAGAGCTCCTGGACGCCGCGGTAGCCGACGTATGGCGCGGACAGCGAGCCGGGAAGATCGGGGCTGGCGTAGAAGATGGAGACTCCGTGGCTACCGAGCAGCCACTTGAAGGTACCCGCGGAAAGGAAGTCGAGTCCTCTCGCCGACACCTGGACCGTGCCGAGTGCTTGGACCGCGTCCACAAAGACCAAGGCACCCCGTTCATGGGCTCTCTCGGTGATCCAGTGCACGTCGAGTCGTTGGCCGTTCTTGTAGCTCACGAGGCTGACGACTACCAACCGGGTGTGTTCGTCGATGGCGGCCACGATGTCGGCCTCCGTGATGATCTCGCCCTGCATCGCGACAACGCGCTGCTCGACCCCACGGGCCGCGAGCAGACCTGCGGCGAACGCGACTGTGGGGAACTCTCCGTCGCCGAAGACCACGTTGTCGCCGGGCTTCCAGTCGACCGACCGGAGCGCGACATCCATGCCGCGCGACGTGCTCGCCAGGAAGGCGATGTCGCGACTCTCCACGTCCAGCAGTGACGCGGCGAGCCCACGTGCCTGGTCCTCAATCGCGCCGAGAGCAGGCCGGCCGATCGAGCCCTGACCCTTGAGCGAGGCATAGAGCTGCATCGCCTGCAGGTGAGAGGTGAGGAACAGCCCCTCCGCCGCAGAGTTGAGGTAGACCCCCTCAGCGGCGGCCGGGAAGAGCGAAGTGACGTTCTGAGGCAAGCTCATCGGCGGAGTCCCGGGTCCGGTAGGGCCGGGCTCCCCGGCGTCGCGGTCCCCTTGACCAAGCCGGCGTCGGCGAGGCCCGCGTAGTGCGGCACGTCCTCGGCGAAGTGGCACTCGACGACGTGGTCCGGAGACGGAGTGGCGGCCAGGGTCAGGGCACGGGCTGGCGGACGCTCGCTCGCGCAGCGCTCTGGGTTGCCGAGTTGCTCGCGCAACCAGCACCGTGGGGCGAAGATGCACCCACCTTCAGGGGGCGCGGCGGCGCCGAGCTCACTGCTCACCCAGGGCCGGGTTGAGCGCACCTCCGGGTCACCGTTGGGCGCTGCCGACATGAGCATGCGAGTGTAGGGATGCCAGGACCGGTTGATGACCTCGTCACGCTGCCCGACTTCCACGAGTCTGCCGAGATAGAGGACGGCGATCCGGTCGCAGAAGAAGTTCACCACCCGCAGGTCGTGCGTCACCATCACCACGGTGAGGCCGAGGTCCCGCTGCAGGGCCTTGAAGAGGTTGAGCACCTGTGCTTGGACTGACACGTCGAGCGCCGAGACCGGCTCGTCGGCGATGAGCACCTCTGGCTGCACGGTCAGGGCCCGGGCGATCACGATGCGCTGGCGCTGGCCCCCGCTGAACTGGTGGGGATAGCGGTCCAGCATCGACTCATGCATCCCCACCCGGCCGAGGGTCTCAACGAGGCGCGTGCGGAGCTCGGCCCGCGGCAGCCGTCGCGGAAACGAGCTGGAGAGGACGTCCCGGACCGTACGGAAGGGGTTGAGCGACGCGAATGGATTCTGGAACACCATCTGCACCGTCTGGCGGAATCTAGCCCGCTCGGCTCGGCTTTGACGGGCCACCTCCTGACCCTCGAACTGCACCGAGCCCGTTGTGGGCATCTCGAAGCCGACCAGGAGCCGCCCCAAGGTCGTCTTGCCGGAGCCACTCTCCCCTACGAGGCCGAGCGCCTCGCCACGACGAACCTCGATCGAGACGTTGTCGAGCGCCCGGACGCGGCCATCGGAGCGACCGCGGCGCGCCCGGCCATAAACCTTGCCCACGTTGCGGACCACGAACACTGGGTCCGCAGCCCGCTCCGACGATGTCGCTTCCATGGCTCAGACCTCCTGGATCGCAAAGTGGCAGGCGCCCCAGTGCGGGAGCGACTCGTCCACTCCCGGGTCGGTCTGGGCACACACGTCTGGCTTCCCGAGACGCTCGTACAGCGGACAGCGCGGATGGAACCGGCAGCCTGACGGCCAGTCCTCGGGTCGAGGCGGCTGACCCGGCAGGGCGTCCAGCTCCTCGGGGGGCTCGCCCACGAGCGGCAGCAACCCGCTCAGCAGAGCTCGCGTGTAGGGATGCTTCGGCTGCTGGAACACCTCGCGCACCGTGCCCGCCTCCACGATCCTGCCCGCGTACATCACCATGACCCGGTCGCAGATTTCGGCGACGGTGGCCAGGTCATGCGTGACGAAGACGATGCTCGTGCCTCGGGTGTCGCGAACCTCCTGCAGCAGAGCGAGTATCTGCGCCTGGACCGTCACGTCGAGTGCAGTCGTGGGCTCGTCGGCGATGATGAGCTTCGGCTCCAGGATGAGACCCTGTGCGATGGCGACGCGCTGCTGCATCCCTCCGCTGAGCTGGTGTGGGTAGCGCCGCAGGTTGAGCTCGGCGTTCGGCAGGTGCACGGAGCGCAAGGCCCGCAGCGCACGAGTCCTGAGGTTTGCGACGTCAAATGGCGTGTCACCAGCGTGGTCCCGCACGATCTCGACGATCTGCTCCTCGATCCTCGTCACCGGGTTCATCGTCGCCAGCGCGTCCTGCACGATGAGCGCGAGCTCGTTACCCCGAAGGGCGCGCATCTGCCGCTCGCTCAGCGTGCCGAGCTCCCGGCCGTCGAACACCACGCGACCGGTGCTGACACCGGGGGCCGGCACGATCCGCAGGAGGGCGAGGCCGAGCGTGCTCTTGCCCGAGCCGGACTCGCCCACCAACCCGACGATCTCGCCCTGACCGATGCTGAACGAGACGTCGTCGACCGCCCGGACCGCGCGCGGCCCCGACCCGAAGGCGACCGACAGGTGCTCGACCTGTATGACGGGCCCACCGCCGCTCGCGGCAGTGCCGGGCTCGACGTTGTCCGACGGCTGGGCCTCGCTTGTCCTTCTCATGGCTGTCACTTCTCTCCCGTCCGCGGATCGATGATGTCCCTCAGGCCGTCCCCGAGAAGGTTCACCCCGAGAACGGCGATGACGACCATCGTGCCGGCGCCCAACGGCAGCCAGGGGGCGTCGTAGAGGTACTCCCGGCCCTCGATGAGCAGGGATCCCCAGGACGGCGAGGGTGGCTGTACTCCGAGACCAAGGAAGCCGAGGTTCGCCTCGTCGAGGATCCCCCAGGCCAGCGCCGTGGTGATCTGGACTACGAGAATCGGGACAACGCTGGGAAAGATGTCCTTGGCAATGATCGCGGCAGCCGGGACGCCGAGGCCGCGCGACGCCTCGACATACGTCTTGTTCCGCACCGAAATGACGATGCTGCGGATGACCCGGGCGAACTGCCACATATACACCACGCTCAGGGCCACCGCGACGGACTGCGCCGATGGTCCGAGGAGCGCGACAATGCCCAGCGCGAATACCAGGGCGGGGATGGCGAGCATGAGGTCGACGACGCGCGTAGCGATGAGGTCGACCTTGCCGCCGACGAATCCAGAGACGACGCCGATGACCGAGCCCATGACGGCGGCCGCCATGACGGCGATGCAGGCAACCGCAATAGAAGCCTGTGACCCGGCCATGATGCGGGACAGGATGTCCCTTCCATAGACATCGGTGCCGGCCAGATGCCGCCAGCTGGGTGCGGTGAACGCAGGGCCGGCATGCGCCGCGATGGGGTCGTATGGCGTCCAGACCAGGCTGAGCAGCGTCAGCGCCAGAACTGCGGCCACGGGGATGGCGCCGCATAGCGCACGCTTGTTGTGGAGGACTGCGCTCAGGGTGATCGCCCGCACGCCGCCCCGCGGAACATCGAGGAGGACTCGCCGCGCAGTCACGCGCTCCCGCAGGGCTTTCACAGCCGCACCCGGGGGTCGAGCCATGCGTGGAGCAGTTCCACGCCCAGGTTCACCAGAACGTACACGGCGGCGAGGACGAGAATTAACGACTGGACCATGAGATAGTCCCTCTGCACCGCACCCTCGACGAGGAGCCGTCCGATGCCGGGCCAGTTGAAGAGCTGTTCGACGATGACCTGTCCTCCGATGAGAGTGCCCAGTTGGAGCCCGATCACGCTGAGCACGGGCAGGATGGTGTTCCTCGCGAGATAGCGCCTCAATACGGTGCTGGGGCGAAGTCCCTTGGCCGTCGTCTGGACGATGAACTGCTCCTGGAGTAGCTCGACGGTGGCGGCGCGGGTGAGTCGGGCCAGGAACGGCGCGAGGGTGAAGCCCAGGGTGAACGCGGGCATCAGGGTGAGGCGCAGGCTCTGCACAGGCGACTCGTTGAAGGGTACGTAACCGGCCGTGGGGAGCCAGTGCAGTTGCACCCCGAGGAGAAGGAATAGCAGCGTGCCCACCCAGAAGACCGGCATGGACAGGCCGACAAGCGCCACCGGCGAGAGGATGCGGTCGAGCCACCTGTCCTTGTATACGCCGGCGAGAAACCCCGTGGGCAGGCCGAGGAGCAGGGTGAAGAACAGCGCGCTGAGCGTGAGGTGCAGCGTGGCCGGAAGGCGCGCAATCACGATTGGCGCGATCGGCAGATTTGACACGAGGGAGACACCCAGGCTGCCGTGGAACAGACCCCCAAGCCAATTCCAGTACTGCACCGGAATGGGCAGGTCGAGCCCCCGCGCGTGGCGGAGCTGCTTGACGAGCTCCGGGCTGCCGTTAGGGCCGAGCATGCCTGCTACGGGGTCGCCCGGGACCAGGTGGATGTAAAGGAAAAGGACGATCGACAGTGCAAGCAGGAGGGGCACAGCCACAGCGATTCGTCGCATCGCATATCGGAACAAAGCTTCCTCCGGACAGTTGGGAGCTGGTCAATAACCCGGGTGGTGGACCGGTGGGACCGGCGGCGTGGCGGGCGGCCCCACCGGTCCCACCGGGGCTAATTGCCCATCGAGGCGTAGATGAGCCCACGGTTCGAGACGTCAGCCCTCGGGTAGTAGCCCTGGAGCTTCGGACTGGTGCCGATCACGGCATACTGCGAACCGATCACGATCATGGGCTGCTGGTCGAGGATGATGTCCTGGACCTGCCGGTACAACGTTGCGGCCTTGGCCAGGTCGGGCTCCTGCTGGGCGCGGGCGATGAGGGCGTCAACGTCCTTGTTGCACCACTTGGCCATCAGGTTCGTCACCGAGCCGTTGCATGTGAACGACTGCGAGAAGTACGAGTCAGTTGTCGCATAGGCGTTGCCGGCGTGGTACATCTCAAACTTGCCCTTCGCGACATCACCGTAGAACGATGCCGAGTCGTAGGCCTGTGGCGTGATCTGGACGCCTAGCGGCTTGAGGCTCTGCTGAAGCATCTCGGTGTTGCATCGGGCCTGCTGCCAGGTGTTCTCGTAGGGCACGTTGACCGCAAGCTTCGTGCCGTCCGCTGCACCCTTGACACCCTGGGCGACACGGACGCCGTCAGAACCGGTCTTCCAACCGGCCTGATCGAGAAGGGCGCTCGCCTTGGCGAGGGCGTCCGTCGATGACAGGCCGAAGCGCTGCTCGCCCGCCTTGTACAGCGGGTCTCCGGGGTAGATCAGGTCACCGGTAGACGCGTGACCGCCGACCCCGCTCCAACACGTGTCGATGGCCTGCTTACGCGGGACCATGTACGCGAGCGCCTGGCGGACCCGGACATCGTCGAACGGTGCCTTCGATTTGTCCATCCCCCACATCACGAGACCGGCACTCGGAGCCACAAAGTACTGAATCGCATTCGACTTCTTCAGGCGAACGGCGTCCGCCGGCTTCATGTTGTAGGTCATGTCGATGGTTCCCGACTCGAGCGCCGCAGCCATGGCCGTGATGTCCGTGCCGAAGGAGTAGGTGATGTTCTTGATCTTCGGAAAGCCCTTGTTCCAGTAGTGAGGGTTCGCGGTGAGTGACGCGTGGTCCTTCGGAACCATCTCCGTCAAGGTCCAAGGCCCAGAGGTCGCCGTCGGATTCGTGAAGTAGCTCGGGCTCGACTCCACTGCCTTCTCTGAAAGGATCGCTGCGCTCCCCGTCGTCGCCAGCGCGTTGAGAATGACCCGCGACGGCTTGGACAGGGTGATCCTTACGGTGTTCGGCGCCGTGACAGTCACACCGGTGAGGTCGGCGAGAGCCGTCTTCAGCGCCGCGCCCTTCGCCATCCGTTGCACTGAGTACTTCACGTCCTCGGCGGTGATCGTCGAACCATCGCTGAAGTGCGCATTTGGCCGGATGCTGAAGTCGTACGAAAGACCGTCGGCGGCACGTTTCCACTTCTCGGCGATTGCCGGCTGGAGTGTTCCATTCTTGTCGTAGTCGATCAGCGGCTCGTAAATCAGCTCGATGAGCCGCAACGAGGCCTGGGTCACGGCTGTGGCAGGGTCGAAACCGGTGGTGGGCTCGGTTGCCTGGATGGTGAGCCGACTAGTACCAGCGGAGGCCGACGGAGCCCCGGTCGAGCATGCGCTGAGCACGAGGGTTGCGCCCGTCGCACATACGGCAAGGCTGGCCCAGCGGGTGCGGTGGAAGAACTTCAATGGTCTACCTCTCTAGGGGGTGCTCGAAGAAGCACCGCGGTGCCCAAGCACAGGGTTGTCATGCGGATGGCCTTTGGACGTGGCCGCTATGGGGGCCGCGTTGTCAGAGGCCGATAGGTCACGGGGCGGGTTGGGCTGTTCAGTCATGAGATCGCCATAGGCGAACAGCGCCGGCAGGCCGCCCGTGTGCACGAAGACGACGTTGGCACCAGGCGCGAGCCTCCCGCTGCGAACGTGCGCCAGGAGGGCGGCGAACGCCTTGCCCGAATAGACGGGATCGAGCATCGTGCCCTCGGTTGAGGCAACGGTGCGGATCGCCTCGATAGCACTGGCTGTGGTGAAGCCATAGCCATCGCCGACAAACTCCTCGGTCGTGAGGATGTCGTCCAAGGTCAGCGCGGACTCGTAGCCCAGCAATCGGGCGGCGCCATGTGCCAGCTCCAGAATCTGCTGCCGACTGAGGTACGCCTCGTGGCTGTCGTCCATGGGGCAGACCCCGAGCACCTGTGTGGACAGTCCCAGGATCTCGAAGCCGACCAGCAGCCCTGCCTGGGTGCTCCCCTGGGACGCGGTGTAGATCCAGTCGGGCAGCTCAGCCTCGTGGAGCGCCTCGACAATTTCGAAAGCGGCCTCCACGTACGCGACCGCGGCAAGCACGAGGCTCTCGTCTGCCCCCATGCCGGTGACGTACGGATGCCGACCCTGAGCGCGAAGTTCCTCGACCAGCCTGGCCTTTGCCTCGATCGTGCTCGCGCTTAGGTCAATCGGTGTGATCTTCGCGCCGAGGAGGTGGTCGACCAGGTAGTTGCCTTGGACCGGGCTGCTCATCCGGTCACGCTTGGGGAGCAGGTAAGTCTCCACACCCAGTCGCGCTCCGGCTGCGGCGAGCTGCCGTGAATGGTTGGACTGTGATGCGGCGCCCTGGACGAAGCAGTCCGCACCTGCGGCGAGTGCCGCTCCCAACACGAACTCGTGCTGGCGAACCTTGTTGCCGCCGAATGCGAGCCCGGTGCAGTCGTCCCGCTTGATCCAGATCCGAGGTCCGCCGAGCGAGGCGGTGAGGTTCGCGCAGGCGTCCAGTGGCGTCGGGAGGGTTGCCAGGTCGACGCGGGGCAGCGTCTCGAGGCGTGTGCGATAGGTGCCGATCTGCTCGTCGAACCTCGTCGTACGGTTCTCTTCGTGCCTCATGCTCGCTCTTCCTCGTGTTCGGTCAGCTGGATGACTGCGTCGAGCTCGACGGTGGCGTTGCCTGGAAGCACGGCAACGCCTATCGCTGTCCGCGCGTGGTGGCCGGCCTCGCCGAGGACGTTGACGAGCAGACGAGATGCGTGGTCCACGACCGCCGCCTGTTCGGAGAACTCCGGAACGCTCGCGACGAAGCCGGTCAGCTTGAGGATGCTGCGAACCCGCTCGAGCCCTACGGCGAACTCCACCGCAGACATCAGGTTGATGGCGCAGAGCCGGGCCGCGTCACCCGCCTGCGCGGGCGTCACATCACGACCCGCCTTGCCAGTGACCGAGAGCAAGGATCCTGGGACGATCGAGGTCTTGCCCGAGAAGTAGGCGATCTCCCCCGACACCGTGAACGCGACGTAGCTATAACGCGGGGCAGAGGGCTCGCTGAGCTCGACGCCTGCCGTGGCGAGCCGGGCTGCAATAACTGGGTTCATCGCCGACACCGCTCAGGTGGCGCGTTCACAGTTCGGCTCCAACTATGGCCAGGGCGCTGCGCATCAGTGCCTCGAAGTCATTGAGGTCGCCGGCGGCGGGGTCGGCTAGTGGCGCTCGCACCGGTCCCATGTCCTCGCCCCGCAGTCGCGCGCCCGCCTTGACGAGGGCGACGGCGTAGCCGACCTGTCGGTCTCGTAGTTCCACAAAGGGGAGGTAGAACTCGCGCAGCAGCAGCTCGACCCGCTCAGTGTCGCCGTCGCGGAGGCTGCGGAAGAAGGTCGTGGCGATCTCAGGCGCAAAGCCGTGCACTGCCGAGGAGTAGGCCCCAATGCCGATGCTGGCGTATTGCCTGGCCTGCATTTCGGCGGTCTGGGCCCCGTTGAACATGAGGAACGACTCGGGCATCACCAGGCGGAGCCGCTGTAGCTGGTCGAGGTCGCTGTGGCCGTCCTTGAGACCGATCACGTTGGGGACGCTCGCCAGCTCCTGAAGCGCCGAAGCCGAGTACCAGACCTGCTCGCGTTGATAAACGACCACGGGAAGCTCGGTGCGGTCCGCGACCTGGCGAACGTGGGCGACGAGACCCGACTGCGGCGCGCGCACGAGGTAGTGAGGCAGCAAAAGCAGGCCGTCGACGCCGGCCTCTGTGGCGCGCTCGGCGAATCTCGCCGCGCTCGCCCAGCCATAACCCGTTCCCGCGATGACCGGGACCTCGCCCGCTGCCTCGTCGACGGCGATGCCGACAAGGGTGCTGTACTCATCCTCGGTGAGCGAGAAGAACTCCCCGGTCCCGCAACACGGGAAGAGCGCCGCAGCGCCCGCGTCGATCTGCCGACGGACGTGCTTGCGGAATGCATCTGGGCGGATGGCCGAGCCATCGTCAGAGAACGGCGTCAAGGGAAAGGACATGACTCCGTCCTGCGCCCGCTGACGGAGCCGCAGAGAGAAGGCCGTCGCGCGTTCCCCGATCGACCCTGGCGGATCGCAGGTGCCGGTCAGCAAGTCGACATCCGAGAGTTGTCTTTATATGTAGACGACGTCTTCGTACTCATGCTGCTATGCTAGCCACGAGACAGTGATTGTCAATGAAAACTCAGAAGAGAGGGGGGTCACCCATGACGGACAAGTCGATCTCTGCGCTCGAACCCGCTGTCGACGCCGAGGGACTCATCGAGGGGGGCGTGCTCGAGGTCAAGTCCGCGGCCAGGACGGTGCTGGTTCTCGAATTCCTGGCCGCACGACAGAACGAACCCACCCGCCTGCGGGAGATTTCCGAAGCCCTCAGCGTGCCGAAGAGCAGCTTGTACGCCCTTCTGCGAACGCTGTGCCAGTACGGCTGGGTGCGGACCGACGCATCCGGAACGCTTTACGGCATCGGTATTCGCGCTCTGATGACAGGCACAAGCTATCTAGACGCCGATCCCTACCTGCGACTCGTGCAGCCGTCGCTCGACTACGCCAACGAGCAGCTCAACGAGACCATTCACTTCGGACGACTCGACGGCCGCGACATCGTCTACCTGGCCACCCGGGAGTCGAGCCAGTACCTGCGCCCGTACAGCCGGGTGGGCCGTCGGCTGCCAGCCTCCACCACCGCCATGGGGAAGGCGCTCTTCGCGGAGCGCTCCGGGGCGGCACTCGAAGCCCTCCTGGCCGAACCATTGCCGCGGTTGACCCCCAACTCGATCACCGACGTAGGTGCACTCAAAGCCGAGTTGGAGGCCACCCGTCAGCGGGGCCACTCGGTGGACCTCCAGGAGAACACGCTCGGTTTGCAGTGCTTCGGCTTCGCCCTGCGCTACGCCAATCCGGCCATGGACGCGATCAGCTGTTCCGTGCCAGTCGCCCGGCTCAACCCGGAACGCTGCGAGACAATCGTCGCGGTCATGTCCGACGTGCGCGACCAGATCGAGCGGTTCGCGCCGGCTCCTTTGCGCAGTGGCCGCGACGAGCTGCTCGTGGGACCCGTCATTCCCTCGGCTCCTAGAATCTGAGGCGGGCCTGGTGACCGTCAACCATGCCGGGGCCGCAGGGAGCAGTCGACCGCGGATTCAACAAGCTCAACGATGCGCACACCCACGTCGGCATGGCCACGGGCGCTTCCCCCGGCAGCGAAGCCAGGGCCCTCCTCCATGCTATGGAGGGCTTGGGTGTGGCAAGGGCGGCCGTCATCACCCCGTCCAACGTTGGCGGCGACAACTCGGCGACCTTCGATGCCCTGACCGCCCACCCCACCAGGTTCGTGGGCATCGCACTGGTTGATTGGTCCCGACCCGATGCGGATCGCGCTGTTGCGAAGGCAGTCGACGCGGGCGCGAGGGGCATCCGTATCAACCTGGTGTCGGAGCAGGCAGCGGGAGCGGTCCTCGAGGCGGGGCTTGAGCCCCTCTGGCGGATGCTCCGCGAACGAGGCGCCGTCGTCGTCGTCCACGCCCATCCGCAACAGCTTGTCATGGTGAGGCAGCTCGCAGTGCGGCAGCCAGAGCTCACAGTTCTCGTCGACCATCTCGGCAGGCCCGATGTCTCAACGAGCCCGGACTCTGCAGGCTTCATGGCCTTGCTTCAGCTTAGCCAGGCGCCCAACATTTCGGTGAAGACGCCCAACAGCAGCTTCTTCTCCGGTGTCCCGGCGCCGCACGCCGACTTGGTGCCATTCCTCCGGGCGGCACTGGACACGTTCGGAAGCCACCGCGTCCTTTGGGGCTCGGACTGGCCAGTGTGCGCACGCGACGAGCCGTACTCGGCCTCCGTCTCCCCCACCGACCTAGCGCTAGCGGGCGCGAGCGATGCCGAACGCCACGCAGTGTTCGCAGGCAACTTCGACGACATCTTCGGCCCTGATTGACCCGACACCGGAAGGCATACGACGAGAATGACCACGAGTGACGACCTGATCTGGATCCGCGGCGGTACCGTGCTGACAGGCGACGGCGGAGGCGCCCTCACCGACTCCGCAATCGGGTTGCGAGATGGGCTTATCGAGCATGTCATCCCCTGGATCGACCTCGATGGCGAGTTGAGGGCCGACGCGATCGACCTGAGCGAGTACACGATTGCGCCCGGATTCATCGACGCTCATGTGCACCTCCTCTTCACCTGCGAGAGCGACCACGAGGTTACCCGCACGACTTTCCAGAGATCTTCGACAGCGGAGCTCGCACTAACGGGCGCGCGCAACGCGGTTGAGTGCCTCCTCGGAGGGATCACGACCGTCCGCGACCTCGGCGACACCCGACTGGTGGTGCTGGCGCTCCGCGACGCGATCGCGGCAGGCACTCTGCCAGGGCCACGCGTACAGAGCGCCGGCGCGCCCCTGACCACCACAGGTGGCCACCTTCATTGGTGCGGCAACACCGCCGACTCCGTAGACGAGGTACGCAAGGTCGTGCGCGCGCTGTGCACCGCCGGCGTGGATGTGCTCAAGATCATGGCGAGCGGTGGCAACATGACGCGCGAGTCGAACGTGCGCGACCCGCAGTTCTCACTGGAGGAACTCACGGTTGCGGTGACCGAGGCTCATCGGTTCGGGCGGAGGGTCGCCGCGCACAGCCTCAACGCCGAGAGCATCAGACGAAGCGTCCAGGCGGGGGTCGACACCCTCGAGCACTGTCTCTGGCGCGACCGGGAGGGTTTGCCCCTACCGACGGAAACCCTCGTCGAGTTGCTTCGCGGGTCCACGACCTCCGTTACGGTGACGCTCGCAGGAATCCAGCGCGCACTACTGCCTGATGCCGATCCTACCGACGTCGAACGTGCCGCGGCACTGGCCGCGTCCCCAACCGGAGGACTCTCCAGCGACTTCGGCTGGGTCAAGGCGCTGATGGATGCCGGTGTCAATGTCGCACTCGCCAGCGATGCCGGCGTGCGGTTCACTCCGTTCCGACGCTTCCACGAGACAGTGCGCTGCGGCATCGAAGGTTTCGGCGTCACTCCGTCCCAGGCGGTAGGTATGGCGACCCACAACGCGGCGAAGTCCCTCGGCATCTCCGACCAGGTCGGGCTCATCGCGCCCGGGCTGCGCGGTGACCTGGTCGTCCTCGAGGGCACGGACGTGTCGCAGAGCCTCGGCGCGGTCCACCAGGTCTACAGAGATGGCCGGCTCGTCGTGGACCGTGGGCAGATCCTGCTCGACGACCTCCGCTAGTCCTCAAGCCCCAGAGAAAGAAGGAGACCTCGTGTCACGCAACACCACGGTCAGCTGCTTGACCGCTGCCCCGCTCCCGTTCGATGCAGCCACCGACCTCGAGGAGATCGTCGAGCGGACGGTCGACTTCTGGGGGCGTCGGCTGGAGGACGTCCTACCAGACCAGCCTGACATCATCGTTCTGCCGGAAACTGTCGACCGACCCTCGGCCAGCACGTTCGGTCCTGAGCGCCTGCTGGAGTACTACCACCACCGCGGCACGCGCGTCCGCGACTACTTCGCCGAGGTCGCGCGGCAGAACGGCTGCCACATCGCATACTCCGCGGTCATGTTCGTCGACGGTATCGGTCAAAACTGCACGCAGATCCTCGACCGCTCGGGCGCGGTCGTGGGCGACTACGCCAAGAACTTCCTTGTCATCGACGAGAACGAAACCCTGGGACTGAGCTACGGCCAGCGAGCACAGTGCTTCGACCTCGACTTCGGACGGGTTGGATCCGCGATCTGCTTCGACCTCAACTTCGACGAGGTGCGAACGGCCTACGTGCAGGCGAAGCCGGAGCTGCTCCTGTTCAGCTCCGAGTACCACGGCGGTCTCATGCAGAACTACTGGGCCTACTCACTGCGGGCGTACCTAGCGGCCTGCGTGCGGCCCCCGGCGCCCAGCGCCATACTCTCTCCGCTCGGTGAGGTGGTGGCGACGAGCACCAACTACTTCGAGCACGTCACCCAGACGGTGAATCTGGACTACGCGATCCTGCACCTCGATGGGCACTGGACCAAGCTGGCCGACATCAAGAGAAAGTACGGACCAGGGGTCGGCATTCACGACCCCGGGCGGCTCGGACCCGTCCTGCTCACAAGCGAGTCCAACGACTTTTCGGTGACGGACATCGTCGCAGAATTCGACCTCGAGCTCCTCGACGACTACCTCGCGCGTGCGCGGCGCCACCGCGCGGAACACCTTTGACAGGCCTTTGTCCCGCGTCTGCGGCCTTCGACATCGTCGACAGCCACGTGCACGCAGGACCGCCGTCCTTTCCGCCGTTCGAGGAGTACCAGCGATATGCGCGCGCGGCGGGCATCAGCGGAGCCGTCCTGACCCAGCACTTCGGCGAATTCGACAACGAATACCTGCTCCGCTGTGCCGCCACGTCGCCATCTGACCTGGCGGTGATCGGGATGGTCGACTGCGCCTCAACGCAAGCACCTGAGGAGGTCGCTCGCGCCGCCTCGTTTCCGGCCTTCCGGGGCGTGCGGCTACGCGCGTCCACGCGCTCGCCCGGTGACGATCCGCTAGCGATCTGGCGCGCAATTGAGGCCAACGGCCTGGTCGCCAGCGTCCGCGGACCCGTCGCGTCGCTCGTCCACCCTTCGTTCGCGGAGATGCTGAGGGAGCTTCCCAGTCTCAAGGTGCGGATCGACCACCTTGGCCTCTTCGCATATGGCATCGACACGGACACCGATTTCGAGCGCCTCATGGCGCTCAGCGCCTTCCCCAACGTCCACCTGCTCTGGGCAGGCTTCCACGCCTACAGCACCCAAAGCTTCCCCTATCGCGATGCACACCCCTACCTGCTTCGAAGTCTCGCTGCCTTCGGTGCGCAGCGGATCATGTGGAGCGGGGACTGGGCCCGCGCGGGCCATGCAGCCCCACACGGCTACTACTCCGTTGACGCACGCCTCGTCAGGACCCAGCTCGGCTTCCTCACAAAACAGGACCGCGTCGCGGTTCTCGGCGGAACGGCACGGCGTCTGTTCCGCCTCGGCCGTCCCTGACAACACCCAGGAGAACTCAATGCACCCAGCCACTTTGCACGACCTCGACCAGATCGCCGCGCGTGCCAGCGCTGCTGCATCGGTGTGGGCCACGACCCCACCGCGCGAGCGCGCGCGAGCACTTGTCGCCATCGCCGACGCACTCACCGCTCATAGCGCCGAGCTCGTCGCAATCGGCTCCATGGAGACGGGGCTGAGCGAACCGCGGCTGAGCGGCGAGCTCACCCGCACGGCGGTTCAGCTGCGGCTGTTTGCCGACACAGTCCTCGATGGTGGCTACCTAGACGTTCGAATCGACGAGCCGGACCCCGAGTTCGCCCTGGGAGCGCGCCCTGACCTACGCCGATATCTGGTGCCAGTGGGACCAGTACTCAACTTCGCGGCCAGCAACTTCCCGTTCGCCTTCTCGATCGCCGGCGGCGACACAGCCTCGGCTCTGGCGGCTGGGTGCCCTGTTGTCGTCAAGGCCCATTCTGGGCATCCGCGTCTCTCGGCCCGCACGGGCGAGGTCGTCGTCGCTGCCCTCACCGCCGCGCATGCCCCCGAAGGAACCCTTCAGCTGGTCTATGGAGAGGACGAGGGGGTCACCTTGCTGAAGGACCCCCGAATCGCCGCGGCCAGCTTCACCGGCTCCATCCGGGTGGGACAGCTCCTCGCCAGGATCGCGGCGGCGCGACCGCAGCCGATTCCCTTTTTCGGGGAGCTAGGTAGCGTCAACCCGGTGTTCGCCACAGCGGCCGCCGTCACCGAGCGAGCGGCGCAGCTGGCAAAGGGGTATGTCACCAGCGTTTCTGGGTCGGCCGGTCAGCTGTGCACAAAGCCAGGCTTCCTGTTCCTTCCTAGCGGTCACGGCTTGACCGATCTACTCGCCGACTCTGCCTCCTCAGTCGATGAGCACCGACTGCTCAACTCATCGATCACACGCGGCTACCGGGACAGGCGGACAGCAATCCTTGAAACCGCCGGCGTGAAGGTCATCGCCGCAGGCTCTCTGCGCGTCGAGAACGAGGACCAAGGCTGGGCCAGCCCGACGATCGTCAGCGTTCCGGTCAGCACGCTTCTGGGAGAGCGAGACCGCCTCCTCGACGAGGCCTTCGGACCACTGTCCATAGTGGTCGAGTACGACGACGAGACGAACCTCGCAGCGCTATGCGCGGACCTCTTCGCCGGAAACCTCACCGGCACGGTGCACATCGCGACGGGTGAGGACACGCCAGCCCTTCGCCAGTTGCTGAGCGCCCTGTCCAGTCAGGTCGGTCGGGTGATCATCAACGGCTGGCCCACTGGCGTTGCCGTTACCCCCGCCATGCAGCACGGCGGACCGTGGCCAGCCACGACCAATGACTCCTCGACGTCGGTCGGCACCGCGTCGATCGGCAGGTTCCTGCGTGGGGTGGCCTACCAAGACACCCCACGTGCGCTCCTGCCGGAGCCCCTCCGCGACGACAATCCTTGGGGTGTCGTGCAGCATCGGAGCCCTGCCGGATCGTCCCGTCACTGGGGCTCGCTCGTCGACGCCTGACTCGCCAGCCTGCACCCTACGACGCGAGGGACCGTGAGGGGAGGGCGTCGCGCCGCGCCTGTCCCCCGCTTGCCGGGGGACACAGAGCGCTTCAACCGCACGCTGCTCGCCGAATGGGCCTACCGGCACATCTTCCTTCTTGCCCCGAAGGACATCAGTTAAGGAAGGCATCCCCGCACACATTCGGGATGCCCGCCTAGGCGCCGCAGGCGCCGATGCGACCCCTAATGCGCCGTGCTGCACACCTCCCGAGCCGTGAACCCATGTCACCTCGGACGTGCCCCTCCGTGCTGGGCCAACTCGGTGGGCGCACTCAGGTGACACCCCGCCTGTTAGCACGGGGTCCATCCTTCGGCGAGATTCGCAACGTGGACTCGCCGGAGCACCTTGGAAACGTACCTCGTCCCCGTACCGGCATCCCTTCCCCGGCTGGACATCCGCGGCTACTCGCGCGGAATGACAGCACGCCTGAAACAAACGGCATGCCCCCCTGTGGGGCGCGTGCACGCTCACTTCCTGCTGATGTCCTTGCCTGGAGTTCGGGACGAAGGGCGCGCGCCGCGATTTCGTGGGCGGGGAGCTCGAAGCGACCTCACCACCGCTCACCCGTACGCTCACACATGAACACAGACCGCCGGCGATCCCGACGGGCCAGCGAGCGTCAGCCGCGACTCCCAAGACGTAGTCGATAGCCGTACCTGCTCGCCCCCTTAGAGTCCGTAGGTTGTCGGTTCGAATCCGACGGGGCCCACGAACACCCAGCTGTGTGGCTAGGGCGGCCCGTGCCCAGGCACGTCCCAGGTACCGACACCATCGGGCAGCGGGCGGTTCCGCTTGGGGAAGAAGCCGTCATTCGGGCCTGCGCCCTCAGGTTCTCCCGGGCTCGACCCGTCCCAGCCGGCATACCCACCAAGCAGACCGAACGACGACTCGGCCGACAGCGCGGCGTCCGCCAGGCGCCGAGCCACCATCGCCGGGAGCCCGCTGAGCCACGCTCTGGGTGATCGATGGGCTCCGACGGCAATGAGATGCGCAAGTCCAGACGTGTTATCCGCCGCCACATGATGTCCGGTGTTGAACGTCTCGCGAACCGCCTGGAGCACAGAACGGCGCTCAGCGCCGGTGATCCTCTGGAGCGCTTCCTTGTGCGCGCCCTCGAGCGCGTCGACGGGGCCAGTGGTGAGCAGGTACCGATACTGCCTCAGCAGAGGGTCCTCCGACGGTCCCTCCAGGACCCTCGTCGGGTGATTCCACCGCAACCGGACCACGGCCCAATGGTAGGGCGGTTGGGGTCGAGCCGACCATCCTGCAGGGCCCGACAACCCGATCTGCGCGCGCGATTTGCGCGTACTCACCTCTGGCGCTTCGCGGCGTGTCCTTGCCAAGTCTTTACCTTTACCTGTCATATATTTACCCGAGTTCGCCCGCGCAGGGGCGACCGCTGGCAGGAGTTTTCGATGCGAATTCGCGAGCGACGCGCACGGCAGGTGCCTTCCGCGGGGCAAGAGGTCGACCCGGTCCTCGATGAGTCGGAGCCGATCCTCGACACCCAGTCGTTGGCCACGGCATACCCCCCACAGGCCGACGAAGACCCGTGGCCGATGGCGCGGATCTCGGTCATCCGCGCAGGGTTCTACGCGATCTCCGAGGCCGGCGCACCCCGCGCGGGCACCATCTACGGCGACTACGTCATCGGCTTCACGGTGACCTACGGAAACTTCCACGGCCGGTTCGCCACCATGGCCGAGGTGCACCAGTTCGTTGGCGAGGCGTATGCCATCCGCCACGGACTCGCAGTTCAGGCGTCGTAGCAGCCCGACACCCCCCAGGGCTCCGAGCCTGAGCTGCGAGCACGGCCGACGCATCGCGTCGGCCGTGCTGGCGTCTGCCCCGTTGGCCCTCGGCGGCTGTTCAACTGTTCGGCACCCGAGCCACCCGCGTTGTTCACGGGGGCGACCTAGGTTCGGTGGCCGCAGGAACCCGTCGCAGAGAGGTCGTCATGTACCGAGTTCGCACCCAGATCGTCGCCGTCGCCGTCCTCGCGACGGCCGTGCTGGGCGGCGCAGCAGCAGCGCGCGCCGCGTCAGCCGGCCAGCAGCACACCCCGGACACCGCCTTGGCGGACGATTTCAACGCCGTCACGCGAGACACGAAGTGGCAGCAGACGAGCAAGCTCAAGCTGACCTTCCCGACCTACCACACCGAGGGCCTCGCCTACTCGCCCGACCACATCTTCCTGTCGGCCGTGCAGATCCTGGAACCCACGGTGAAGTACCCGACGCCGCAGGGGGGCTACGACCGGACGCCCGGCAAGGGAATCGGCCACCTGTTCGTCATGGACAGGGCCGGCCACCTGCAGAAGGACATCACGCTCGGCGAGGGCGACATGTACCACCCGGGCGGCATCGACTTCGACGGCACGAACGTGTGGGTCCCGGTCGCGCAGTACCGGCCGAACTCGAGCGCCATCATCTACCGGGTCGACGCGACGACGTTGGCCGTCCACAAGCAGTTCCAGGTCGCCGATCACTTCGGCGGCATCGTCATGGACAAGCAGACGGGTCATCTGGTCGGGAACACCTGGGGATCACGGCGATTCGCCGAGTGGGATCTGCGTGGCAAGCAGCTGAAGACCTGGGCCAATCCCAACTTCTTCATCGACTACCAGGACTGCACGTACGTCCCGAGCAGCAAGATGCTGTGTGCCGGCGTGACCAACCTCCCCCAGACCCCCAGTGCCGGAGGGACGAGCGCGACGTACGAGCTCGGTGGCGTGGCCATGCTCGACCTCACCACCGAGCAGGTGACTCGCGAGATCCCGTTCCAGCAGTGGTCGACCGCAGGACACGTAGCCACTCGCAACCCGTTCACGATGACCGCCGACGGCAACCACCTCACGATGCGGGTCGCCCCCGACAACGGCGACGAGGGCAACGGCACCGAGATCCTGACCTACGAGACGACGGTCTCACCGCGCCCCTGAGGCAACCGTCAACGGCCATCAGCGGCCGCCGCCTGCGCGTCAGGTGCGAGACTGGATCGGTGAGCAATGTCGAGGCACGACCCGAGGAGCTGCAGTGCGCTGCAGCAGCACCGGCCGCGGGGCTCGAGGTGCTCGAGCCCCGCGACGTCCCGCTCGGCGGCCCCCGCGCCATGACCGTGCGACGGACGCTCCCTCAGCGCCAGCGCTCCCTGATCGGCGCCTGGTGCTTCGCCGACCACTACGGCCCGGACGACGTCGCCGCGACCGGTGGCATGGACGTCCCGCCGCACCCGCACTGCGGCCTGCAGACCGTCAGCTGGTTGTTCTCCGGGGAGATCGAGCACCGCGACAGCCTCGGCTCCCACGCCCTCATCCGACCCGGTGAGCTCAACCTCATGACGGGCGGCCTCGGCATCGCCCATTCCGAGGTGGCCACGCCCCAGACGACCGTGCTCCACGGTGCCCAGCTCTGGGTGGCGCTGCCAGAGCGAAATCGCCACGCCCCCAAGGCTTTTCAGCACTATGCACCCGAGCCAACCCTGATCGACGGCGCCTCCGTGTCGGTCTTCCTCGGTTCCCTCGCCGGGACGACCTCGCCTGTGGAGACCTTCACCCCGCTGCTCGGCGCCGAGATCGTGCTCGACGCGGGGGCCCGGCTGGAGCTGGCGCTCGACCCGGCATACGAGCACGGCGTCCTCGCCGACACCGAGGAGCTGACGCTCGAGGGCACCACCCTCCCCCGCGGTGCCATGGGCTACCTCCCGCCGGGGCGCGCGACCCTCACCCTGACCAACGACGCCCCCACTCCCGGCCGCTTGCTGCTGCTCGGCGGGCCGCCGTTCGAGGAGGAGATCGTCATGTGGTGGAACTTCGTGGGTCGTAGCCACGAGGACATCGTGCAGGCGCGTGAGAACTGGATGGCCCACTCCGAGCGCTTCGGCGAGGTCCAGGGGTATGCCGGTGACATCACCCACCTGCCCGCCCCGGTCATCCCCGGCGTGCGCATCCGCCCCCGGCGCAACCCAGCGAGCAGACCGTCGAGCAACCCGGCACGGTGACGATCTGCGGCACACTGGGCCCATGAGCCCTACCGACCGGCGCCGCGGCACCAGCTCGTCGTCGATGCTGCCGTTGGTGGCGGCGGTCTGTGCCCTGATCATCGCCCGGGAGGCCATTCAGTACTTCTTCCCCGGCCTCAGCTACTGGGTCGTCTTCGTGGTGGCCCTGGTCGTCGGCTGGCTCAGCTACTCCGTCGTGGAGCGCCTCCTCGCCCGGCGCCGCACCAACAGAGAAGGACAGTGACGATGACCGCCACCACCACCGGACCGATCCTGGTCACCGGCTGCTCGTCGGGCATCGGCAAGGCCGCCGCCGACCTGCTGGTCAAGGCCGGGCACCTCGTCTACGCCACGGCCCGACGACCCGAGACGCTGGCCGAGCTCGAGGCGGCCGGCGCCCGAGTCCTGGCCCTCGACGTCACCTCCGAGGCGTCGATGGAGGCCGCAGTGAAGACCGTCGAGGCCGAGCATGGCCGGGTGGGTGTCCTCGTCAACAACGCCGGCTACGGCGAGTACGGCACCATCGAGGAGACCGACCTCGACAAGGTCCGCACCATGTTCGAGACCAACGTCTTCGGCCTGGCCCGCCTGACCCAGCTCGTCCTGCCCGGCATGCGCGCAGCCGGCGCCGGCCGGATCGTCAACATCGGGTCGATGGGCGGGCGGATCACCTTCCCCGTCGGTGGGTACTACCACGCGACCAAGTACGCGGTGGAGGCCATCACCGACGCACTGCGCAACGAGGTCCGCGGCTTCGGCATCAACGTCGTGCTCATCGAGCCCGGCCTGATCCGCACCCAGTTCGGCGACACCGCCATGGGCTCCGAGGCCCACGCCCCCACGGACAGCTCCCCGTATGCCGCATTGCTCGCCGCCAGTGCCAGCAGCACCACCGGGGGCTACGACAACCCGATGCTCGCCACCGGGCCCGAGACGGTCGCCTCGACGATCCTGAAGGCGGTGGAGGCCCGGCGTCCCCGTTCGCGGTATGTGGTCACGCCCGCCGCCAGGGCCATGATCGCCGCGCGCACGCTCGGCGGCGACCGGGTCTGGGACACCATCGTGCGCCAGCAGTTCAAGCACTAGCGGCCACCCGGCATCCGCTGCTCCTCGTCCTAGACTCGAGGCCGTGCAGTTCCTCAACGGTCTCCAGCCCCAGTTCGACCTGACCTACGACGACGTCTTCATGGTCCCGAACCGGTCCGACGTCACGAGCCGGTTGGACGTCGACCTGTCCAGCTCTGACGGCAGCGGCACCACGATCCCCTTGGTCGTGGCCAACATGACTGCCATCGCCGGCCGTCGGATGGCAGAGACCGTCGCCCGCCGCGGCGCCCTGGCGGTGATCCCGCAGGACATCCCCGTTGAGGTGGTGGCCGAGGTGACCCGCTGGGTCAAGGAGCGCCACCTCGTCCACGACACCCCCATCACGCTCGCCGCGACGGAGACAGCCGGGACAGCGCTCGGCCTGCTGCCCAAACGCGCCCACAGTGCGGCCGTGGTCGTCGACGAATCGGGCAAGCGCCCCATCGGCGTCGTCACCGAGGCCGACCTGACCGGCGTCGACCGGTTCACCCAGGTGCACGAGGTGATGACCCGCGAGCCGGTGCTGGTCACCGACGGCACCGACCCCGAGGCCGCGTTCACGCAGCTCGCGACGGCGCACCACCACGTCGCCCCGGTCGTCGACGACGCCGGCAACCTGGTCGGCATCATCACCCGCGCAGGCGCGCTGCGCGCCCGGCTCTACACCCCCAACACCGACGCCCAGGGGCGGTTGCGCATCGCAGCGGCCGTGGGCATCAACGGCGACGTGGCAGCCAAGGCCGCCGCGCTGCTCGACGCCGGAGTCGACCTGCTCGTCCTGGACACCGCGCACGGTCACCAGGAGAAGATGCTCGATGCCCTCGGTTCGGTCCGGGCGCTCGACCCGCAGGTGCCGCTCGTGGCCGGCAACGTGGTCTCCGCGGCGGGCACCCGGGACCTCATCGAGGCCGGCGCCGACATCGTCAAGGTGGGTGTGGGTCCGGGCGCGATGTGCACCACGCGGATGATGACCGCCGTGGGGCGCCCGCAGCTCTCCGCGGTCCTCGAGTGCGCCACGGAGGCGACGAGGCACGGTCGCCACGTGTGGGCCGATGGTGGTGTGCGGCACCCCCGCGATGTCGCGCTGGCGCTTGCCGCAGGTGCGTCGAACGTCATGGTGGGGTCGTGGTTCGCGGGCACGCTCGAGAGCCCGGGCGACCTGTTCACCGACGAGTCGGGGCGCCGGTTCAAGGAGTCCTTCGGCATGGCCTCGAGCCGGGCCGTGCGCAACCGCACCGCCACCGACACTCCCTACGAGCGAGCTCGCAAGGCGCTGTTCGAGGAGGGCATCTCGTCCGCGCGCATGTTCATCGACCCCGAGCGCCCGAGCGTGGAGGACGTCATCGACCAGATCGTGGCCGGGGTGCGCTCGAGCTTCACGTATGCCGGGGCGCGCACCCTCGAGGAGTTCGCGGAGCGGGCGGTGGTGGGCATCCAGAGCACCGCAGGTTTCGCCGAGGGTCGACCGCTGCACACCTCGTGGTGAGGCCCTGATGGTCGCCCCGGTCGAGCCGCTGAGCGCCCCCGTCGACCCCGACGAGGCGCTGCGCCGGATCGCCTTCCTGCTCGAACGGGAGCGGGCGGGCACCTACCGCGTCGAGGCGTTCCGCAACGCCGTCGTCACGGTCCGCGAGACACCGACCGAGGAGCTCGCGGCCCGTCACTCCGCCGGCACCCTGCAGGACCTGCCGGGTATCGGGAAGTCCACGGCCGCGGTGGTGAGCGAGGCGATGGACGGTGAGTTGCCGGCATACCTGAAGTCGTTGCAGGACAAGGCGAAACCGTTGGTGACGGGCGGTGAGGAGCTGCTCGCGAAGCTCAAGGGTGACTGCCACTCGCACTCGAACTGGTCCGACGGCGGCAGCCCCATCGAGGAGATGGTCCTCACCGCCGTCGAGCTCGGGCACGAGTGGCTGGTGCTGACCGACCACTCGCCCCAGCTGCGCGTCGCCAACGGGCTCACCGCCGAGCGGCTCACCAAGCAGCTGCGAATCGTCGATGCGGTGAACGCGTCCCTCGACGGGCAGTTCCGGCTGCTCAAGGGGATCGAGGTCGACATCCTCGACGACGGCTCGCTCGACCAGACGCCGGCCATGCTCGACCAGCTCGACCTCGTCACCGCCAGCGTCCACTCCAAGCTGAAGATGAACCAGTCCCCCATGACCAAGCGCATGGTGGCCGCCGTCTCGAGCCCCCGCGTCAACGTCCTGGGGCACTGCACCGGGCGACTGGTCACCGGGTCGAGGGGCACGCGGGCGCAGTCGGAGTTCGACGCGAGGGCGGTGTTCGAGGCGTGCGCGGAGCACGGCACGGCCGTCGAGATCAACAGCAGGCCGGAGCGGTGCGACCCGCCCGACGAGCTCGTGCTGCTGGCGCTGGAGATCGGGTGCCTGTTCGCCATCGACTCCGACGCGCACGCCCCTGGACAGCTGGAGATGAAGGCGTACGGGTGCGAACGAGCCGAGCGGCTGGGCGTGCCCGAGGACCGCATCGTGACCACGTGGGACGTCGAGCGCGTGCTGGCGTGGGCTGCCGGAGGGTGACAGCTGCCCGTTTTGGATATCGGGCCACTCAACCCCTATGCTTTCCGAGTCCTCGACGGATCCGAGCGCTGGTGCGCTAGAGGCGAGGATCGGTTGAGAGGCCGGTCCCCATCGTCTAGCGGCCTAGGACCCCGCCCTTTCACGGCGGTAGCACGGGTTCGAATCCCGTTGGGGATACGCAGCACAGCACCACCCAGGCCCCGTAGCGCAGTTGGTTAGCGCGCCGCCCTGTCACGGCGGAGGTCGCCGGTTCGAGCCCGGTCGGGGTCGCCCTGCATGAGCTGAGGCCCGCACACCACGTGTGCGGGCCTCAGTCGTGTCTGGTCCCGGCGTCAGCGGCTGACCTCGATGGCGATCTTGCCGCGGACGTGACCGCCTTGGCTGAGCTCGAACGCCTTGGCGGTGTCCTTGAGGGGGAAGCTCGCGGCCACCGGCACCGTCAGCGTGCCCGCGTCGGCGAGGTCGCCGAGCGCCGTGAGGTCCTCCGCACTGGGGCGGACCCACATCGACAGACCACCGTGCTCCTCGACGCTGGCGTCGGTCACCGACCCGTGTCGTCCGCCGGGCTTGAGGACGGCCAGGGTCGCCTCGAGCACGCCACCGACGAAGTCCGCGACCACATCGACTCCCTCGGGCGCCAGCTCACGAACGCGCGCGGCCAGCCCATCGCCGTAGGTCACCGGCTCGACGCCGAGGCTGCGCAGGAACTCGTGGTTCGCCTCGGAGGCGGTGCCGATCACCCGTGCGCCCATGGCACGGGCGATCTGGACGCCGAGGATACCGACTCCCCCAGCCGCCGCGTGGATGAGGACCGTGTCGCCTGCCGTGGTGTCCAGCCGGCGGAGCAGCTGGTATGCCGTGAGGCCGGCGAGCGGCAGGCCCGCGGCCTCGTCCCAGTCGAGGGACCGCGGCTTGCGCGCGACGGTGCGCACCGGCGCCGTGACCAGCTCGGCATACGTGCCGCCATGCACCCAGTCCTTGCGGGCGTAGGCGATGACCTCGTCACCGACCGCGAACTCCGGGGTGTCCAGACCGACCTTCTCGACGACTCCGGCGACGTCCCATCCGGGGATCGCGGGGAACTGGACGTTCATCAGGCCCGCGAGGTAGCCCTTGGCCACCTTCCAGTCGACGGGGTTGACCGAGGCACTGCGCACCCGGATCAGGACCTCCCCGGGGCCGACCTTGGGGTCGGGGACCTCGGAAAGGGCCAGGATGTCGAGGTCGCCGAACTCTTCGTAGGTGATTGCCTTCATGGTGGCGGCAACTGGGGTTCCGGCGGGGGTATTCCGTGCCGTGGCGCCGGCTCGGCTCGATTCGAGAGTGGATGGGCGGATCGGCTATGATCCTGCGAGTCGCGACGGTCCCCCGGGCTCTCAGCAGCACCTCCCTGAGGCCGCCGCGATTGCATGTCCAGCACCACCACGGCCAGGTAGCTCAGTTGGTACGAGCGTCCGACTGAAAATCGGAAGGTCGGCGGTTCGACCCCGCCCCTGGCCACCACCAAAACCGCAGGCCAGATGTCTTCTGGCCTGCGGTTTCGTGTTTCCCGAGACCAAGCCGGGGGATTCTAGGGCGGCCCGCACGTTCCCCGCAGGCGATCGACGAAACGTTGACCGAATCACACCAAACGTATGGCAACGGCATACGCGAAACGCCCCAAATCTGTCCCGATGCGCCCCCGGAACGCCGCTTCGGTGCGAGTGTTGCACCACGCAACTAAGAGGTGGACGCGATGACGGCAGAGCTCAACCGAGTCGAAGCACTACCGGTACGGAAGCCCGGGGCCCCGACCGACGAACCACCCGGCACTGCTACGCCGGTGGTGCGACTCACGTGCCCGTCCTGCTCGGCCGAGCTGACGTCCATGCTGGATCACGCGGTCGCGCCCGGCGGAGCCGGAAGCGCCCAACCGGTGACGTGGACCGCTGAAGCAGCAGTCGTGGCCGCGACGTTGAAGGCGCTCCTTGCTTCGGTCGTCGAGGTGCCAGAGGTCACGCCAGAGGTCACGCCAGAGGTCACCGCATCCGCGCCCGTCGAGGTGACCAGCTCAGCCCCCAAGACGCCCCACCTGCGGCTGCTTCCGCCGTCCGCCGAGGACCCCGCCGCCGATGCAGTGACCACGGACGACGACGAGGCAGCGACCACGGACGACGCCGAGCCGGGATCCGCGGACGCCGCGAACCTGCCCCAGGCGGTCGCCACTCGCCGTCGCCGCCAAGGCTTCTTCTCACGGCTGCTGACCGTGCGGACGTTCCGGGTGGAGCGCGACGTGGCGAGAGGGGCGCGCGACCACGACGCCGCAGTGACTGCCCTCCTCGATGGCGCCGCGGGCGACGGCGTCCTGTCGCTCCACCACCACCGTCTCCCCGGGCGACGGGCAGAGGTCGCCCACGTCGCGATTGGCGCGTCAGGCATCTTCGTCATCGACGTCAGGCACCACAAGGAGGACGGGCCCAGGACGGATGCCACCGCGGCGGTCCGTGCCCAGGTGGCTGCGCTCCGGTCGAGCCTGACTGCCATCGAGCTGGGCGACGTGCACGTGGAGGGCCTCCTCTGCGTGGACACGAAAGGTCTTTCCGATCCTGCGGCGCACGGCGAGGCGTCCGAGGTAGCCGTGGTGTCGCTCGACCACCTCACCAGCCTGGTCACCGTCACCGGCCCCCTGACCGACGACCATCGCGTGACGCTCATCGAGTTTCTGCGGACCCAGATGACCTCCTCGCGCTGACGAAGGGCTAGCCTCCCGGTAAGCAATGCCGAGCAAGGAGGTGCAGCCTTGGTCGATCGACTGCTCCCACGCGTCACGAACGGCGACATCATCGGTCCCGTCGACGCCAGCCAGGTCCCTCGCTATGCCGGTGCGGCCACGTTTGCGCGCCTGCCCCGCATCGACGAGGTCGAGCGCGCGGACGTCGCTGTCGTCGGGGTGCCGTTCGACAGCGGCGTGAGCTACCGACCTGGTGCGCGGTTCGGGCCGGCGCACATCCGACAGGCATCGCGGCTGCTGCGGCCCTACAACCCCGCACTGGACGTCGAGCCGTTCAGCGCCCAACAGGTCGTCGATGCCGGCGACATCGCCTGCAACCCCTTCGACATCGCCGCGGCGATCGGCGAGATCGAGGCCGGCGCGCGGGCGCTGACCGCATCGGTCCCTCGGCTGCTCACCCTGGGCGGCGACCACACGATCGCGTTGCCGTTGCTGCGCGTCATGGCCGAACGACACGGACCGGTCGCCGTGCTGCACTTCGACGCCCACCTCGACACCTGGGACACCTACTTCGGATCGCCCTACACCCATGGCACGCCGTTCCGGCGCGCGTCGGAGGAAGGGCTCATCGACCTGAAGCACTCGATGCACGTGGGCATTCGTGGCCCCCTGTATGCCGCCAGCGACCTCCCCGACACCGAGCGGCTCGGCTTCGCCACCATCACGTGCGAGGACGTCGAGCTGCGTGGTCTCGGTGCCGCCGTCGAGCAGATGCGTGAGCGGCTGGGCGACGCGCCCGTCTACGTCTCGCTGGACATCGACGTCCTCGACCCGGCCCATGCGCCCGGCACCGGCACCCCCGAAGCCGGAGGGTTGACGTCGCGCGAGGTCCTCGTCATGCTTCGTGCGCTTGCCGACCTCGACGTGGTCTCCGCCGACATCGTCGAGGTCGCGCCCGCGTACGACCACGCCGAGGTGACGGGCATCGCCGCCGCGCACGTGGCATACGAGCTGTTGTCCGTCCTGTGTCGTCCGTCCTGACCTGCCAACCAAGGAGTCCGCATGTCCGTTGAGTCGCCGCCTGCAGGTACCGGCCGCATCGCCGGGGTCGAGGTCCGATCCATCGACTACGTGCCGCTGAACGAACGGCACGGCAAGGTCTGGAGCCAGGGCCCGCTGTGGTTCATGAGCAACGCCCAGATCGCGACCTTGGCTGTGGGCACGTTCTCCATCGTCGGCGGTGGCAACCTCCTCTGGTCCCTCATCGCCATCGTGGCCGGCGCCCTGTTCGGCACCTTCTTCATGGCGTTCCACTCCGCCCAGGGACCCCAGCTCGGCCTCCCCCAGATGATCCAGTCACGTCCCCAGTTCGGCTACATGGGGGCGCTGCTGGTCTGGGCCTTCGCCTACCTGCAGTACGCAGGCTTCAACATCTTCAACACGATCCTGGCGGGCGACGCCCTGCACACGACGATCCACGGCCCCGCCAAGCTCTGGATCATCGTGGCCACCGTGGTCGCCGCGGTGGTGGCGCTCGTCGGCTACGACCTCATCCACGGCGTCGAGCGTTGGCTGACCCTGGGCTTCCTCATCATCTTCGGGGTCCTCACGATCGCGGTCTTCACGCTCGGGTACCCGTCGGGGTCCTTCAACCTCAGCGGGTTCAAGTGGACGCCGTTCCTGATCCAGTTCGGCGCGGTCGCCGGCTACCAGATCAGCTGGGCGATCTACGTCTCGGACTACTCCCGCTACCTGCCCCCGAACGTCACCGTGCGCAAGACGTTCTTCTGGACCTACTGGGGTTCGGCGCTCGGCGCGATCTGGCTGATGTGCCTGGGTGCCGCGCTGGCCGCGTGGGCGGGCTCGAAGTTCGACACGATCGCCTCGCTCAAGGACGCCGGCGACCACGTGTTCAGCGGTTTCGGTGCCATCGCGCTCGTCTTCTCTACCCTGGGCCTGATCTCCGTGACCGCGCTGAACATGTATGGCGGGTCGCTCACCATGATCAGCGCCATCGACTCGTTCTCGAAGGTCCGCCCCACGGCGACCGTGCGCATCGTCACCATCGCTGTCACCGCGGTCCTCTCGCTCGTGCCCGCGCTGTTGATCGGTGCCAACTTCCTCACCAACTTCGAGGACTTCCTGCTGCTGGTCCTCTACCTGTTCGTCCCGTGGACCGCCGTGAACCTGGTCGACTACTACATCGTGCGCCGGGGCCACTACGCCATCGCCGAGATCTTCAACCCGCGCGGCCTCTACGGCCGATGGGGCTGGCGCGGCATCGCGGCATACCTGCTGGGGTTCGCGGCGATGCTGCCGTTCCTCAGCACCAGCAAGTACACCGGGTTCGTCGCGAACGACCTGAAGGGTGCAGACATCTCGATGTTCGTCGGCCTGCCGGTCGCGGGACTCCTCTACTTCGTGTTCGCCAAGTCCATCAACATCGACGCCGAGACCGCGATCGCCAAGGCTGAGGCGGTCGAGCTGGAGAAGGCGGCGATGCAGCACCTGCGCCCCGAGTGACGCCCCGAGTGACTCCGCTCCAGCCTTCGTCGAGCGACCGGGCCGACGCCTGGCAGACCGCGGAGGACATCCGCGCTGGCCGGGTCACCTCGGTGGAGGTGGTGACCCGGTCGCTGGCCCGGATCCACGAGCTGCAACCGGACGTCAACGCGTTCACCGTGGTCCTGGACGAGTCGGCGTTGGCTTCGGCGCGGGAGGCCGACGCGGCTGTCTCGCGGGGTGGGCCGCTGCCGGCGCTGCTCGGCGTACCAGTCTCCGTCAAGGACCACATCTGGATGACCGACACGCCCGCGACGAACGGGTCGCTGGTCCTGCGCGACTTCACCCCGCCCGAGGATGCCGTCCCGGTGGCCCGACTCCGTGCCGCCGGCGCGGTCATCGTCGGCAAGACCAACAACCCCGAGTTCTGCTACCGCGGGTACACCGACAACCGGCTCTTCGGCTTGACCCGCAACCCCTGGGATCTGCAGCGGACACCGGGCGGCTCGAGCGGGGGTGCGGGAGCCTCGGTGGCGGCCGGGATGACCGCGATCGCGCTGGGCACCGACGGCGGTGGGTCGATCCGGATCCCAGCGTCGTTCTGCGGCGTGGTCGGTCACAAACCGACCTTCGGTCTGGTGCCCAAGGAGCCGGGCTTCAAGGGCTGGAAGACCCTGTCCGTCGATGGTCCACTCGCGCGGTCGGTGCGCGACGCGGCCCTGATGCTCTCGGTGATGGCCGGCCCGGCAGCGGCAGACGACCTGAGCCATCCCGGCCCGCCGACCGGCGACTACCTCGCCGCCGTCGCGCAGGAGCCGGACCTCACGGGCCTGCGGGTGGCCTGCTCGGCTGACCTCGGGATGCTGCCCGTCGATCCCGATGTGCGATCAGCCTTTGCCGAGGCGCTCCAGGTTCTGGCAAACCTCGGCTGCGAGCTGGTCGAGGCCGCGCCGGCGACGGGCCACCCGACCGAGCTGTGGAACACCATCGCGCTCGCCGAGGGCTACTCCTCCGAGGGGCCCCTCCTCGCGTCGCGAGAGCTGATGTCGCCCGGAACCGCCGAGATCGTCGAGGCCGGGCAGGCCATCACCGGCGGCCAGTACGTCGACGCCCTCCACGAGCGGGCCGCCTACACCCGGGTGTGGGCCGAGTTCTTCGAGCAGTTCGACGTGCTGGTCACCCCGGCGATGCAGCTCACCGCGTTCCCGGTCGGGTTGCAGACTCCCGAGCAGATCGAGGGCCAGCCGGTCGACCCGTTCTTCGACGACTGGTGCACGATCTGCCTGCCGGCCAACCTCACCGGGATGCCTTCGACGGTGGTGCCCGCCGGGTTCGGCGCGGGCGGACGGCCGATCGGCCTGCAGGTCATCGGTCCGCGGTGGGCTGATGCGCTCACCCTGCGGGTCGCCAACGCCTTCGAACGGGCCACCCCGTGGAGCAGCTACCAGCCCCTGTCCTAGGCGAGCGCCGCTCGTTGCCGCGCGCATACGGGGTGTCGCGGAGCGGGACCCGGACGTAGATTCAGGCAATGACGCCTCCCGACCGTCCCGCCACCCTGGGTGAGCTCGTCTCCAGTGGCTACTCCCACCGTTCCGTCAAGCAGGAGCTCCGCGAGAACCTGCTCACCAGGCTCCGATCCGGCGAGGAGGCCTTTCCCGGGATCGTCGGGTTCGACGACACCGTGCTACCCGAGCTCGAGGCCGCACTCCTCGCGGGTCACGACCTCGTCCTGCTCGGCGAGCGCGGCCAGGGCAAGACCCGCCTCATGCGCACCCTCGGCCAGCTCCTCGACGAGTGGGCGCCAGCAGTCGCCGGGTGCGAGATCAACGACGACCCGACCCAGCCGGTGTGCACCCGGTGCCTGCGCCTCAAGGCCGAGCTGGGCGACGACCTGCCCGTGGTCTGGCGACACCGCACGGAGCGGTATGCCGAGAAGCTCGCCACCCCGGACACCAGCGTCGGTGACCTGATCGGCGACGTCGACCCGGTGAAGGTCGCGCAAGGACGCACCCTGGGCGACCCCGAGACCGTGCACTACGGGCTGGTGCCGCGGTCGAACCGCGGTGTGTTCGGCCTGAACGAGCTGCCCGATCTCGCCGAACGGATCCAGGTGGCACTGTTCAACGTCCTCGAGGAGCGCGACATCCAGATCCGGGGCTACTCCCTGCGCCTCCCGCTCGACCTGCTCCTTGTCGCGACGGCCAACCCCGAGGACTACACGAACCGTGGGCGCATCATCACCCCGTTGAAGGATCGCTTCGGAGCCGAGATCCGGACGCACTACCAGGAGGAGGTGGCCGACGAGGTCCGACTGATCTCCCAGGAGTCCCACCTGGTCGCCGAGGTTCCCGAGCACCTCATCGAGGTGATCGCGCGCTTCACGAGGGGCCTGCGCGAGTCGTCGGCCGTCGACCAGCGCTCGGGGGTGTCGGCGCGGTTCTCCATCGCCGCCGCCGAGAGCGTGGCAGCCTCGGCCCTGCGCCGCGCGGCCCGGGTCGGTGAGCCGGCGGCAGTCGCCCGCATCTGTGACGTCCCCACCGTGGTGCCGACCCTGCTCGGCAAGGTCGAGTTCGAGATGGGTGAAGAGGGCCGCGAGCGCGACGTGCTCGACCACCTGCTCCGCGTCGCGACGGCGGAGACGTTCCGGGCACGGCTGGCCGGGCTCGACCTGTCCGGCTTCACCGACCTGTTCGCCGAGGGCGAGGTCGTCGAGACCGGCGAGCTCATCCCGGCGGCGGACCTGCTCGCCCAGATCGGCGCAACTCCCGGCTTGTCCAAGGTCCTCGACCGGCTGGGCCACGGCGACGACGTGGGCCCGGGTGTCGTGGCCGCGGCGGTGGAGTTCGTCCTCGAGGGGCTGCACCTCACGCGACGCCTCGACAAGGACACCGTCGCCGGACGCACGGTCTACGGGGCCTGACGGTGGCCGGCATACCGGGTCCGTCAAGCTCGCACCCCTCCCATGGCTCGCATGGCGACCGGTTCCGCTACGGGCCGTGGCATGGCGGGGCCGACCCGCTCGCGCCGCCGTTCGACGTGCGTGCGGCGCTGGACCAGATCGGCACCGACGTCCTCGCGGGTGGCTCGGCGCGAGAGGCGCTGCGCGACCTGCTCCGTCGCGGGCTGGATGGTCGCCGGGGCCTGGACGCCCTCACCGAACGCCTCCGGCGAGCCCGCGACGCGGCCCGCCGTCGCGGCGACCTGTCAGGGACACTCGACCAGGTTCGTGCCGCACTCGACCAGGCGATCGCCACCGAACGCGACACCCTCGCCGGCGAGCAGGGGGGACGCCGCCCGGCTCGCCGAGCTCGACCTCGCCACGCTTCCCGACGACGTCGCCGGTCAGGTGCGGGCGCTGGCCTCCCACGAGTGGCACTCCCCCGAGGCGAAGGCGATCTACGACCAGATCGCCCGGCTGCTCCAGCGCGAGGTGCTCGACGCCCAGTTCGCAGGGCTGGCGCAGGCCCTCTCGGGGCAGGACCCCGAGGCCATGGCCGCCGTCCGCGACATGGTGGCCGACCTCAACCGGTTGCTCTCCGCCCATGCCCGCGGGGAGGACACGACCGACCTGTTCCGGGAGTTCATGGACAAGCACGGCGAGCTGTTCCCCGAGAGTCCACAGAACGTCGACGAGCTGATCGACGCACTGGCCCGTCGCCAGGCCGCCGCCGCGCGGATGATGGCATCGCTCAGCCCTGAGCAGCGCCAGCAGCTCGCCCAGCTCCTGAGCGACGCGCTCGCGGACGCCGACCTCGCGTCCGAGATGGCCCAGCTGTCCGACAACCTGCGGGCCCTGCGCCCCGGCCTCGACCGTTCCAGCCCGGCCGGGATGCGACCGGGCGGCGAGCCACTGGGGTACCGCGCCGCCGTCGAGGCGGTCGCCGATCTCGCCGACCTCGAGGCCCTCGATGCGCAACTCGGTCAGTCGTATGCCGGGTCGAGCCTGGACGATGTCGACGTCGAGCGGCTGGAGGAGCACCTCGGCGGTGATGCGGCGCGCGACTTCGAGGCGTTGCGGCAGCTGGAACGCGAGCTGGAGCGACAGGGCTACCTCAGCCAGGGGGACGACGGCCTCCGGCTCACTCCCCGGGCCGTACGTCGCCTCGGCGAGACGGCGCTGAAACGCGTCTTCGAGGGTCTCTCGGCCGAGGGCAGGGGCGACCACGACGACCACCGGACCGGCCAGGCGGACGAGCCGACTGGCCTGACCCGCGCCTGGCAGTTCGGCGACGAGCAGCCCCTGGACGTCGTCCGAACGGTGTCGAATGCCTTGCGTCGCAGCGGAATCCACCCAGGACCCGTGCAGCTCGAGGTGGCCGACTTCGAGGTTGTCGAGACCGAACGGCGCACCACGGCCGCCGTCGCGCTCTGCGTCGACATGTCGTTCTCCATGGTCAACGAGGGTCGCTGGGGGCCGATGAAGCAGACCGCTCTCGCGTTGTCACACCTCGTGCAGACCCGGTTCCGCCAGGACGCGCTCGAGATCATCGGCTTCACCATCGCAGCACGCCGCCTGACGCCGGTGCAGCTCGCCGAAGCCGAGCCCGAGTGGGTCCAGGGCACCAACCTCCAGCACGCCCTGGTACTCGCCTCCCGGCACCTGCGCCGCCACCCCCAGGCCCAGCCCGTGGTGCTGGTCGTCACCGATGGCGAGCCAACGGCGCACCTCGGGGACGGCGGCCTACCGATCTTCCACTGGCCCACCAGCCAGGCCACGCTCCGAGCCACGATCGCCCAGGTCGACGAGCTGCGCCGGACCGGGGCTGCGCTGAACGTGTTCATGCTCGGCGAGGACCCTGGGCTTGCGAGGTTCGTCGACGCGGTGGCCCGGCGGGCCGGCGGTCAGGTCTTCACCCCGAGCGTCGACCGGCTCGGGGAGTACGTCGTGAGCGACTACCTCCGCACCCGGCGCGGTCGGCGTCGCGCGGGCTGACGACGCTGCCATCCAGCTGACTGCTCGGCTCAGCCGAACTGCGCGCCGGTGTCCGCTCCGGAGTAGGAGCCCGGCGTCGCGAGGTAGCCGCCGGTCGCAGCCCCCAACACGAGTCGACGGCGCACCTCACGCATGAGGTCCTCGTTGGCGACGCGGTGCATCGCGACCTGGGGATCGGCCTCGACCTCGACGTGCAGGCCGCAGCCGTGCGCGGCATGCATGACGATCTCGCGCACCGACACGTTGAGCGCCCGCGCCAGCCCGAGCATGGCCTCGGGCGTCGGCCAGCCCATGAGGACAGGTGACTCGAACAGGACCTCGAGCTCGCACCGGTCGAGCCCGGAGCGCTCGACGAGCACCTCACGGCTCCAGCCGAGCAGGCCCATCTGCTCGTGCACGTAGCTGCCCAGGCTGTTGGTCACTCGCGCCTCCGCGTCTCGATGGTTCGTACCGGGTGGTACTCCAGCCATTGCAGCGGTCGGCGCGGGTCGTCAGCGGGCACTTTGCCAACCCTTGACCATTCACTCCGCCGTTCGGGCGAGGGGTGGCCTCGTCCTAACCGTCAAGACCGAGCTCGCGCAGCACCTCGTCAGTATGCCGCCCCAGCGTGAACTCCTCAGCCGGCCACCGACCGGGGGTCCGCGAGAAGCGCGGGGCCGGCGCCGGGTGCACCGGACGGACCGCGGTGGGACCGTCCACAACGGGAGGCAGGGCATACGTCGCCCGGGCCGTGAGGTGGGGGTCGCTCACGGCCTCGGCGGCGGTCAGCACCGGGGCCACGCAGGCGTCGCGGTCGGCGAACCAGTCGACCCAGTCCTGTCGCGACCGGGTCGCGAAGACGTCCTCGAAGAGCCGGCTCACGCGGGGCCATGACCCGGAGTCCATCTGCTCGGCTGCCAGCGCACCGACGTCGAGACCGAGTCCTGCCAGCAGCCGCTCGTAGAACACCGGCTCGATCGCTCCCACAGCCATCCAACGGTCGTCGCTCGTGCGGTAGCAGCGGTAGAAGGGAGCTCCGCCGTCGAAGAGGTTGGCGCCACGCGGCCTCGACCACATCCCCGACGAGAGCATGGCCTGGTGCATCGCCGTCATCGAGGCCACCCCGTCCACGATCGCGGCGTCGACGACCTGGCCCACGCCGCTCGCCCGCGCGTGCACGACCGCTGAGACGATGCCGAGCGCGAGCAGCATGCCACCGCCGCCGAAGTCCCCCAGCAGGTTCAAGGGGGGCACCGGCCGACCGTCCGGGCCCGCAAACGTCTCCAACGCTCCGCTCACCGCGAGGTAGGTGATGTCGTGGCCGGCGAGGGCGGCATACGGGCCGTCCTGTCCCCAGCCGGTCATCCGCCCGTAGACCAGGCGCGGGTTGCGGGCGAGGACCTCGTCGGGTCCGAAGCCGAGGCGCTCGGCCACCCCGGGGCGAAAGCCCTCGACCAGCACGTCAGAGCGCTCGGCGAGCGCCAGCACGGTCTCGCGGCCGAGGTCCGACTTCAGGTCGAGCACGACCGAACGCCGGCCACGCAGCAAGACCTGGTGGGTCGCCCTCAGGTCCTCGCCGGGGCGGTCGACGCGGACGACCGATGCGCCGAGATCGGCGAGCATCATGGCGGCGAACGGCCCGGGCCCGATCCCTCCGACCTCGACGACGGCGAGGCCCGCCAGCGGACCGGTGTGCGATGCCTCGGCCATGGGCGCACGCTACCGGCACCGCACGTCGTCCAGACTCCCTGCACCCGAGCGGCGCGCCGGTCCCTGCATCCGGCGACGCCCCGGCTGGACTGACCCCGATGGACTCCGGCGTCAGATGACGTCAGCGAGCAATGCGCGGACTTCGGCTTCGCGATACCGGCGATGGCCGCCAAGCGTGCGGATGGAGTTGAGCTTCCCTGCCTTGGCCCAACGGGTCACCGTCTTGGGGTCCACGCGGAACAGCGAGGCCACCTCGGCGGGCGTGAGCAACTTCTCGACCTCGGTGGTGCGAGTAACCATGATCTCTCCTCGTGCAGGGGATGTGCCTCAATAATCGGACAAGGCGACCCCAATGGGAACATTCCTTACGGGTGGTCCGGGATGGCTCGTCGGTACTAGTCACCCGTCCACCATGTGAGCCGGAATACCCTTGGATGTGACGCGCGACCCGCGTCACCCCAGCTGGCCCGACCCAGCACCGACCCGCGCCACCCCGCGCCACCGAGCCCAAGGAGTCACCACCGTGACCGCGTCCACGTCGCCCACCCAGCCCACGGCCCCGCTGTCCACCGACACGTCCCGCCACGAGCAGGTCGTGTTCTGCCACGACCGCACCACTGGCCTGCGGGCCATCATCGGCATCTACAGCACGGCTCTCGGGCCCGCGCTGGGCGGCACGCGGTTCTACCCCTACGCCAGCGAGGACGCCGCGCTCAGCGACGTCCTGCGGCTGTCCAAGGGCATGGCCTACAAGAACGCGGTGGCTGGGCTGGACCTCGGTGGTGGCAAGGCCGTCATCATCGGCGACCCGACGACGGACAAGACGCCCGAGCTGCTGCGCGCGTACGGCCGCTTCGTCGAGAGCCTCGGCGGCCGGTACGTCACGGCCTGCGACGTGGGCACCTACGTCGCCGACATGGACGTCGTGAGCGAGACGACGCGCTTTGCGACCGGCCGCTCGGAGGCCAACGGCGGCGCCGGCGACTCCTCGGTGCTCACGGCATACGGCGTCTTCCAGGGGCAGCGCGCCTGCGCCCAGCACCTCTGGGGCGCTCCCACGCTCAAGGGCCGCACGGTCGGCATCTCGGGCGTCGGCAAGGTCGGCCGGATCCTCGCCGGCCACCTCCTCGAGGACGGCGCGACCGTGGTCGTCACCGACGTGAACGAGCAGGCCCTCGCCGACCTCGTGGCCAAGCACCCCGAGGTCGAGGTCGTCGCCGACACCTTTGCGCTCGTCGCCGCCGACCTCGACGTCTACGCCCCCTGTGCCCTCGGGGGTGCCCTCGACGAGGTCACCGTCGAGAGCCTGCGCGCCACGGTGGTCTGTGGCGGCGCGAACAACCAGCTGGTGACCGAGGGCGAGGGGGGCACGGCCGACCGGCTGCGGGAGCGCGGCATCACCTACGCGCCCGACTTCCTGGTCAACGCCGGCGGCGTGATCCAGGTCAGCGACGAGCTGCACGGGTTCGACTTCGAGCGCGCCAAGAAGGGCGCGACAGCGATCTTCGACCACACCCTCGAGGTCCTGCAGACGGCCGACCGCCTCGGAATCAGCCCTGCCGCCGCGGCGGACCACATCGCCGAGGAGCGGATGGCCGCCAAGCAGGCTGGCGGGATCTGGCTGCCCGCTCGTTGAGACGCGGGTCTCGTCACAGAATTTGCGCCGCTCCTGTAGCGTAGGACCCACGACACATACACATTTCCCGGGACCGCTCCGTGGAGCCGAGGCGCCGACTTGGCGACTCGACAAGGCGATGCCGTCCCGGCAGACGCATGAGGGGGTCACGCCATGGGGCGCGGCCGGGCCAAAGCCAAGCAGACCAAGGTCGCTCGGGAGCTGAAGTACTTCTCCCCGAACACCGACCTGACGGCGCTTGAGCGAGAACTGCACGGGTCTTCGTATGCGGAGCCGGAGCGCGTCTCCGACGACTCCGCCAGCGAGGACGAGTACGACGAATACGGAAAATGGGCCTCTGGTCAGCGATGACCTGACGCCCTGATCCTCACCTCATGCGCGGGCTCCGGCCCGTGTCGAACACGCGATACCCGCACGGCACACGACCGTGTCGGTATGCCGCCGCGCCCTCCCGGGGGCGCGGCGGTCTACGCTCGCGCCCATGAGCAGCGACACCGGCACGCAGACGCGCGACCAGACGCGACGCCTGGGCATCGAGACGACCGGCATCGAGATCATCGACGAGGCCGAACGCACCGCCCGGCCGCGCGACCTGTTCTGGCCGTGGTTCGCGGCCAACGTCTCGGTGTTCGGGATCAGCTACGCCGGGTTCATCCTCGGCTTCGGCATCTCGTTCTGGCAGGCAGTGGGCGTCACCGTCATCGGCGTCGTGGTGTCGTTCCTGCTCTGCGGGGTCATCGCCCTCGCCGGCAAGCGGGGGTCCGCGCCCACGATGGTGCTCTCGCGGGCGGCGTTCGGCGTGCGCGGCCAGAAGGTGCCCGGGGTGATCTCGTGGCTGACCTCGATCGGCTGGGAGACCTTCCTCGCGATCCTGGCGACGCTGGCCACCGCCACGATCTTCACCCAGCTCGGCTGGGGTGGCGGCACCGGCACCAAGATCGTGGCGTGCCTGGTCACAGCGGCCCTGATCGTCACGGCGTCGGTCGCCGGCTACCACATCATCATGCGGCTGCAGTCGTGGCTGACCTGGATCACCGGGGCTGCGACCGTGGTCTACATCGCGCTGACCCTGGGGCACCTCCACTGGTCCGCCGTGAGCGCCATCCCGGCCGGCTCGACCCAGTCCGTCATCGGTGCGCTCGTCCTGGTGATGACCGGGTTCGGCCTGGGCTGGATCAACATCGCCGCCGACTGGTCGCGCTACCAGCGCCGGGACGCCTCGGGCGCCTCGATCGTCGCCTGGAACACCTTCGGCGGTGCCGTCGCACCCGTCCTGCTGGTGGTCTACGGCCTGGCCCTGGCCGGCTCCGACCCCAAGGTGCTCAAGGGCATCGGCGCAGACCCCATCGGCACCCTCGCCACCATCCTGCCGATCTGGTTCCTGCTGCCCTTCCTCCTCACCGCGATCCTCGCGCTCGTCAGCGGGGCGGTGCTGGGCATCTACTCCTCGGGGTTGACCCTGCTGTCGCTGGGCGTGCGGATCGCCCGGCCGCGCGCCGCGCTCATTGACGGTGTGCTGCTCACCCTCGGCACGATCTACGTCGTGTTCTTCGCCCAGAGCTTCATCAACCCGTTCCAGTCCTTCCTCATCACCCTGGGCGTGCCGCTGGCCTCCTGGGCGGGGATCATGATCGCCGACATCGCCCTGCGACGCCGTGACTACGACGAGGACGCGTTGTTCGACCCGCGCGGACGCTATGGCGCGTGGGACTGGACCTCGATCGGCGTGATGGCCGCGTGCACGGTCCTCGGGTGGGGCCTGGTGGTGAACAACTTCGCGGACGACGCGACGTGGAACAACTGGCAGGGCTTCCTCCTGCACCCGCTGGGCCTCGCCACGTACGTCACCGCAGCCGACGGGTCGCACTCGTGGGACGGCGCGTGGGCCTACGCCAACCTCGGGGTGCTGCTCGCCCTCGCCCTCTCCTTCCTCGCGACGCTGTTGCTGCGCCGGGGGACCGTGCGCAGGCAGGAGGCTCGGTGAGTGACCAACCGTGGTTCGTCGCCATCGACATGCAGCGCGTGTTCGCCGACCCCCACAGCGAGTGGACCGCTCCGAGGTACGCCGAGGTCGAGCCCCGCGTGGCCCAGCTCGCCTCCGCGTTCGGTGACCGGTCGGTGTTCACCCGCTTCGTCGCCCCCGCCGAGCCGGGCGGCGCGTGGACGGCGTACTACGAGTCGTTTCCGTGGGCCCTGGAACCGGCCGACCACCCGCTGTTCGAGCTCACCGACGCGGTGTCGCCGCTGGCGAGACGGACGGTCCACGCGACGACCTTCGGCAAGTGGACACCGCAGCTGCGCGCCGTGGTGGGCGACCGGCCACGACTGGTGGTCGCCGGGGTCGCCACCGACTGCTGCGTCCTGTCAACGGTGCTCGCCGCAGCCGACGCGGGCGCCTCGGTGACCGTCGTGACGGACGCGTGCGCCGGGTCCAGCGACGACAACCACCAGAAGGCGCTCGACGTCATGGCCCTCTACCAACCGCTCACGTCGTTCCTGACGACGGACGAGGTGCTGTCCCGGCTGGCCTGACCGGCGGCCGGCTAGGCGCTGACGCCGTGACCCAGGAGGTGCCGGGTCAACCGGGTCGCGGACTCCTCCTGGTCGGCGTCCCGGCCGTCCCACGCGTCGTAGCCGCCCATCACGCCCTCGGCGACCGCTCCGCGCACGACCGCGTGCGCCAACCGGATGAGGGCCGGCTCGCTCAGCCCGGCGCGCAGGATGCCAGGAATGCGCACCTCGCCGACCGTGACCAGGTGGGCGAGCTGGACCGGGTCGTCGACGGTGAGGTCCCGGCCGCTGAGCAGGCGCTGCTGGGCCGTCCGCAGGATGTTGGCCCGCACGAGCGGGTCCAGGACCAGCAGTGCGTGACAGTGCAACCTGCTCAACGTCGCGAAGTCGGCCGTGGCCAGGACGTAGCGGTACTCACGGACGTCGCCCCGTTCGACGGGTTCGATCACGGGCTCTTCATGGCGCCGCCTGGTCAGCGGCAGCAGACTCATGCCCCGACGGTAGGCCGCAGGTGACCGGCGCACGTCGGCCAGAATGCGTCTTCTCGCTCCCTCAGGGGTATGAGCGGCTGTCGCAGGCCGGTGGCTCGGCCGCCCTACGGCACGCCGAAGGTGTCCGGGCTGCTCGGACCCACGATCGGCCCGTTGTAGGAGACGTGCATGTCCCTGGCCACGTGCCAGGGCTCGGCGAACGGACTGTCGTCGATCCCCGGGTCGACGGCCGGCTCGGTGCCGTCCCACCCGGCATACCCACCGAAGCGCCCGAACGACGCCTCGGCGACGATGACGCCCTCGGCCAACGGGATCAGCACGTTCTGCGGGCAGGCGCTCAGGAAGTCGCCCGGGCTGCGGCGCTCGCCGAGGACGATGAGATGGGCGATGCGGCGGACGTCATCCGGCGTCAGCCGCAGGCCCGCGACCAGGCCACGCTGCACCGCCTGGAGCACGACCACTCGGCGGGAGGGCGCCATCCGCTCCAGGACCTCGACGTGCGCTTCCTCCATGGCGTCCAGAGGGGCGGTGCGCAGCAGGAAGCGGTACTGCCGCACCGACAGGTCCTCATGGTCGGGCGCCCACACAGGTCAACGGTAGTCCTGGCTCACAGGCCACAACAACGTCAAGCGAGCGGGTGGTCACCGACGATCTGGACCGCGCCTCCCGTGACGCCCTTGGCGCCGCTGACGACCTCGTGCCCCTCGGCGACCGGCGCATCCTCGAGGGCCGTCACCTCGCCGACCACCCACGTCGGTATGCCGCGTTGCCCCAGCTCGCGGATGGCTGCGTCCACCTGGTCGGCCGGAAGCATCGCGACGAAGCCAACGCCCATGTTGAGGGTGCGCTCGAGGTCGGTGCGCGGCACGCGGCCCAGCGCGCCGATGGTGGAGAACACCGCTGGCGGGGTCCACGTCGCGCGGTCGAGCCGGGCGAAGACGCCGGGCGGGAGGACTCGGGCCAGGTTGGCGGCGAGCCCGCCGCCGGTCACGTGCGAGAGGGCGTGGACGTCGATGCCGTCGGTGCGGATGAGGTCGAGCAGGTCGGCGGAGTAGACCCGGGTCGGGGTCAGCAGCTCCTCGCCGAGGGTGCGGCCGAACTCGGGAACCTCACGGTCGAGGGCCCACCCCGCCGCGCCAACCACCGTGCGCACCAGCGAGTAGCCGTTCGAGTGCAGGCCGCTCGAGCCGAGCGCCAGCACCACGTCGCCGGGGACGACACGGTCGGGACCGAGCACGTCGGCATACTCCACCACGCCGGTGGCGGCACCGGCGACGTCGTACTCGTCGGGCTCGAGCAGCCCGGGGTGTTCGGCGGTCTCGCCACCCACCAGCGCGACTCGGGCCTGAGCGCACGCGGCGGCGATGCCGGAGACGATGGCGGCGATGCGCTCGGGGACGACCTTGCCGGTGGCGATGTAGTCGGTCATGAACAACGGCTCCGCGCCACACACCACGATGTCGTCGACGACCATGCCGACCAGGTCGAAGCCGATCGTGTCGTGGCGGTCGAGGGCCTGGGCGATGGCGACCTTGGTGCCGACGCCGTCGGTGGAGGTGGCGAGGACCGGCCGCGTCATCCGGGCGATCGCACTCGCGTCGAACATGCCCGCGAAGCCGCCCAGCCCGCCGAGGACCTCGGGCCTGGTCGCGCGGCGCACCGAGGCCTTCATGAGCTCGACGGCCTTGTCACCTGCCTCGACGTCGACGCCGGCGGAGGCATAGGTGATCGGTTCGCTCACACGGCCCAGCGTAGTGGTCTGGCCATTTGCCGGACGGCCGGCCTCAACCGCGGGATACTGCAGGCAGCAGGGGCCGATCTCAGGGGTTGGGGGCCTGTCATGTCCAGCGACTACCAGTACGACCTGTTGCGCACCTACCGGTACGTCCGGGCGGGGATGATCTTCCTCGTCGCGCTCCTGGGCACGTCGTTGTTCATCGAGGCCCGCGCCCATCACTTCTCGATCCAGCCGTCGATCAGCGCCTACTACTACACGCCGGTCAAGCCGGTGTTCGTCGCGGCGCTGTGCGCGATCGGTGTGCTGATGATCGTCTACCGGGGCAACACCAGCGCCGAGGACGGCTTCCTCAACGCTTCGGGCTTCCTCGCGTTCGTCGTCGCGTTCGTGCCGACCCGGCCCGAGGACAGCTGCGTCGTCAGCGACCTGCCCGGCGACACGGTGTCCGCGATCAGCAACAACACCTCGGCCCTGTTCATCGTGGCCACGGCGGCCTTCGTGTTCACCATGCTGCTGGAGCGGCTCAGCCCCGACCGGAACCTGCTCGGCTCACGAGGCGGTCAGGCCTCGGTGGTGTTCTCCCTGCTCGCGTTCGCCCTGCTCGCGCTGTACTTCGTGACCCGCCGGGACTCGTTCATCTGCAATGGTCACAACACGGCGGCGGTCCTGCTGTTCGTCGGCATCGTCATCGTGGTCGGGCTCAACGGCTGGGGTCTGGCCGTCAAGCAGGCCGCCCAGACGAACACGACGCCGCGCGAGCATCGCTGGAACCGGTACTTCTACGGCTTCGTCCTCATGCTGGTCTCGATCGCGCTCGTGGTGGTGCTGGGACCGGTCACGCACGTCCTCGCCAACTGGGTCTTCTGGCTGGAGGGGGCGCTGATCGGGCAGTTCGCGACGTTCTGGATCACCCAGACCGCCGAGCTGTGGAACGAGCCCCAACGCGGTGCCCCGATCGTGCCCCCGAAGTCTTGACCACCGAGGGACGGGGGCGAGCCCTTGACACGCGAGCGGCGGGGGCGAACCATACCGAGGACTGCAGCGTGGCCCGGGGCGCTCTACCTGCAGGGGGAACAATGAAGATTCGTCGTTCGCTCGCCGCCTTGGTGGGCATGGTCCTTGCTATCGGGATCCTCACGCCCAGCGCCGCTTGGGCCGTCAACCCTGGCTCGGTCACTCCGATCATCAACACCACGCCCGGCAGCGGCTCCCTCTCCTTCCATGCCAACGCAGTGGGCTGGTACCGCGGCACGATCGCAGTGTCGTACACCATGTACGACGGCCCCAGCGCGTCGGGCCCATGGTCGTACTACTACAGCGATTCACACACCTGCTACAGCTCGACCGCTTGCAGCACAAGCACCCAGGACGGCGCCTGCAGCAACGGTTGGTACAAGATGGTTGCCCGGGCCAGCGGTCCGGGCGGCAACGCGGAGAACAACGGAGCATCGGTGACGAAGTACGTCTGGGGAACTCTGGGCGCGGTGGCGCCGCAGACCCGGACGAGCTCGTTCAGCTGGGTCATCCCCGCCTCCATCGCGGCAGAATGCAGATACAAGACCACACCGATCTAGACGAGGGGAGTCTCGTTGAGTGACGTCTTCACCATCGACGATGTAGACGGGATCCCCGACGCGGAGCTCCCGCCTCCTATGCAGGTCTGGTGGGGCCGTTACCACGATGCGTCGCTCGGCCTCATGACCGACCAGCACGGACCGGTGCGCGGCACAGCCGACCGGGTCGTCGTGTCTCACCTCTTCCGCGTTGGAGCCGTGACGAAGTGCGTGAGCCACGACGACATCGCGTTGGTAGCCGGTATCAACGCGCGTCGGGACCTCCAGTCCCTGGCGGACGAGCTCGAGCCGCTCGCCTGGGGCCAGGACAGCCTGCGCGTGGACGGCCAGGACGTCGCCATCGCCACGCTTGCCCATCGTGGGCTGGAGTTCGCCGCCGGCGGAGACTTCATCAGGTACCCGTTCGTGCTGATCCGGCTCGAGGGCGGGTCGCCCCCGTGGCCCGCCCTGCGCACCGTGCCTGCGCCCCAGTACATCCACTGAACGGCATACACCGCGGTCCAGCGCTCAGGGGCGGGAGAGCGCGTCAGCGGCGCCGCCGCTGACGCCGAGCGACACTCCGTCGACGTCGAGGGGCAGCGTCTCGAAGAGGTTGGTGCCGAGGTGGCTGGCGCTCGGCACCCCGACGGGGTACGAGCCGGTGAAGCACGCGGTGCACAGGGCGGATGCCGGCTGGTCGGTGGCGGCGATCATGCCCTCCTCCGAGATGTACCCGAGGGAGTCTGCGCCGATCGAGGTGCAGACCTCCTCGACACCGATCCCGGTCGCGATGAGCTCGGCGCGGGTGGCGAAGTCGATGCCGTAGAAGCAGGGCCAGCGGACCGGCGGGGAGGAGATGCGGACGTGCACCTCGGCGGCCCCGGCCTCGCGCAGCATGCGGACGAGCGCCCGCTGGGTGTTGCCGCGCACGATCGAGTCGTCCACCACGACGAGCCGCTTGCCCTTGATCACCTCGCGCAGCGGGTTCAGCTTGAGCCTGATGCCGAGCTGGCGGATCGTCTGGGACGGCGCGATGAACGTGCGCCCGACGTAGGAGTTCTTGACCAGCCCCTGGCCATAGGGGATCCCGGACTCCTGGGCGTACCCGATGGCGGCCGGGGTGCCGGACTCGGGAGTCGGCATGACCATGTCGGCCTCGACCGGGTGCTCCCGGGCGAGAGTGCGACCCATCTCGACGCGCGACTCGTGCACGCCGCGGCCGTTGATCGTCGTGTCGGGGCGGGCGAGGTAGACGTACTCGAACACACAACCCTTGGGTTCGGCAGGAGCGAACCGCTGCGTGCGCAGGCCGTCCTCGTCGATGGCGATGAGCTCGCCCGGCTCGACCTCGCGGATCATCGAGGCGCCGACGATGTCGAGCGCCGCGGTCTCCGAGGCGACGACCCACCCCCGCTCCAGCCGACCGAGGACCAGGGGACGGATCCCCTGGGGGTCGCGCGCGGCATACAGGGTGTGCTCGTCCATGAAGACGAAGCAGAACGCGCCCCGCAGCTGGGGCAACAGGTCGAGGGCGGCCGCCTCGAGCGAGCGGTCGGGGTCGTCGGCGAGCAAGGCCGTGACCAGCGCGGTGTCCGTCGTGTTGCCGCGGCCGAGCTCACCGCCGGCATGGCCGTAACCGTCGGCGCGACGCTCGGCCACGAGGTCGCGCAGCTCGATGGAGTTGATGAGGTTGCCGTTGTGAGCCAGGGCGACGGTGGACTCCGCGTGGCCACCGAGCGTCGGCTGGGCGTTCTCCCAGGTGGAGCCACCCGTGGTGGAGTACCGGCAGTGGCCCACCGCGAGGTGACCGCGCAGCGAGGCCAGGGAGCGCTCGTCGAAGACCTGGGACACCAGCCCCATGTCCTTGTAGACCAGGATGCTGTGCCCGTCGGAGGTGGCGATGCCCGCCGACTCCTGGCCGCGGTGCTGCAGCGCGTAGAGGCCGTAGTAGGTCAGCTTGGCGACGTCCTCGCCAGGAGCCCAGACGCCGAACACCCCGCAGGCGTCCTGCGGGCCCTTCTCGCCGGGAAGCAGATCGTGGGAGAGCTGTCCGTCGCCGCGTGCCACGGCCCTAGTCTCCCACAGGCGTCAGCCGCGCCGGTCCAGCAGCACCGCGACGACGGCCGCGAGCAACCCGAACACACATGCCCCCAGGACGCCGATGAACATCACGGCCGAGCCGGAGGTGTAGGAGTGGCCGTACTCGGTCATGACCGGACCCCGGGAACCCACGAACGACCCGACGACGAAGCCCAGGATCACGCCGGTCGAGATGAACGCGACGAAGTTGGGCTGACGGCGGGTCCTGGACACGCCACCACGATAACGGCGTCACCACCTCGTAATCCCGCTGGGGGACCCATCCGCCGGGCCACGGGGTACGAATGGTGAGTATGAGCAGCAACAGGTGGACCCGAACGTGGCCTTATGCCGTCTGCGGCCTCGTGGCTGCCGCCGCAGGGATGGCCGTGGGTCACCTCGTCGCCGCCTTCGTCAACCCGGCCGCCTCCCCCGTGCTCTCCGTCGGCTCGACCGTCATCGACGCCACGCCCACCCCGGTCAAGGAGTGGGCGATCAAGCACTTCGGCACGAACGACAAGCCGATCCTCCTGCTCAGCGTCGCCATCGTGACCGCCCTGGCTGCCGCGGGCATCGGCCTGGTCGCCCGCCGACGCCCGACCGTCGCGCTGGTACTCCTCGTCGGCCTGGCCGGGCTGGCCGGCCTCGCCGCCATGACCCGACCCGCCGCGCTGCCGCAGGACATCATCCCGGCGCTCGCCGCCGCGATCACTGGCGCGGCCATCCTGTCGTGGCTGCGGGGTCTGCTCGCCCTACGGGCGGCTGGGGCCGCACCGGCCTCCGCGGCCGGGGCGGCTGAGTCGGCCGAGTCGCCGCTGGACCACACGGCATACGCGCCGGGCACCCCGTCCACGCCGCCGCGGCGCAGCTTCCTGCTCGGCGCCGCCGGTGTCACGGCCGGCGCCGCGGTGGTCGGCACCATCGGGCAGAACCTGTCGGCCGCACCGAGCCTGCCCACGTCGTTCACGTTGCCCGCGCCCACGACGCCCCTCCCTCCACTGGCCACCGGCCTCGAGGGCACGGTGAAGGGGATCAGCCCGTTCCGCACGCCGAACAAGGACTTCTACCGGGTCGACACCGCGTTGGTGATCCCCCGCGTGGACGTCTCGTCGTGGCGCCTGAGCATCGACGGCGACGTCGAGCAGCCGATGACCCTGTCGTTCAAGCAGCTCCTCGCGATGCCGATGATCGAGCACGACATCACCCTCAACTGCGTGAGCAACGAGGTCGGCGGCCCGTTCATCAGCTCCACCCGCTGGCTCGGCGTCCGGGTGCGCGACCTGCTCGAGGCCGCCAAGGTCAAGCCCGGCGTGGAGCAGATCCTCAGCGAGTCGACAGACGGCATGACCATCTCGACGCCCATCGAGGCACTGACCGACCAGCGGGACGCGATCATCGCCGTGGCGATGGACGGCCAGCCGCTGCCGGCTCAGCACGGCTTCCCCGCGCGCATGGTCACCCCCGGGCTGTACGGCTACGTCGGCGCGACGAAGTGGGTCACTCGCCTCACCGCCACGACGTATGCCGCGCAGCAGGCCTACTGGACCCAGCGCGGGTGGGCGGAGAAGGCCGACGTGAAGACCCAGGCGCGGATCGACACCCCCATGGGGCTGGCGACGTACCCGCCCGGCCGGATCGCCATCGGTGGCGTCGCCTGGGCCCAGGAACGAGGTATCGAGGGCGTCGAGGTCCGCATCGACCAGGGCCCGTGGCAGAAGGCCACGCTCGGCCCCGACGGTGGTACCGACTACTGGCGCCAGTGGTACCTGCCCTGGGACGCGACCTCCGGCCGCCACGAGCTGACGGTGCGCGCCACCGATGGCACGGGAGCCCAACAGACGCAGACGCAGGCCGCGCCCTTCCCCAACGGCGCCTCGGGGTACCACTCCGTCGTCGTCCTGATCTCCTGACGGAACGCTCGCGAACTCGCCGAAACTTGCTGCGTATCAGGGCAATCCGGCTCAGCCGCGGCCCCGAATCACTGGTGTCAGAACGTCCCACACCAAGGAGCGACACCATGCGACTCGCACGAAGCAGCACGATTGCTGCCCTCTCCCTCGCCCTGCCGCTCGGCCTCGCCGCCTGTGGCAGCACCGGCTCGAGCAACGCCGCCTCGACGATGTCCTCATCGAGCACCTCGGCGATGAGCTCGCCCAGCTCGTCCAGCTCGTCCACGACCGACGCGATGTCGGCGACGCCGTTCGGCGCCGCGTGCTCGGCAGTCCCGAAGGACGGCAAGGGTTCCTTCTCCGGCATGGCCACCGACCCGGTCGCCACCGCCGCGAGCAACAACCCCGTCCTGAGCCAGCTCGTCGGTGCGGTCAAGGCTGCCGGCCTGGTCGAGACGCTCAACTCCGCGAAGGACATCACCGTCTTCGCCCCGGCGAACTCTGCCTTCGCGGCCCTCCCCAAGGCCACCCTGAACGCGGCGATGAAGGACCCGAAGGGTCTGCTGACCAAGGTCCTGACCAACCACGTCGTCGCCGGCCGGCTCACCCCGGACCAGCTCGCGGGTGACCACAAGACCCTGGCCGGCACCACGATCTCGGTCACCGGGTCGGGCGAGTCGTTCAAGGTCGGTACGGCGAACGTCGTCTGCGGCAACGTGCAGACCGCGAACGCCACGGTCTACATCATCGACAGCGTCCTGCTCCCCAAGTAAGAACGCCGGTCAGAATCCGCCATGATGGTGTCCATGCCAGCGACTCCCCCAGGGCCCCCGCAGTCCTGGGGGAGCGCTGGCCCGGGCGTCGCCCCCGAGCTCGGCCAGCCCAGCCAGCCCAGCCAGCCCGGCCAGCCCGACCTCGCCGAGCTCCTCAGGTGCAGCGCCCGCGGTGACGAGTCGGCCTTCGCCGACCTGTACGACGCGGTCGCCGCCCGGGTGTACGGCCTGGTCCTGCGGGTGGTCCGCGACAGGTCCCAGTCCGAGGAGGTGACCCAAGAGGTGTTCCTCGACATCTGGCGCACGAGCGCCAGGTTCGACCCCTCCTTGGGCAGTCCCCTGGGCTGGATCCTGACGATCGCCCACCGCAAGGCCGTCGACCGGGTGCGCTCGGCTCAGGCCTCCACCAACCGGGAGGACGTCTACGGGTCCCGAAACCGCGACCGCGACTACGACGTCACCTCCGACACCGTCGAACGTCGTCTGGATGCCCAACGCGTGCGCCACGCACTCGACTCCCTGACCGAGACCCAACGCGGCGCCGTCGAGCTGGCCTACTTCGGGGGCTACACCCACACCGAGGTGGCCGGGCTGCTGGGCGTGCCGCTCGGCACCGCCAAGACCCGCATCCGCGACGGCTTGATCCGACTGCGAGACACCCTGGGGGTGAACCCATGAACGCCGACATCCACGGCCTGTCCGGTGCGTATGCCGTCGACGCCCTCGACCCCGAGGAGCGCATGGCGTTCGAGCAGCACCTGGCCCAGTGCCCTGAGTGCCAGGCCGAGGTGGCCAGCCTTCGGGCGACGGCGACCAACCTGTCCGCGCTCAGCGCGACGCAGCCACCGCCGGCCCTGCGGGCCTCGGTGCTCGCGGCCATCACCACGGTCCGCCCGCTGCCCCCGCTCGAACCCCCCGTCGCCCCGCCTGCCGTCGACGCCACCTCGGTCGTCGTGCCCCTGCGGTCCCGGCGTCCACGGGTGCCCTGGCTGCTCGCCGCGGCAGCCGCGGTCGTCCTCGGCATCGGTGGCCTCGCGTGGAGCCCGTGGCACACGGGAGCAGGCCGCACGCAGCTCACCGCCACCGAACAGGTGCTCCGCGCCGACGACGCCCAACGCCTGCAGAAGACGATCGGCAGCGCCCGCGCCACGATCGTGCGCAGCGTGTCGCTCGGCAAGGCGGTCATCATCGCCGACAACATGCCGGCGGCCCCGCTCGGGAAGGACTACCAGCTCTGGCTGGAGTTCCCGGGCAAGGGCATGGTGTCGGCGGGACTGATGCCCCATGACGCCAGGCCGACCCTGACGATGCCGCTCGAGGGCGATGCCAGCAAGGCCATCGCTGCCGGGATCACGGTGGAGCCGACCGGCGGATCCCCAGCCCCGACCAGCGCGCCGATCGCGCTGTTCAGCTTCTCCTAGCCGACGAGCGCAGGCGTCCGCGCAGGCGTCACAACCAGGCGTCAGCGCCAGTCGTCGAGCCGCGAGGCGACCTCGTCGAGGATCGCCTCGCGGCCGGCATACACCCCGTCGGGGCGCGGCCAGTGGGACACCACGTCGGTGAAGCCCAAGGCCGCCGCACGCCCCACGAGCTCCTCGAACAGGCCGACGCTCTCGAGCGAGAACCGGGGTGAGCCGTCGAGGGACAGGTAGCGGCGGAGCGGCTGCGGACGCTGCGCCTCTGCCTCAGCCGCGTCGAGCCGGCGGCTGAGCTCGGCCACGCCGTCCCACCACTCCTCGAGCGTGGCCCCGCCCGTGCCGAAGGTGACCCACCCCTGCCCGTATGCCGCCGCGAGCCGCAGCACGCGCGGCCCGTTCGCGGCGATGACGAACGGCGGGTGCGGTGGGCGCAGGGGGCCGGGCAGGGTGCGGGCGTTCACGGTGCGGTAGTGCGCGCCGTCATGGTCGACGTGGTCCTCGCGGAACAGCCGGTCGAGCAGCCCCACGAACTCGTGGAACCGGTCCACCCGTGCCTTGAGCGGCAGGTCGTCGCCGAGGACCCCCGAGTCCAGGTCGCCGCCGGTGCCGAGGCCGCAGATCAACCGCCCGCCGGAGATGTCGTCCACTGCCAGCAGGTCGCGCAGGAACAGGTACGGGTGCCGGTAGTTGGGCGAGCTGACGAAGGTGCCGAGCTGGATCGTCGACGTCACCATCGCCGCGGCGATCAGCGTGGGCAGTGCACCGAACCACGGCGAGTCCGGAAGCCCCGCCCAGACCAGGTGGTCGTAGGTCCAGGCGTGGTCGAAGCCCAGCTCCTCGGCCCGTCGCCATCGGGGAGCCGCCTCGGGCCAGCGGTGCTCGGGCAGGATCGTGATGCCGAAACGCATGCCGCGAGCGTATGCCGTGCCGCCCACGGACGACCGCGCCCCACCGCCCGTGAAAGGCTGGGGCCCATGAAGGCCACGATCCTCCACGCCCCCCGCGACATCCGCATCGAAGACGTGCCCGACCCGCGGCTCGTCGCCCCGACCGACGCCATCGTCCGCGTCACGGCAGCCTGTGTCTGCGGCAGCGACCTCTGGCCGTACCGCGGCATCAACGAGGTCACCCATGCCGCGCGGATCGGTCACGAGTTCGTCGGCATCGTCGAAGAGGTCGGTGCCGAGGTCCGCAGCGTGCGCCCGGGCGACTTCGTCATCGCCCCCTTCATGTACTCCGACAACACCTGCCCGCACTGCCGCGTCGGCATCCAGTCCCGCTGCGACCACGGCGGCTTCTGGGGCGGCCACGACCGCGACGGCGCGATGGTCGACGGCGGCCAGGGCGAGTACGTCCGCGTGCCCCTCGCCGACGGCACGTTGGTGTCCACCCGCGAGGTGCCCGACGACGCCATGGTGCCGAGCCTGCTGACGCTGTCCGACGTGATGGGCACCGGCTGGCACGCCGCGGTGGCCGCCGGGGTCCAGGAGGGTGACACCGTCGTGGTCGTGGGCGACGGGGCTGTCGGCCTGAGCGGGGTCCTCGCGGCCCAGCGCCTGGGCGCCGAGCGCGTCATCGCGATGTCGCGGCACGAGCCCCGGCAGCGGATCGCCCGCGAGTTCGGCGCGACCGACATCGTCGAGGTTCGTGGGGACGAGGCCGTCGCGGCCGTCCTCGAGCTCACCGCCGGGGTCGGTGCGGACGCCGTGCTGGAGTGCGTCGGCACCAACGAGTCGATGCAGACCGCGATCGCCGCCGCCCGGCCTGGCGCCACCGTCGGCTACGTCGGCGTCCCCCACGGCATCGAGTACCCGGTCCGGGACCTGTTCGCCCGCAACGTCGGCATCGCGGGCGGCATCGCCCCGGCCCGCCAGTACCTGCCGCAGCTGCGTGACGACGTCCTCGACGGCAGCATCAACCCCGGTGCCGTCTTCGACCTCGACCTGCCGCTCGCCGAGGTGGCCGAGGCGTATGCCGCCATGGACGAGCGGCGGGCGATCAAGTCCCTGCTGCGCCCCTGAGCCAGCCCGCCGTGTTCGAGGTCGAGACCGATGCTCACGGCGGCACCACCGTGAGCATCGACGGCTACCCCCAGTCGTACGTTCATCCGGGCGACCCGGAACTGCTCGTCTTCGGCTACGTCCAGCACCTCGCGGCCGTCCTGGACGCGCTCGGGACAGGGCCCCTGGCGGTGACCCACGTGGGGGGCGCGGCCATGACACTGCCGCGGTACGTCCACCACACCCGGCCGGGGTCGCCCCAGATCGTCCTGGAACCCGACGCCGCCCTCACCGAGCGGGTGCGCCAGGTGCTCCCCCTGCCACGCGGACACCGGATCCGGGTCCGGCCGCAGCCCGGGCGCCAGGGAGTCGCCGCCCTCAAGGACGACAGCGCCGCGGTAGTCGTCGTGGACGCGTACGCCGACAGCCAGGTGCCCGCGAACCTCACCACCACCGAATGGTTCGCCGACGTCGCCCGGGTCCTGCACGAGGACGGGGTGGTGCTCATGAACGCCGCCGACGAGCCGGACCACCGCCACGTGGCCCGCGTCCACGCCGCCCTGGCCAGCGAGCTGCCCCACACCCTCGCCGTCGCCGAGGTCGACATCTGGAAGCGACGCCGGTTCGGCAACCTCGTGCTCGTCGGGTCGCGCGTCCCGCTGCCTGTCGCCGAGATCGTGCGGCAGGTCGCGAAGGCGCCGTTCCCCAGTCGGGTCCTGGACGGGACCGCCCTCACGCGCGCGCTGGGGTCTGCCGCCCCGTTCACCGACCACGACGCGCGGCCCTCTCCCCCGCCGCCGACCCCGGCCGGCCAATGGCGGCTGCGGTAACCGACCGGCAGGATGGGCCCGTGGCCCTCTCACTCCCCGCACCGCGCACGCCCGACCCCGCGAGTGCTCCGGCCCTGCGCTGGGGCATCCTCGCTCCGGGCGGCATCGCCCACGCGTTCGCGTCCGCCCTGCGGGCGAGGACCGGTCAGCAGCTCCAGGCGGTCGGCTCCCGGAGCCTGCCCCGCGCCGAGGCGTTCGCGCGGGAGTTCGGGGTCAGGACGGCATACGGCTCGTATGCCGCGGCCGTCGCGGACCCGGACGTGGACGTGGTCTACATCGCCTCACCGCACTCCGAGCACCAAGCGCTGGCGCTGCTCGCGATCGAGGCCGGTAAGCCCGTGCTCGTCGAGAAGGCCTTCACCCGCAACGCCGCCGAGGCGAGCTCGGTGGTGGATGCCGCCAGGGCCGCTGGCGTGTTCGCCATGGAGGCGATGTGGACGCGGTTCCAGCCGCGCATCGACGTCGTGCGGCAGTGCCTCGAGCAGGGCCTCCTCGGCGAGGTCCACACCGTGCTGGCCGACCACGGCCAGCGGCTGCATCCGGGCGGCCCGGCGCGGTTGGCCCAGCCCGAGCTCGCGGGTGGGGCGCTGCTCGACCTGGGCATCTATCCGGTGTCGTTCGCCCACCTGGTCTTCGGGGGGTTCGAATCGGTCAGCGCCACCGGCCAGCTGACCGAGCTCGGCGTCGACGCCCAGGACGCCATCACCGTCACGGCGACGAACGGTGGTCTCGGCCTGCTCGGCACGACCATGCTCGCCAAGACCCCCACGACCGCCTCGATCAGCGGCACCGAAGCGCGCCTCGAGCTCGACGGCGACTTCTACAGTGCCGGCGCCGCCATCAGACTGGTCGACACCGACGGCTCCGAGCTCGACCGGTTCGAACCGCGTGACCGTGACCACGGCCTGCACTTCCAGGCGGCCGAGGTGGCGCGACGGGTCGTGGCGGGCGAGCTCGAGTCACCGCTCATGCCACTCGACGAGACGGTGGCGATCATGACCGCTCTCGACCAGGTCCGCGCACAGGTCGGGGTGCGCTACCCCGGCGAGTGAGACCTGCGCGACCGCTCAGCCGGCCGCTCGGACCCCACTCAGACCGGCACTCAGACCAGAGGCAGGTATGCCGTGAGGTCTGCCCGGTGGCCGCTCACCCGTAGCGAGCCGGCCTCCCAGGCCGCCTGCCAGCCGAGCTGCCCCGTCGCCACGGCGAGCCAGGTCTGGGCGTCCGTCTCGACCACGTTGGGCGGGGTGCCGCGGGTGTGGGTGGTGCCCTCGACGCACTGCACCGCCCCGAACGGCGGCACCCGCACCTCCACGCTGCGACCCGGCGCCACCGTGGCGAGCTCTTCGAGGGTGTACCGCACGGCGGCGGCCAGGATCGGCCGCTCGACCGAGGTCGGACCCTCACGCCATCGCCGCACTGCGGCAGCGCCCTCGGCGACGGGAACTCGGCGGCGCGGCGGCATACCCGGAATCGTCGCACGACCGGACATTCCGGTGACTAGCCCCTCCGGGCCATGCCGAAAATGGGTACTTCTACCCATGTACGACTGGCCAGCACCCGGCCTACTGTCACAGTCGGGGAAACACAGGGGACGAACGGCCCGGCCGCGCAGGGGGTAGCGCGACCGGGCCGTTCGACGCCGTCAGGCCAGTAGTCAGGGCAGTCGTCCGGGCAGTAGTCAGGGCAGTCGTCCGGGCAGTCGGTCAGTCAGGAAGGACTGCCCAGACGCTGGCCCCTCCGAGGGGTGAGTCATCGATCCCGATGCGACCGCCGTGGGCCTCGACGATCCGCTGGCAGGTGCTCAGGCCGATGCCCCAGCCCTCGACGTCGGGACGGGTGCCACGCTCGAGCAGCCTGAAGACGCGCTCCCGGTCGGCCGGCGGAACTCCCGGACCGTTGTCGTCCACGGCGATCCGCCAGCCACCAGCGACCCGCGACGCCGACACCGTCACCCGCACCCCACCCGACCGTGACCGGCTGAACTTCAGGGCGTTGGCGACGAGGTTCTGCAGGAGCACGCGGAGCAGCGTGCGATCGCCAGGCACCATCGGCAGGCCGCTCACCTCGACGGCGCTGCGGGCTTCGGCGTCGTCTGAGCAGAGGTCCTCGACGACCGCCCGCGCCTGCTCCTGGAGGTCGACCGGCAACCGGGCCACCCGACCACCGATGCTGGCGAAGTCGAGCAGGTCGGAGACCATCGATTGCATCCGGCGCACGCTGGACTCGGCGCGGGCCAGGGCGCGGCTGGCCTCGGGCGCCTGGACCATCTCCGGGGAGTCCGCCGTGATCTCGAGGAAACCCGCCAAGGCCGCGAGCGGGTTGCGCAGGTCGTGGCTGACCTGGGCGGCGAAGTGCGAGAGCTGCTCGTTGGAACGCTTCAGCTCGGCGGTGATTCGGCGCAGCTCCAGGACGTCGATGATCTGGCCCGCGAGCACCTCCAGCCCCCCGGCCGCGGTCGGGGTGAGCTGGCGGGGGACCTCGTCGAAGACGCAGAGGGTGCCGATGACGACGCCCGCCGGCGTGACGAGCGGGCTCGATGCATAGAAGCGGACGGTCGCGATCTCACCGGTGACGAACGGGTTGGTGGCAAAGCGGGGATCGAGCCGGGCGTCGGGGACGACGACGTTCTGCGGCCTCTCGATGACCCGGGCGCACATGGAATCCTCCCGCGCACACACGTCGGGCGCGAAGCCGACCGCCGCGACCTGGTGCTGGAGGCGTTCGTCGATGATGTTGATGACGGCGGTGGGGACGTCGCAGAGCCGAGCGGCCAGCTCGACCAACCCCTGGAGGTTGGGCTCGGGGGCCCAGCCCACCACGCCGTACTCGTCGATCGCCCGTCGACGGGCGAGATCCTGCGGCGAGAACTCCGAACCCCTCGTCGCTTCTGTGCTGACCGCCACGGCTACCGGCCGAACACCGCAGGGAGGGTTCGGGTGTGCGCCTCGCGCAGGTCCTCGAGGGCGACCGAGAAGTGACCCTGCACGTCGAGGCCGTCGGTCTCGTCGTCGACCACGCCGATCCGCGCGTGCACCTGGCCGCGGGCGGTGCACATGTCGGTGAACCGCACCTCCTCAGAGCGCGGCACGGCGACGATCGCCCTGGCTGTCGACTCGCTGAACAACGCCGTGAACGGGTCGATTCCGTCGCGCTCGCACACGGCATCGAGCCAGATCCGCGCCCCGACTCCGTGCCGCATCGTCGCCTCGGCCAGGGCGATGGCCAGGCCCCCGTCGGACAGGTCGTGGGCGGCGTCGACCAGGCCGTCGCGGCTGGCGTTGACGAGGATGTCGGCGAGGAGCTGCTCCGCGGCAAGGTCGACCACCGGGGGCAGGCCGCCGAGGTGACCGTGCACGACGTTCGCCCACTCGCCGCCAGCCAGCTCGGTGCGCGTGGCGCCGAGGAGGTAGATGACCTGGCCGGGCGTCTTCCAGCCCGACGGGGTCCGGCGGGCGACGTCGTCCATGACGCCGAGCACGCCGATGACCGGGGTCGGGTGGATCGCGACGTCACCGGTCTGGTTGTAGAACGACACGTTGCCGCCGGTCACCGGGATGCCCAGGGTCTTGCAGCCCTCGGCGATGCCGCGCACGGCCTCACGGAACTGCCACATGACGCCCGGGTCCTCCGGCGACCCGAAGTTGAGGCAGTCGGTGACGGCCAGGGGTGTGGCGCCGGCGGTCGCGACGTTGCGGTAGGACTCGGCCAGCGCGAGCTGCGCACCGGCATACGGGTCGAGCTTGGCGAACCGGCCGTTGCAGTCGGTCGAGACGGCGACGCCGCGCCCGGTCTCCTCGTCGACGCGGACGACGCCCGCGTCGTCCGGCATCGCGAGCGCGGTGTTGCCGAGCACGTAGCGGTCGTACTGGTCGGTGACCCACGACTTGTCGCACAGGTTGGGCGAGGCGAGCAGGGTGAGCAGGTCGGCGCGGAACCCGGCGCCGTCCTGAGGACGCGCCAAGGTGTCAGGGACGTCGGCCTGCAACGCGTCGAGGTATGCCGGCCGCTCCAGCGGGCGGTGGTAGGTCGGGCCCTCGTGGGCCACCGAACGCGGGGGCACGTCGACGATGACCTCGCCGTGCCAGGTGATGACGAGGTGGTCGCCGTCGGTGACCTCGCCGAGCACGGTGGCCTCGACGTCCCAGCGGTCGGTGATCGCCAGGAACTCGTCGAGGTGCTCGGGTGCGACGACCGCCATCATCCGCTCCTGGGACTCCGACATGAGGATCTCCTCGGGCCGCAGTGAGGCGTCGCGCAGTGGAACGCGGTCGAGCTCGATCTGCATGCCGCCGTCGCCGTTGGAGGCGAGCTCGCTAGTGGCGCACGAGAGCCCAGCCCCGCCGAGGTCCTGGATGCCGTCGACCACGTGCGCGGCATACAGGTCCAGGCAGCACTCGATGAGCACCTTCTCGGCGAACGGGTCGCCCACCTGCACCGCCGGGCGCTTGGTCGGACCACCCTCGTCAAAGGTCTCGGAGGCCAGCACGGAGACGCCGCCGATGCCGTCGCCACCGGTCTTGGCCCCGAACAGGATCACCTTGTTTCCGACACCGGACGCCTTGGCGAGGTGGATGTCCTCGATGCGCATCGCACCGACGCACAGGGCGTTGACGAGCGGGTTGCCCTGGTAGCAGTCGTCGAACACGACCTCGCCGCCGATGTTGGGCAGGCCGATGCAGTTGCCGTAGCCACCCACGCCGGCGACGACACCCGGCAGCACGCGTTGGGTGTCGGGGTGGTTGAGGTTGCCGAACCGCAACGGGTCCATGATCGCGATCGGGCGCGCGCCCATCGACATGATGTCGCGGATGATGCCGCCGACCCCGGTCGCGGCGCCCTGGTAGGGCTCGACGTAGGACGGGTGGTTGTGCGACTCGACCTTGAAGGTGACCGCCCACCCGTCGCCGATGTCGACGACGCCAGCGTTCTCGCCGATGCCGACGAGGAGCTTCTCGCGCATCTCGTCGGTGGTGTTCTCGCCCCAGAGGGAGAAGTGCACCTTGCTCGACTTGTAGGAGCAGTGCTCGGACCACATCACCGAGTACATCGCGAGCTCGGCGCTCGTCGGACGACGGTCGAGGATCTCGCGGATGCGGTCGTACTCGTCGGTCTTGAGGCCGAGCTCGACCCACGGTTGCTCGACGTCAGGCGTCTGGGCGGCGCGGCCGACGGTGTCGACACCGGGCCGCTCGATCTGTGCGGTCACGCGTTTGCCACCTGCTTCAGGACGGAGGTGAAGAACGGGAGCCCGTCGGTCGAGGGGCCGTAGCCCGGCTCGATGGCGTGCTCCGGGTGGGGCATGAGGCCGACGATGGTGCCGCTCTCGTTGGTGATGCCCGCGATGGCGCGGTAGGAGCCGTTGGGGTTGTCACCGGCATACCGGAACACCACCCGGCCCTCGCCCTCGAGCTCGTCGAGCGTGCGGTCGTCGGCGACGAAGCCGCCCTCGCCGTTCTTGAGCACGATGGTGATCTCCTGGCCGGTCTCGAAGTCACCGGTCCAGGCGGTCTGGTTGTTCTCGACGACAAGGCGCTGGTCGACACAGTTGAACTTGCGGTGGTCGTTGCGGATCAGCGCACCTGGCAGCAGGTGGCTCTCGCAGAGGACCTGGAAGCCATTGCAGATGCCGAGCACGGGCAGGCCGCCGCGGGCCGCCGGGACGAGGGCGTCCATGACCGGCGCGAACCGGGCGATCGCACCGCAGCGCAGGTAGTCGCCGTAGGAGAACCCGCCAGGCAGGATCACGGCATCGACGCCCTTGAGGTCTGCGTCACCGTGCCAGAGGCTGACCGCCTCAGCGCCGACGGCGCGCACGGCCCGAGCCGCATCGCGGTCGTCCAGCGACCCGGGGAAGGTCACCACCCCGATCTTCACTGGTCGCGGTCCTCTGCGCGGACAGAGACAACGTCCTCGATCACCGGGTTCGACAGCAGCTTCTCCGCCGCCTCCGCGGCGGCAGCCAGGTGCTCGTCGGTGACGTCACCGTCGACGGTCAGGACGAAGCGCTTGCCCTGCCTCACGTCGGTGAACTGCTCGAACCCGAGCCGGGGAAGGGCGCCGTTGACGGCCTGTCCCTGCGGGTCGAGGATCTCTGGCTTCAACATGACGTCAATGACGACGTGGCCCATTCGGGTGTCTCCGTGTCTGCTGGAGTTGGTACCTGCGCTCGCGCGGGAGGGAAGCGTCCGCAGTCTATCCGCGCCCGCCGGTGGGTATGCCGCGCGGTCCGGCCCGTTGACACCGCTCGGGGCGGGGAGGACCGTCCGAGATGGGACGCGGCACCAAGGAGGACCCCATGAACCCGGTGATGAAGGCGGCCATGAAGGCCGGCGCCAGCATGATGGTGTCGCTGTACAAGGCGTCGGGAGGCCGGATCGGGGGCACGGTCAAGGGGCTGCCGATCATTCTCCTCACCGTCCCGGGCCGCAGGACCGGCCAGCCCCACACGAGCGCGGTGAGCTGCTTCGAGCATGCCGGCGGTTACGTGGTGGCCGGTTCCGCCGGAGGGATGCCCCAGGAGCCGCAATGGTTCAAGAACCTGCGGAAGACCCCTGCGGCCACGGTCCAGCTTGGCCGTCGACAGTTCCGGGTCGGGGTCCGCGAGCTGCTCGGCACCGAGCGGGACGACGTCTGGCGCGACGTCGTGGTCGCTCGCGCTCCGTTCTTCGCGGACTACAGCACCAAGGGGAATCGCACGATCCCCCTGGCGCTGCTCACCCCCCTCGCCGAACCGTCGCTCGGCGCCTAGGAAGCGAAGCTGCGCCCGGTCAGGCGCTCGTATGCCTCGACGTACTTGGACCGCGTCTGAGCCACGACGTCCTCGGGCAACGCGGGCGGAGCCTCGCCAGAGGCACGGTCCCACCCACTCGCCGGCGAGGTCAGCCAGTCGCGGACGAACTGCTTGTCGTACGACGGCTGCGGGTGCCCGGGCTCCCAGAGATCGGCCGGCCAGAACCGCGACGAGTCGGGGGTCAGCACCTCGTCGGCCAGCACCACGTCGTCCCCCGCGAGCCCGAACTCGACCTTGGTGTCGGCGATGAGGATGCCTCGCTCCGCCGCGATCTCGTTGCCCCGGGCCAGGATCGCCGTCGTGAGGTCTCGGACCTGGGCGGCCCGTTCGGCGCCCACGGCACGCTCCACGTCGGCATACGGCATCGGCTGGTCGTGCTCACCCAGCGGCGCCTTGGTCGAGGGGGTGAAGACCGGCTCGGGCAGGCGCGAACCGTCGACGAGCCCGGGCGGCAGCGCAACACCGCTCACGTGGCCGTCGGCGACGTACTCGCTCAGGCCGCCCCCGGTGAGGTAGGCCCGCGCCACGCACTCCACCGGCAGCATCTCGAGGCGCCGCACGAGGACCGCGCGACCGGCCACCGCCGCAGGGACCTCGGTAGAGACGACGTGGTTGGGCACGAGGTCGGCCAGCTGCTCGAACCACCACAGGGACAGCTGGGTCAGGACCGCGCCCTTGTCCGGGATCGGCGAGTCGAGCACGTAGTCGTAGGCCGACAGCCGGTCGCTGGCGACGAGCAGCAGGAGGTCGTCACGGGTCTTGCCGGACTCGTCGAGCGGCGCGTAGAGGTCGCGCACCTTTCCGGAGTAGACGCGGGCGTAGCCGGGCAGCTCAAGCGGCTGGGAGGACGTCATGGCGCACATCCTTCCAGCCGAGGTGGCCTGGGGTGGTGTCGGCTCGACGCGGCCTAACCGACGTGCAGCTCGTCCTGTTGGGCGGCCAGGGCGATGTCCGAGCGATGGTGCGCGCCCTCGAGACCGATGTGGTCGACGGCCTCGTAGACGCGTTCCCGTGCCTGGGTGAGGCTGTCGCCGAGAGCCACCACCGAGAGCACGCGACCGCCCGCCGACACGAGGGTGCCGTCGGGGTCGCGGGCCGTGCCCGCGTGGAGCACGTATGCCGTGGGCACGTCGGTCGCTTCGTCGACCCCGGTGATCGGGTCACCGGTGCGCGGCGTGCCGGGGTAGTTGGCCGAGGCCACCACCACCGTGACCGCGTGCTGGCTGGACCACCGCAGGGCGTCCACCTGGTCGAGCGTGCCGGTCGCGGCGGCGAGCAGCAGCGCGCCGAGGGGCGACTTGAGACGGGCCAGGACCACCTGGGTCTCGGGGTCGCCGAAGCGGGCGTTGAACTCGATGACCCGGGGGCCCCGAGCGGTGACCGCGAGGCCGATGAAGAGGAGCCCGACGAACGGCGTGCCCCGGCGCCGCATCTCGTCGACCGTCGGCTGGGCGACGCGCACGACCAGCTCGTCGACCAGCGAGGCGGGGGCCCAGTCGAGCGGCGAGTACGCGCCCATGCCACCGGTGTTGGGGCCGACATCGCCGTCACCCACCCGTTTGAAGTCCTGGGCCGGAGCGAGTGGCACCACGGTCGTGCCGTCACAGACGCAGAACAAGCGAGATCTCAGGGCCGTCGAGGAACTCCTCGACGACGACGCGGCTGCCCTCCTTGGCCAGACAGGCGCGCGCATGCTCGAGGGCCTCGTCGCGGTCCTCGGTCACGACGACCCCCTTGCCAGCGGCCAGCCCGTCATCCTTGACCACGTGCGGAGCGCCCAGCGCGTCGAGGGCCGAGGCGACCTGCTCGATGGTCGTGCAGACATGGGCCATGGCGGTGGGCACGTCGGCGGCTGCCATGACCTCCTTGGCAAAGGCCTTGCTGCCCTCGAGCCGGGCGGCCGCGGCCGAGGGCCCGAACACCGGCACGCCGGCCGCGCGCACCGCGTCGGCCACCCCCGCGACGAGAGGGGCCTCGGGCCCGATCACCACGAGGTCGACGCCGTGGCGCTGCGCCAGCTCGACGATCCCGGCCCCGTCGAGGGGGCCCGCCGGGAGGGTCTCGCAGAGCGCGATGGCGTCCATCCCCGGGTTGCCCGGGGCGGCGATGACGGCGTCCACCTGGGCATCCGCGGCGAGGGACTTGACGAGGGCGTGCTCGCGGGCGCCTGACCCGACGACGAGAATCTTCACGGGATCAGGGTATTCACTCGGGCTGAGACGAGTGCGCGGCGTCCCGGGGAGGCAGGGGGGACATCTCCCGGGGACGCCGCGCGGCCGACGTGCGGTCGCCTGGCGGGGGAACCTGCGACACAGCACGCGGGTCGACTAGGTCGACTGGCTCAAGAGTGGACCATGAGGGCCCCCACGGTAAAGCCCCGACGTGGCGGAAGTGCGTCATTGACGGGGATTCGCCAACGCGCCACGATGGGCCCAGTCGGACGCCGATCCCCAGACGGTTCGACCCGCTCCACAGAGAGAAGTCGGGAGATGCCCGAACCCGAGGGACGACTCCCCATAGAGGGCGTCGACCCCGAGACCGAGGCCCTCCTCACGCGCGCCTACCTCGCCGCCGTGCAGCACCCGGAACCATCCAGATCCCTGCTCATCGCGCAGGGGATGCACGCCGAGGTCGTGGACCGCGCCCTGGAGATGCTGGCCGCTCAGGGCCTTGTCCGGTTGGGCCCCGGCGGCGCGATCGACGTCATCTCGCCTGACATCTCCCTGCCGGTGCTCGCCTCGGCGTTCGAACGCCGGGCCCGCCAGGCCCGCTCGGCCGCGCACGAGCTCGCCCAGGTGTACTTCCAGGCCCGGAGTGCCTCGGCCGTCCCGGACACGGGCGCCATCCGGATCCTCGGCTCCTTCGACGAGATCGGGCCGGTGACCGCAGAGATGATCGCCTCCGGCAAGGAGTCCGTCCGCACCTTTCGGTCCCTGTCGCCGCGGACCCGGGCCATCTTCGACAGCCCCCAGCACAGCCACGAGGAACCCACCCGGGGCGCGGGCGGTGCCATCCTCACGATGACGACGGTCTACGACACCCAGGTCCTCGAGCTCGAGGGGGCGCTCCGGGTGCTCGAGGCGCGCGAGCGCGGCGGCGAGCGGTTCCGCTTCACCACAGCCGTGCCGTTCTCGGCGGTCATCGTCGACGACACCGCAGCGGTGGTGGACGTCAGCGCCTTCGACCCGGCGGGGTTCGGATCCGCGCTGGTCCGGTCACGCTCGCTGGTCATCGCTCTCATCGCGCTCTACGACCACCTCTGGAACCTCGGATCACCCTTGCACCGGGCGGGTCGTACGGCCTCCGACCGCCGCGACCAGACCATCCTCGGCCTGCTCGCGGCCGGGGCCACCGACGCGACCATCGCCCGGCAGACGGGGGTGTCGCAGCGCACCGTCGAGCGTCGGGTGCGCGCGCTCATGGACCAGGTGGGCGCCGGCACCCGGTTCCAGGCGGGGGTGCAGGCCGCCCGCCGCGGCCTCGTCTGAGCCACGCGGCATACCTGCCACGGGCCGCCCCGAACCATCGCGGCAGGACCCTCTGCTTGCGTAGGTTCCTGCCGCGAGCACAGGTTGCTCCATGTCCCGACTGCAGCAAGGTCTGCAAGCAGAGCTTGCTGCAGAGACGCCCAGGGGTGAGCCGCGGGCTGTGCAGGTGGGTCAGGTCGCGGTGGGGAGCCAGACGTACTGGCTGATGTCGGTGACGTGCTCGAACCCGAGCCCTTCGTAGACCGGGTAGCCCAGCTCGCTCGCGTGGAGGATCGCGCTGTGGCAGCCGGCCTCGCGCCCCATCCGCATCAACGCCGCGGTCGTCGCGCGCCCGACACCCTGGCGTCGGGCCGCCTCGAGGGTGCCCACGTTGTAGACGCCCATGACGCCGTCGAGGGCGACACCGGCGGCGGCCCCGACCGGAACGCCACCCACCCTCGCCACGAGCTGGAGCGAACCCGGCACGGCTCGCCACACCGCG